>JALOQF010000091.1 GCA_025459425.1 Myxococcaceae bacterium | reverse complement strand
CGGCCGAGGTGCTGCGGAGCGACGGCTTCTTCCACACCGGCGACATCGGCGAGATCGACGCGAACGGCTTCGTGCGCATCACCGACCGCAAGAAGGACCTCATCAAGACGTCAGGCGGCAAGTACTGCGCGCCGCAGAACCTCGAGAACGCGCTCAAGACGTTCCCCATCGTGTCGAACTCGATGGTGCACGGAGACATGCGGCCCTACCTCACGGTGCTCGTCGCGGTGAACGAGGAGCACGCGCGCAAGCTGCTCGCCGAGAAGGGCGTGTCGGTGGGCAGCTACGCCGAGCTCGTGAAGCGGCCGGAGGTGATCGACGCCGTGAAGGCCGCGCTCGCCACGGTGAACGCGGAGCAGCCGCCCTACGCGACGCTGAAGAAGGTGCACCTGGTGCCGCAGGACTTCTCGCAGGAGACGGGCGAGCTGACGCCCACGCTCAAGGTGAAGCGGAAGGTGGTGACGGCCCGCTACAAGGCCGAGCTCGACGCGCTCTACGAGGGGGCGAAGGACTGACCGCGCTCGGGGCCTCAGCCCTGCTTGTGCGCGGCCTTGTCGTTGGACGGCACCTGCTGGCCGCTGGCGTCGGTGAGCTTCTTGTCTTCGGCCTCGGCCTCGCCCGACAGGCCCTTCTTCAGGTTCTTCACGAAGGACCCGATGGAGGAGCCGAGCTGCGGCAGGCGCGACGCCCCGAAGAGGAGGACGATCACCAGGACGATCAGCAGAATTTCCCAACCGCGAAGACCACCCATGGTGCCGCTCCTTCTTGCTGGTGCTGCCAGTCTAAGCGCCCGGCTGTACCACCGCCATGGGGCCGAAGTCATGTGGCCTGCCTGGGAGGGTCGCCGCGACCTCGTGCGTCAGGCCGCGGTGATGGTGCCAGGGGTGGCGCGGGGTTCGGGCTTGTCGAGGGGCGAAGCGACGTGCCGGAGCACCGGCTCGGTCGCGACTGGCGTGGCCTGCCGGCGAACCAGCTCGAGCAGCTGCATCTGGCTGCGCACCGTCTGGCCGTCGAGGGCGAGAGGGCGGGGCAGGTAGCTGCCGTCGGGCTGGAGCTGCCGGGCCTTGACGTTGTCCTTCAGGCCCATGCCGATGACCTCGTCGAGGAGGCGTGCGCGCAGGGCCGGGTCCTCGACGGGCGCCATCACCTCGACGCGCCGGTGGAAGTTGCGCGGCATCCAGTCGGCGGACGAGATGAAGACGTCGGTCGAAGCGCCGGTGCCGAAGGCGAAGACGCGCGCGTGCTCGAGGAACCGGTCGACGACCGAGATGACCCGAATGCGCTCGCTCAAGCCCGGCACGCCGGGTCGCAGGCAGCAGATGCCGCGCACGAGCAGGTCGATCTCCACGCCCGCCTGGCTCGCCTGGTACAGCGCCCGGATGGTGACGGGGTCGACCAGCGCGTTCATCTTCGCCTGGATCCGCGCGGGCTCCCCCTTGCGGGCCTTCACCGTCTCGCGCTCGATGAGCTCGAGCACCTTCGTCTGCAGCGTGTTCGGCGCCACCGCGAGCCGCTTCCAGTTCGGCTGCGTCGAGTAGCCGGTCAGCAGGTTGAAGAGCGCGGTGACGTCGTCGGCGATCTCGGACCGGGCCGTGAAGAGCGAGATGTCGGTGTAGAGCCGCGCCGTCGCCGGGTTGTAGTTACCGGTGCCGAGGTGCACGTAGCGGCGAATGCCGTTGCCCTCGCGGCGCACCACCAGCGTCACCTTGCAGTGCGTCTTCAGCCCGATGAGGCCGTAGACGACGTGCACGCCGTTGTCCTCCATGCGGCGCGCCCAGGCGATGTTGTTGGCCTCGTCGAGGCGGGCCTTGAGCTCGACCAGCACGGCGACCTGTTTGCCGTTCTCCGACGCGCGCACGAGCGAGCGGCCCACGGGGCTGTCACCGGTGGTGCGGTAGAGCGTCTGCTTGATGGCCAGCACGTTCGGGTCGTCGGCGGCTTCTTCGAGGAAGCGCACCACCGGGTCGAAGGACTCGTACGGGTGGTGCACCAGCAGATCGCGCTGGGCGATGGCCGTGAAGATGCTCTCGTCCTTCATGAAGGCCGGCAGCGCGGGCACGAAGGGCTCGACCTTGTTCTCGGGCCGGGCGTCGGCGTCTCCGAGCGCGGTGAGATCCGACAGCTGGAGCGGGCCCTGCACCCGGTACACGTCGGCGGGCGTGAGCTTGAGCGCCGAGGTGAGCTGTGCCTCGAGCGCCGCCGAGGCCGTCTCGTCGAGCTCGAGGCGCACCGCCGCGCCACGATCGCGCCGCCGCAGCTCCTGTTGAATCGAGGCCAGCAGGTCGATCGACTCTTCCTCGTCGACGTCGATGTCCCAGTTGCGGGTCAGGCGGAAGGCACAGGTCTGTTCGACGGCGAACCCGGGGAAGAGATCGGCTGCGTGCAGCGAGATGAGCTCCTCGAGCAGCAGGAACGCCTGGCCCCCATTCGTCGAGGGCATCGCCACCAGCCGCGGGAGCACCGACGGCACCTGCACCACCGCGAAGGACGACTCGGCCGCGTCCTTCTTCCGGCGGCGCTCGTTGCGCCGCACCACCATGGCGATGTTCAGCGACTTGTTGCGGAGGTGCGGGAACGGGTGCCCGGGGTCGACGGCCAGCGGCGTCAGCGCGGGGAAGACCTGCGCCTGGAAGGCCTGTCGCGCGGCGTTCTTCTGCTCCGCCGAGAGGTTGTCGCGCGTGAGCAGCTGAAACCCGTTCGCGCTCAGGAGCGGCACGATCTCGCGCGCCCACACCCGGTACTGCTCGGTGACCATCAGGTGCGCCCGCTCCGAGATCGCGGCCAGCTGTTCGTGCGGCATCATGCCGTCGGCCGGCAGCTCGGCGACACCGCCCGAGAGCTGCTGCTTCAGGCCGGCGACGCGCACCATGAAGAACTCGTCGAGGTTGCCCGAGACGATCGACAGGAACTTGATGCGCTCGTGGAGCGGCAGCGTGGCGTTGCGCGCCTCGGCCAGCACGCGGTCGTTGAAGGCCAGCCAGGAGAGCTCGCGGTTGATGAAGAGGTGTCGATCGGACGGGTCGACCATGGTGGGCTCCTGATGACCGGTCAAAGCACGGTTGCCGGGGTGGGCCAAACGCGACACCGCACGGTCACAGCCTTGTAGCGACCCAAACCGCTGGCAGCCGCTTCCCGGCGGGATAGGGTGGCGCGGCTGCATGCCTTCCCGAAGACCACTGGATGCGGGCGGAGAGGTGCTGGCCGCCATCGACGTCGGCACCAACGCGGTGCGGCTCGAGCTGGCGCGCGCGCTCCCCGATGGATCGCTCGAGACGTTGCACACCGAGCGAGACCCCGTTCGGCCCGGTGAGGGGCTCTTCACCACCGGCGTCATCGCGAAGGACGTCGCGGGCCGGCTGGTGGCGACGCTCCGGCGGTACGCGTCGGTCTGCAAGCGTCACGGGGCCCAGGTTCGTGCGGTGGCCACCAGCGCGCTGCGTGAAGCAAAGAACCGCGACGAGATCGTTCGCCGGGTGAAGCGCGACGCGGGGCTGACCCTCGAGGTCATCTCGGGCCGTGAAGAGGCCCGCCTCATCTGCCTCGGGGTCCTCACCGGCAAGCCCGAGCACCAGAAGTCGGTCTGCATCGACCTCGGCGGCGGCAGCACCGAGATCATCTTCGCCGAGGGCGAGCAGCCGAAGGACTTGTGGAGCGTCGACATCGGCGCGGTGCGCATGACCGAGCTGTTCGACGTTCGCGGCACGGTGCCGAAGCGGAAGCTGACGCTCATGCGCTCCTTCGCCCGCGAGCTGATGGAGGAGTCGATTCCCTACGGCATTCGCGGGTTGCCCACCTCGGCGCTCGGCTCGTCGGGCACCATCGGCGCCATCGTCGCCTACGCGCGCAGCGAGGGCGTGGGCCACGCGAGCCTGCTCGAGATCTCGCGCACCGTCGAAGAGCTCGCCGACCTCGACCTCGAGAAGCGCCGCAAGCGCTTCGACCCGAGGCGGGCCGACATCATCACCGCGGGCGCCGTCATTCTCGAGTCGGTGATGAAGCACCTCAAGGTGCAGAGCATCACCGCGGTCGATCGTGGCCTGCGCGAGGGCGTGCTGGTCGATCTCGTGCGCCGCAAGAAGCAGGAAGTGGGCGATCACTCCCTGGCTGACGCGGCCCTGGCGGTCGGTCGCCGGTTCGGCTTCGGCGAGGCCCACGCGCGGCAGGTGGCGAAGCTGTCGCTGGCGCTCTTCGATGGGCTGGCCGCGGTGCACAAGCTCCCGGCGTCGGCGCGCCCGTACCTCGAGGCCGCGGCGCTGCTCCACGACGTCGGGCACGCGGTGAACTACCAGCGTCACCACAAGCACGCGTACTACCTCATCAGCAACGTCGACCTCCCGGGGCTGTCCGACCGCGAGCGCCAGCTGGTGGCCACCATCGCGCGCTTCCATCGCCGCTCGAAGCCCGAGCTCGCGCACGAGCTGATGAAGCCCTTCACCCCCGCCGAGGCCCGCATGGTGCGCAAGTGCGCGACGCTGTTGCGTGTCGCCGATGCGCTCGACCGGAGCCACCACCAGCCGGTGCAGAAGCTCCAGCTCGCCTCGCGTGGGAACGCGGTGTTCCTCAAGGTGAAGGCGCGCCAGGCGGTGGACCTCGAGCTGTGGGACGTGGCGCACGAGGTGGGCTTGTTCCGCGAGGTGTTCGCCCGCGCCCTGCTCGTCACCTCGTGAAGGGGCTCGCGCGCCGGCGTGGGCGCCGCGCGTCACGGGGCCCAACTCGTACCGCGCTGCCGAGTCGCGCCGGATCGCGAGGAGACGCCGTCGAGCTGGTGCTCACGAGGCCGAACCTCTGCGTGCGGGTGGCGTCGTAGCGCCCAGCTCCACCGCGACCTTCGAGGCTGCCGCAGCGCACCGACCGCGTCCGTCTCGCCCGCGCAAATTCCGAGGCGTCATCGTCGAGCTCGCGCGCGAGGCAGGCGCTCCGAAGGCGCTCGCTCCGGGCCGTTGGAAGCTCGCGGGGCCCCGCGGTTCAGGGCAACGGGTCGACCTGTCGTTCGAGGGGAAGGCTGGCCCTCGTCGCGTCGTTCAGCTGCCACCTCCCGCGCCACCCCAACAACCACCGGGGACACGCCGCGAACTGGGCGCGCACGGTGCGTTGCGAGGCCTCGCTCCGAAATGCCTCGGTGGCCGAGCTGAAGCGCGCTCCATCGCGGGTCGCTTCGAGGAGCATCTGGCCGTAGGGGTCGACGAGCGTGCGGGTGCCGACGAGCGTCGGCGGCCAGCGATCGGCCATCAGCAGCTCGTTCACCTCGAACGCACAGACGGGGCCCGGCGGCTGCGCCCGGAGGAGCCGCACGCGCTCCGCCTGCTCATCGTCTCTGTCGCGCCGACGGTCGAGCACCCACGCGAGGCCGGGGCCACCGGCGAGCACGCCGGCGAGGAGCGCCACGCCCGCGCTCCGGGCCCACGTCGGCGCACGGTCGACCCAGCCCTGCACGGCGACGCCGCACAGCAGCGCGACCGGGAACGCGAGGTGGGCGTCGTACTGGTTCCAGAACGCCGCCGCCGACACGAACGCCGCCACGAGCAGCGCCGCCACGAGGATCAGGTGCCGCGTGAAGACATCGGCCCGCCGCCACCAGAAGACTGGAAGCCCCGCCACCAGCAACGCCAGCGGCAACACCGACCGGTTGAGGAATATCTCGGTGAGCCGCGGCACGATCCCGAGATCTCCATCGGGTGGTCGCCACAGGTGAAACCAGGCGAGCTGCTCGAGCGCGTCGCGGGCGACGAGCAGCACGGGTACGAACCCCGCCAGGCCGACGACCGCCGCCACGGCGAGCCCGGGCAACGCGCGTCGGCCCCGCGAGAACAGCCACGCAGCGAGCCACACCACCGCCCAGGACTTGACGAGCACGGCCAGGCCGAAGGTGGCCCCGGCGGAGAGCACGCGGGGCCGCTCGTCGTCGAGGAACCACAGCGCGCCGAGGCACGCGAGCGTCAGGAAGGGCTCGAGGTGTACGCCGCGATCGCAGGCGACGACCTCGGGCCACACCGTCAGCAGCCCCGCGGTCACGCACGCGCCGACGAGCCCGGCGTGGCGTCGCACGAGGAGCGCGGCGAGCCACACATCGAGGGCGCCCACGACGGTCACGCCCCAGCGGGCGAGCTCGAGCGCGCGCGAGGCCGTGATGTCCCACACGGTGGCGAACGACAGCAGCAGCGGAACACCAGGCGGGTGAACGAAGACGAAGTCGCGCCAGGGCAGCACGCCCTGCACCAGGAACTTCGACGCCGACAGATAGACGCCCTCGTCATAGTCGACCGTCCACCCGAGCACGCCGGTCGCGCGGAAGTACGGAGAGCTGCGCACGATCCACGCTGCGACCGCGAAGAGCGCGAGGGCGAGGTGCTCCGGAGCCGTGGCGCGGCGCGCGACCATGGCGCGGCGTCAAACACGTGTGGCCACGCAAGTCACCACCGGAGCCGCCTCGCGCAGCCCAGTCATCGGCCCCGTGACGCGGCGAGCGCCGACGCCGATGCCGTCGTACGCGAGGGCGCGGGGGGGGGAGCATCGGCCGGGTGCGCGGCGAGCGCGCCGTGCTGGGCCGTGATGGCGTGGCCCGGGGCGTCATGCGTCCTCGAGCCGACGTCACCCTCGCGCACGCCGGGACGAACTCGCTTCACGCAGCGCGGCTCGGGGCGGTCGAGTTCGATGCGGTCGACCCGCCCGGCGACCGGCGCCGACACGATCCCGTCTGGCGAGCTGGCGACGTCTCGCCAGACGGGGCACCGTGAGCTGCAGGACGACGAGCCGGCGCCTTCCACATCGACGTCGACTGCGCACGATGGCGCTAGGGGTTGGACTGCCGGAACGAGACGGTCGACGAGCCGGCGCCTTCCGCATCGACGTCGACGGCTGCATCGTGAGCCAGCGCGGCCAGGTGCGGCTCCCGTCGTCGTGGTGGACTTTCAGCGCTGACGCACGGCGAGGACGACCAGTTCGCGAACGGCGTCACCGGTGCAGAGGCCGCTGCGAGGTGAAGGCCTCAGGCCAGCGTGAGGGCGAGCGGGGCGACGTGCTGGACGTGCCAGCCGGGGCGGGGACCTGGCACCACGTGCGTCCACTGTGGGGCTTGCATCAGCTTCGGGCCATCGAAGTGGAAGGTGCGGAACGCGCCCAACCCGGTGGTGCTGCCCGCGTTGTACACGCGCAGGGGCCGGGCCCCCTCGGCGTCGATGACGAACTGCCGGGGCACGTGCCGGTGCCCGTGGAGGACGAGATCGGCCCGGCCCCGCACCACCTTCAGCAGCTCGCGCCCGAGGCCGAGTTCCGTGTGGTTCGGCAGGAAGAGCAGCTCCGAGACGTGCTCCCAGAAGCCCTCTGCGGGGAGGGGCACCAGGTGGTGATGCAGGGCGACGACGACCAGCTCGTCGCTGGGCGCCTGGGAGAGCGCCGCCTCGACCTGGGCCAGCACGCGCTCGCACAGCCGCCCGTGGCTCAGCCAGAAGACCTTGTTGTGCGGCGCCGTGGAGTCGATGCGCACGATGGTGCAGCCCGGCCGGCGAACCACGTCGACACGCGCACCGTCCATCAGGCGCGAACCGACGTCGTCTCCGCAGCGATCGTGGTTGCCCGGGAGGACCACCAGGCGGTCCCCCAGCGGCGCGCAGCAGGCCCGAAACACGGCCAGCTCGTCATCGCGGCCGCCCTCCGTGAGGTCGCCCGTCACCAGCACGACGTCGGCGCTCCGAGCCGCGTCGACCACCAGGCCGAGCCGGCGCTCGACGCCCGGGGCGTGCCCGAGGTGCAGATCGGAGAGATGCGCGAGCGTCGTCATGGCCGGTTCACCTCGAAGCAAGCCGTGACCCGAGCCGCACCGCTGCCACCGCTGCCGCGACGAGGGCCACCGAGACGGTCCACTCGACGCGTTCGAGCAGGCGGCGCGCGGGCGGCGCGACGGACGTGGAGCTCATCGTGCCCCCTCGGGCGCCAGGCCCGTGAGGCGTGGGCGCACCAGCTTGCCGCCGGGCTCGACCTCGAGCCGGTTGCCTCGCCACAGAATGCTGCGGCGGAAGAGCGCCTCGACCCACGCGAGGAACAGGAGCACGTCCTTCATCGGCACCAGCAGCGCCGTCGCTGGCGTCACGGGTGAGAATTGCATGAGGTGCGCCGCGAGCAGGTCGAGCCCGAGGCGCGCGCTCAGCACCGCGACGGACACCAGCGCTGCCTCGGGCGACGGCGCGAGCGCCCAGCCGATGAGGGACAGCGGCCACGGGTTCACCAGGCCGTGCGCGAGTGACACCGGCAGGCTGACGCCCGTGCGCTGCAGCACCGCCCACCGGCGATAGCGCTCGAAGAACGAGCGCACCGAGCGCCGCACCGCGACGTTCCAGACGGGGTTCGAGGCGATGACGTTGCGGAGCCCCTGGTGACGGACCGCCTGCGCGATGGCGAAGTCCTCGGCGGCGTAGTCTCCGAACGCCGCGAACCCACCCATCGACTCGAGCACGTCGCGCTTGAGCGTCATCGACTTGCCCACCACGAGGTCGACGTCGACCAGCCGCTTGGCGGCGAGCTGGCCGGCGCCGATGCCCGCCGCGAGGTGCAGGTTGTCTATCAGCGCGCCGACCGACTCGTGGCCCCGTCCGCTGACGGGGTTCGCCACGCACCCGACCGTCGGGTCGTCGAAGTGGGCTCGCACCTCGTCGAGCGCCTCGGGGTCGAGCCACGCGTTCGAGTCCGACACCATCAGCAGCTCGAAGCGAGCCGCCTTCGCGAGCGTGACGAGCTGGTTCACCTTGGGGTTCATCACCGGAGCGCCGCGCTGCACCACGACCTGCACGTGGCCCGGAAACCGCTGCGCCACCCGACGCGCCACCTGGAAGGCCGGGTCGTCGACGTCCTTCACGCCGAGCAGCAGCTCGACCGTCGGCCCCGTCATTCGCGCGAAGTGCTCGAGGTTCTGCTCGAGCGCCTCGTCGAGGCCGCACAGCGGCTTGAGCACCGAGAGGCCCGTCGGCGCCTTCGGACGGGGCACGGGGGTTCGTCGCGCGCGCAGCACCGCCAGGGCCTGCACCGTGAGGGCGAGCACACCGACGATCGACGCCGTGAGGAAGACGAGCGCTGCTCCGTTCATCGAGGCACCTCCTGAGCCGGGATGAAGAGAGCTTGCGGGCGTCGCGTGTCAGCGCTCGATCGGCGCGGTGAAGGCGCGCGAACGTCTTCGTCACGCGTCGATCACGCCGTCACCCGTTCGTGATCGTTCCGCCGCCGGGCCGTCGACGAGTCAGCTCGCGTGGGCTCGGTGCAGCTCCCGGCTCAGCGGGTGCCGCACGTCGGTGCCCCGGACCATGTAGATGACCATCTCTGCGATGTTCAGGGCATGGTCGCCGATGCGCTCGAGGTGCTTGGCGACGAAGACGAGGTTGGTCGCCCGGCGCACGTGCTTCGAGTCTTCCATCATCAGCTGCAGCAGATCGTTGAACAGCTTGAGGAAGAGGGCGTCGAGCAGCTCGTCACGGCCCAGGAGCGCCTCGGCCTTGGCCGCGTCGCCCGCGACGAAGGCGTCGAGCGAGTCCTTCAGCTGGGTCTGCGCGAGCTGCGCGAGGTGCGGCAGGTCGCCATAGATGGGCATCGGCTGCGCGTCGTTCAGGTCGATGGCGCGCTCCGCGATGTTGACGGCCAGGTCTCCGACCCGCTCGAGGTCGGTGACGATCTTCAGCGCGGTGGTGATGAAGCGCAGGTCGCTCGCGGCCGGCTGCCTGAGGGCAAGCACCCGCCGGCAGAGGTCGTCGACCTCGACCTCGAGCCGGTTCACCTCGGCGTCCGAGGCGATGACGTGCTTGCCCAGGCGGCTGTCGCGCTCCGCGAGGCACAGCACGCTCTCGGCGATCATCGCCTCGGCGCGCGCGCCCATCGCCAGCAGCTTGTCCCGCAGCGTCTGCAGGTCTCTCTCGAAGGCCTTGTCCGTGTGTCCGGGCATCGGTGGGAGCGTAGACGGCTTTGGCGCCGATCAGCCGAACTTGCCGGTGACGTAGTCCTCGGTGCGCTTCATCGAGGGGTTGGTGAAGATCGTCTCGGTGCGGCCGACCTCCACGAGCTCGCCCATGTAGAGGAAGGCGGTGCGGTCGCTCACGCGGGCGGCCTGCTGCATGTTGTGGGTGACGATGACGATCGTGTAGCGGGTCTTCAGCTCGTGAATGAGCTCCTCGATGCGGGCCGTCGCGATGGGGTCGAGGGCGCTCGCCGGCTCGTCCATCAGCACCACCTCGGGCTGCACTGCGAGCGCCCGGGCGATGCAGAGGCGCTGCTGCTGGCCTCCGGAGAGCGCGAGCGCCGAGTCACCGAGCCGATCCTTGACCTCGTCCCACAGGGCGGCCTGCACGAGGCTCTGCTCGACCCGGCCGGCCAGCTCGCTCGTGCTGGTGAGGCCGGCGATGCGCAGGCCGAAGGCCACGTTCTCGAAGATCGACTTGGCGAAGGGGTTCGAGCGCTGGAACACCATGCCCACCCGGCGTCGCAGCTCGACCACGTCCATCTGGTCGATGCGGTCGCCTTCGAGCGTGATGCTGCCGCGCTGCTTCACGCCCGGCAGCACCTCGTTCATCCGGTTGAGCGCGCGCAGGAGCGTCGACTTGCCGCAGCCCGACGGGCCGATGAGCGCCAGCACCTCGTTGGTGTTCACCTCGAGGTGCACGCCATGGAGGGCGCGCTTGCTGGCGTAGTGCACCTCGAGGCCTTCGATGCGGACCTTCACGGGCTCCATGGGTCAGCTCGCCTCCATGCCACGGCGCAGCCGCGCCCGCAGCACGATGGCGACGAGGTTCAGGAGGAAGGTGAGCACCAGCAGCGCCGCGACGGTGCCCGCCAGGGCGGGGCGCGCCGCGTCGACGTCGGGGCTCTGCGTCGCCAGCACGTAGGCGTGGAAGCCCAGGTGCATGAACTGCGACGACAACGAGCCGGGCAGATCGGGCAGCCACGAGGCCACGCCGGTGAGGAGCACCGGCGCCACTTCACCCGCCCCGCGCGAGACCGCCAGCACCGCCGCCGTGAGAATGCCGGGGGCCGCGGCCGGCAGCACCACCCGCCCGAGCGTCTGCGCGCGCGTGGCCCCGAGCGCGAGGCTGGCGAGCCGCACCTCGCTGGGCACGGCCCGCAGCGCCTCTTCGGTCGCGACGATCACCGTCGGGAGCGTCAGCACCGCCAGCGTGCACGCGGCCCAGAGCAGCCCGGGCTGGGCCCACTTCAGCGCCTGGCCGGTGGCCGCGTCGAGCGCGCCGCCCAGCGCGTGCACGAAGAAGCCCAGGCCGAAGAGGCCGTAGACGATCGACGGCACCCCCGCGAGGTGGTGCACCGCGGCGCGCGCGAGGCCGGCGAGGCGAGAGGTCGGTGACGCGTACTCGTGCAGGTACAGCGCGGCGCCGACGCCGAGCGGCATGACGATGATCGTCATCACCAGGGTGAGCGCCACCGTGCCGAAGATCGCGGGGAAGATGCCGCCCTCGGTCGGCCCGGCGCCGGGCTCGTCGACGAAGAAGCGCCACGACACCACGCCGACGCCGTCACGCAGCACGTCGACGAGCACCACGCCCAGCGCGAGGACGATGAGCGCCGCGGCCAGCGCCGTCAGCCGCTCGAACAGGCGGCCCAGGGCGAAGCGTGCGCCCAGCGTCACGACGGCGCTCCTTCCCGACGGGCCAGCCGCGCGCGCACCCACGCGCCCGCGGTGACGTTCAGCACCAGGTTGAAGACGAACAGGATCGCCCCGAGCAGGAACAGGAGCGACGCGTGCGTCGACCCCATCACCACCTCGCCCATCTCGGCCGCGATGGTGGCCGACACCGTGCGCGTCGGCTCCGCCAGGTTCGCCGACACCAGCGCGGCGTTGCCCGAGGCCATGAGGACGATCATCGTCTCGCCCACGGCGCGGCCCACGCCCAGCACGAGCGCGCCCAGCACGCCTGGCGCCGCCGCCGGCAGCACCACCCGGAAGGCCGTCTCCCAGCGCGTCGCGCCCAGCGCCAGCGCCGCTTCCCGGTAGGTGTGCGGCACCGCCCGCAGCGCATCGTCGGACAGGGTGTAGATGACGGGAACGATCGCCAGCGACATCGCCAGCCCCGCCACCAGCGCGTTCAGCCGGAAGTCGAAGCCGAAGGCGCTCTGCAGCGCCGACGCCAGCGTCATGAGCGCGAACGAGCCGAGCACCACCGACGGAATGCCAGCGAGCAGCTCGATGGTGGGCTTCACCCAGGTGCGCAGCCGGCTCGGCGCGAACTCCGAGGTGAAGAGGGCCGCGGCCACGCCCGCTGGGGCCGCCACGGCCAGCGCGACGCCGGTCACCTTGAGGGTGCCGATGACGAGCGGCCACACGCTCACCTTCGGCACCTTCGACGTCGGGTTCCAGAGCAGCGCCGGCGCGTGGCCGTCGCGCCAGGGCTGCGGCAACAGGAGCTTCGCGAGGCTGGCCTGCTCACGCTGGACCGGGTCCAGCACCAGCGGCAGGGCTTCCCGCACGACGAAGACGATCATCAGCAGGAGCAGCACGATGCCCGCGACGCCAGCACCGGTGACGGCGAGCTCGACCAGCAGATCCCACCGGGCGGCGCGGCGCTGCGCGTCCACCGAGGGCGGGCCCGGGCGTGCGGCGACGGCTGGCTGGGTGAGCTCACGCATCGGTCACCGGAGCGGAAAGAACCCGGCAGCGACGACGAGCGCCTGCCCAGCATCGCTGGCGATCCACTCGAGGAAGCGCTTCGTGTCGCCTTCCGCCGGCCGCGCCAGCACGAACGTGAGCGAGCGCGAGAACGGGTACCGGCCGCTCTTCACCGCCTCTGGCGTCGGCGCGACCTCGTCGTCGGCCACCCGCACCCGCAGCGGCACCACGCCCCGCGAGAAGGCCGCGCCCCCGAAGCCCACGCCGAACCGCTCCCGCGAGACGGCGTTGACCACCGCGCCGGTGCCGGGCAGGGGCTGCGCGATGGGCGCGAAGTCGAGCCCACCCAGCAGGCGTTCGCGCACGAACTCCGAGGTGCCCGAGGTCGTCTCGCGCGTGTAGAGAATGACGCGTCGGTCGTCTCCGCCCACCTGGCTCCACCGCGTCACGTCTCCCGAGAAGAGGCCGGCGAGCTGCGCGACCGAGAGGGCCCGTACCGGGTTGGCCGGGTTGACGAAGAACGTCACGCCGTCGCGGGCCACCTCGACGACGACGGGGTCGACGCCCGTGCGCTGCTTGAGGCGCTCGAGCTCGATGGGCGCGATGGGGCGGCTGCTCATGGCGATGTCGGTCGAGCCCTCGAGCAGGGCCGAGAGGCCCGTTCCCGAGCCACCGCCGGTCACCTGCACGCGCACGCCGGGGTTGGCGTCACGAAACGCGCTCGCCCAGCGCTGGCAGAGCGCCACCATCGTGTCCGAGCCCTTGATGGTGAGGGTGCCGGCGCTCGCCGACATCGCCCACGAGAGGAGCGCGAGGACGCCCAGCCGCGCTGGCACCGTGCCGCTCACGCGTGCGCTTCGGCCCGGCCGGGGTCCGCCATGCGGTAGCCGACGCCGCGCACCGTCTCGACGAAGTCACGCGCCTCGCCGAGCTTCTCGCGCAGCCGCATCACGTGGGTGTCGACGGTGCGGGTCTCGAGCGCGCTGGTGATGCCCCAGACGTCCGAGAGGAGCTGCTCCCGCGTCTGCACGCGCCCCGGCCGCGACATGAGGTGGTGCAGCAGCTTGAACTCGAGCGCCGTCAGCTCGACCTCGCCGCCGCCCACGTACGCCCGGTGCGCGCCGAGGTCGAGCTCGAGGGGCCCCAGCACGACGCGCTCCTGGGTGGAGCCGCTGCCGGCGCGCCGCAGAATGGCCTTCACCCGAAGCACGAGCTCGCGGGGCGAGAACGGCTTGGTGACGTAGTCGTCGGCGCCCACCTCGAAGCCCTGCACCCGATCGGCCTCTTCGCCGCGGGCCGTCAGCATCACGATGGGCACGTCGCGCGTCTGCGGGTTCGCCCGCAGCTTGCGGCAGACGTCGCGCCCCGAGATGTCGGGCAGCATGAGGTCGAGCAGCACGAGGTCGGGCTTCTGCCGCGACGCCAGCTGGAGCGCCTGCTCACCCGTCAACGCGACGGCCGTGTCGAGGCCGGCCTGCTTGAGGTTGAACTCCACGAGGCTGGCGAGGTCGGCTTCGTCATCGACGATGAGGATCGTGGTCATGAGGCGTGCACCTAGACCCGTGCCACGACGGGCGCATGGCCACGGAGTGACAAGGAGGTGACGCGCCTGCCCTTCAGCGGTGCCCGGCGTCGGGCGTGCCGTCGGCCAGCGGCCCGTCATCGTGAGGCTCGTCCGCGTGGTCCGACTCGAGGGCGGCGACGACGCCGTCGGGCGCCGTGGGGTCGAGGCGCTCGCCCGAGATCTCGGTGCTGCTCGCTTCGGTCTCGGCCGGCACCGAGGGCTCCGGCAGCTTGAGGTGGGCGATGGCGTCGTCGGCGGCCTCGTCGGCCTGGGTCGACTGGCCCGGCGGCGGCGCCTCGAGGCCCGGCGGCGGCGGGAGCACCGGCTGCGGCGCTCCCACGGGCTTGAGCGACGAGGGCGAGCCCGGCGGCGGCTTGAGGTAGGGCGGCAGGCCCGAGTGGCGCCGCGCGGCCTGCGCCATGAGCTCGTGGTGGCGGTAGCGGCACTCGAGCATCTTGTGGACGAGGAGCGACGCGCCCGGCACCTTGCGCTCGTGCAGGCCGCTGGTGGCGCGGCGCACCGCGTACCGCACCCGGCGGATCTGCACGCGCCAGCCCCGCGGCGTCCACGTGAAGAGGCCCCACGCCGGGCGGAGATCTCCATCTCGCGGGATGCCCGCCGAGGCGACGTCGGCCATCACCAGGCGGCCCAGCCGGCGCCGGTAGGGGAAGTGCAGGTGCCCGAACGCGAGCGCGGTGGCGTCGAGGTTCCCGAGCAGCTTGCGCACCGTGTGGTCGTCGAGCGTGGGCTCGAGCGAGTCTTCGAGGTTGCGCGGGTTGGCGTGGCAGACGAACAGGTCTTGCCCCTTGCGCGGCGAATAGCGCGTCGAGAAGGCGAGCTGGCCGAGCGCGGCCGTCTTCTCGGCGCCGAGCTGGTCGCGCGTCCAGTCGAGGAGGTCGGTCTTCCAGTGATCCTTCTCGCGGTACGCCCCCGACAGGTAGTTGCCCGCGAGGTAGCAGTCGGTGTTCCCCATCAGCAGCGCGTCGCAGGCGTCGTGGAGGAGGTCGAAGGTCTCTTTCGGCCAGGCTCCGCGCAGGCAGAGATCGCCCGCGGCGACGATGGCGTCAGGGGCCTGCCGCTTGATGTCTTCCAGCACGGCCTCACAGGCTGGAAGGTTGCCGTGAATGTCAGCGAGCACTGCGACGCGCATCAGGTGCGCGCGAGCTTACCCCGAGGTGGCCTGATTCCCAGCGGTGACCGGCACCTCGCCCGCCGCCGAAGCGGCCTCGACGCCGTCGGGCAGCGCGGGGGCCGCCGGGAGCGTGACGTAGAAGGTGCTCCCGGCGCCGGGCGCGCTCTCGACGCGCACCTCGCCCTTCATCGCGTTGACGAGGTGCTTGACGATCGAGAGCCCCAGGCCCGTGCCGCCCATGTCGCGCGAGCGCCCTTTGTCGACCCGGTAGAAGCGCTCGAAGATGCGGGGCAGGTGGCGGGCCTCGATGCCCGGGCCGTCGTCCTTCACCATGAGCTCGACCTCGCCGTCGGCGTGCCGGGCCGTCACCCACACGTGCCCGTTGGGCGGCGTGTACTTCACGGCGTTGTCGACGAGGTTGAGCACCACCTGCTCGAGGCCACGGGGGTCGGCCAGCGCGATGAGGCCGGGCGGCACCTGCAGCTCGACGGTGGTGTTGCGCAGCCGCGCCTTGGGCCGGATCGCCTCGGAGGCGCGCTGCGCCGACTCGGCCAGGTTCACCGGCTTCTCGGCGAGCTGGAGCTGCTTCGACTCGAGGCGCGACAGCTCGAGGAGATCTTCGACCAGCTCCGACAGCCGCTCGGACTGCCGGTGGATGATGTCGACCATCTTCGGCGCCGTCGCGGGGTCGCTGAGCGCGCCGCTCAGGAGCGTCTCGGCGTAGCCACGAATGGCCGTCACCGGCGTGCGCAGCTCGTGGCTCACGTTGGCCACGAAGTCCTTGCGCACCTTCTCGAGGCGCCGCAGGTCGGTGACGTCGAAGAAGACGGCCGCGCTGCCGCCGAGGTCGTGCCCCAGCGGCGAGACGTGAATCGACAGCACGCGCGGCATCACGCCCTCGAGGTTGATCTCGAGGCGGCTCGGCTGGTGCTCGCGGCAGGCCTTCTCGACGGCGAGCTGCAGCTCGGCGCTGCGCACGATCTCGACCGGCCGGTGGCCGACGATCTCGGTGCCCGAATAGAGGAGCTCCTTCAGGGCGTCGTTGTGCTCGAGCACGGTGCCGTCTTCGTTCGTCACCCACACGCCCTCGGCCATGCCGTCGATGACGGCGCGCAGCACCGCGAGGTCGCGCGCCAGCTTGACCGCGCTCTGGGCCGTCGTCTGCACCTCCTTCGCCAGCTGGCTGGGCGCGTGCGCGTCGGGCTCTCCGGCGAGCGGCTCGACCTGCAGGCCCTTCGCGGCGGCGGCGAAGGCGTCGGCCCGGCGCTTCCAGTGACGGCTGATGCTGAGGCCAGCGAAGCCCGAGAAGACCAGGGTAGCACCGCCCGCGACGACCGAGGCGGCCGCCGTGTTCGTCGCCACGGCCACGGCGAGCGCGACCCCGAGGGCGGCGCCGAGCGGCCACAGCACCAGCAGACGCGTTGACATGAGTCGTCGTCCTACAAGAGCCGTGTGACGGCCATGCAACGACCGTCGAACGTTGTGGCGTCGACGCGCGTCACTTGCCTGGAACGACGAGCTTGTAGCCGACGCCGCGAATCGTCTCGATCACGTCGCCCGACGGCCCCAGCTTCTCGCGCAGGCGCTTGATGTGCGTGTCGACGGTGCGGGTGGTGATCTCTGCGTCGATGCCCCAGACGTCCGACAGGAGCGTCTCGCGCGTCTGCACGCGGCCGGGCCGCTCGAGGAAGGTCTTGAGCAGGCGGAACTCGAGCGCGGTGAGGACGACCGGCCGGCCCCGCACGGTGACCTCGTGGCGCTCGGCGTCGAGCGCGATGTCGGCGAGCCGCAGCGTGCCCACCGAAGGCACCTTGATCTCGCTCGTCTCGCGGCGCAGCACGTTGCGGATGCGCAGCAACAGCTCCTTCACCGAGAAGGGCTTGACCACGTAGTCGTCGGCGCCGAGCTCGAGGCCCTTCACCCGGTCGGACTCTTCGCCGCGGGCGGTCACCATGATGATCGACACCCGCTTGCCTTCGCCTTCGCGCAGCAGCCGCGCCACCTCGGTGCCCGCGATGTCGGGCAGCATGAGGTCGAGCAACACGAGGTCGGGCTTGAAGGCCCTGGCCCGCGTCACGCCGGCCGCGCCGGTGCGGGCGACGTCGACCTCGAAGCCCTCGTTCTTGAGGTTGTATTCGAGCAGCGACGCGAGGTCCTGCTCGTCCTCGACGATGAGGATGCGCGGCATGCGCGGCTTCCTAACCCAACTCGGCTCGTGGCATAAGCCGCTCGCGCATGACGACCGGCAAAGAGAAGCGAAGGGAAGATCGCGTCCCCGTCGACTTGTGGATCGAAGCGTCGCGCGACGGCGAGCTCTACTTCCAGCGCGCGCAGAACCTCTCGGTCGGCGGCGCGTACTTCGGGCAGACCATTCCACTGCCGGTGGGCACGCGCGTCGCGCTCAAGTTCGAGCTGCCCGGCGAGCCCGTCGAGATCGTCTGTCAGGGAGACATCGTCACCGCGAAGGAGCTCGGCATGGGCGTGTCCTTCGTGAACCTGAACGCGGGCGATCGGAAGAAGATCGAGGCCCTCATCGCGAAGGTGCAGGCGCGCGCGAAGAAGAGCTGAGGCTCACTGCAGCAGGCGGGGGTCGCAGGACCTCGGTGGATCGAACTGCTGCAGGCGCATCAGCACGCGCGGGTTGGCGCCGGCGTTGAGCTGCTGCACGAAGGTGCACTCGGAGCCCGCCAGCCGCTGACCGTCCTTCGAGATGGCCTCGACGATGAGGCCGTAGCCCCGGCCCGGGGGCACCTCGGTCAACGAGACGTCCTGGGTGCTGGGCGTGCCGGCGACGAGGTTGATGGGGAAGACGCGCGCCGGCTCGGTGCGATTGGTGGCAGGGTTGCGCAGCCCGACGAAGCGGCTCGCGGGCACCTGGTCGCGAATGCACGTCTGCCGAATCGCCGTGCAGTCGCCGCCGGACACCGAGTTGATGTCGGTGACGAGCGCGACCTGGAAGGCCGAGATCTTGTCGAGCAGCGCGCGCTGCACCACCAGCTCCACGTCGAACCGCGGCCCATCGTCTGGCTCCGGCTGGGGCCCGCACGCCGTCGTCAGCACTGCCACCAGCGCGAGCGCCCGCTTCACGGCATGCCCTCAATCTGAATGGTGATGGGCAGCGTGCCGGTGGGCCGCTGCGTCGCGAGAATGACCGCGCCGGTGGTGACGGCGGCCGCGCCCGCGCCGATGCCGACCCAGACCCACGGGTTCTGGTACCAGGCCTTCGGCTTCTCGCCCTCGTCGACGACCACCTTCGCCAGCACGCGGAAGGTGAGCGGACTGAAGGGGTCTCCGCGGCCTGCGAGGCGGCGCTGGGCGGCGTCGGCGACCTCGACGTAGTACTCGAGATCGTATGCGGCGGCCTCTTCGGGCACCTCGAACGCCGGAATGGTGGCGCGGTAGAGCGAGCGGTCGCCGCGGTCGCGCAGGAAGTCGATGGAGCTGTAGTTCTGTGCGCCCGAGCGCCGGTAGAAGAGCTTGGCTTTGGCGCCGAGCGCCATGTCGTCGATGCGCGCCTCGACGGTGACGGCCTGCGCGGGGCGCTGCTCCGGTACGCCCGCGACGGTGAGGGTGACGGGGCGCACGCGCCGCTTGCGGATGTCGTCCTTGATGCGGCCGTAGATGGTGCGGATCTTCGGCGGCGTGCCCCTGGGCAGCTCGTAGTCCGGCCGCGCCTGCAGGAGCTTCTCGTACGCGCCCCGCGCCCGGTCTTCGTTGCCCAGGTACAGGTGCGCGAGGCCCAGAAGCCGGTAGAGCTCGGCGAGCTGGTCGTCGGTCAGGTCGGGTTCGTCGATGCCTGCCTCGAGCGTCTTCACCGCGTCTTCGAAGTCGCCCTCGTCGACCTGCTGCTGGCCGCGCGTCAGCGCGTCGTTGCGAGGCGCGACCTGCGCCAGGACCGGCGCCGACAAGACCAACCCGAGTGTGACGAGACCCGCCCTCACGCGCCGACCACCATACCGGCAAGCACCCGTGACGTGGGGCCTCTCATCGTCACGACCGCGTTCCGTCGTCAGGCTTTACTTTGGGCCTCCGTGAGGGGTAAGCAGCGCGCCCCTTTGGGGCCCGAGACCGCAAATGTTGGTGAAGATTGAGGAAATTCAGGAGCCGGGCCTCGAGCTGACCCAGCCCATCGAGCGGAAGGTGCTCGACGCCGCGCTCGCGGAGTCCGAGGGCTTTCGGCTCGTCTCGGCCACGCCGCTGTCGGCCTCGTTCCGCAAGGTGAGCGGCCAGGTGCACGTGCGCGGCTCGTTCGAGGCGCAGGTCACCTGCCCCTGCCGGCGCTGCACGACCGACGTTCCCCTCGCGGTGCCGGTGGAGTTCTCGCTGCGCATGGTGCGCGAGGCGCCGAAGCCCGACGAGGAGGAAGACGAGCCGGCGGCGAGCGCGAAACCGTCGCGCCGGCGCCGCCAGACGAAGGACGACGACGACGAGGGCGACGTCGCGGCCAGCTTCGAGCTGGACGAGGTCGACGCGGAACCGTTCGATGGAAAGACGATCGATCTGGACCCGATCGTACGTGAACAGGTATTGCTGGCGCTCCCGGTGACCGTGCTGTGTCGGGAGGACTGCAAAGGGCTCTGCGCCACGTGCGGGCAGGACCTCAACGAGAAGGACTGCGGTCACTCCGAGAAGAAAGAGATCGATGTCCGGTTGGCGAAGTTGAAGGACATCAAGCTGAAGAACTGAAGTCGTCGAAAGGA
>JALOQF010000430.1 GCA_025459425.1 Myxococcaceae bacterium | reverse complement strand
GCGAAGGCGTTGCTCTCGGGCGTCCACACGCGCACGTGCCGCGCGTCGAGGTCCGTGCGCGTCACCGTGCGGTCGTCGAGCATCGGGTAGACGAGCAGCTGGAAGCATGGCCGCACCACCCCGCGGTCGAGCGCGACTCCGGCCAGCGTCGCCGCGAGGCCCCCGCCGGCGCTGATGCCGCCCAGCGCGATGCGGGCGGGGTCGACGGCGAGCCGCTCGGCCTGACTGGCGAGCCACCGCAGCCCGGCGTACGCGTCTTCCACCGCGGCTGGCGCCGGGTGCTCGGGCGCGAGGCGGTAGCGCACGGCGGCGACGGTGATGCCCAGGCTGCGGACGAGCTCGAGCAGCGCGCCCTCGTCCTGCTCGGGGCTGCCGATGATGAAGCCGCCGCCATGCATCCAGTACAGCGCGGGGGCCGGGGGCCGCTGCGCGCGGGGCCGATAGAGCCGGAGCGAGACGGATGGCGAGGCCCCGTCGGCCGGCACGTCGACGTCTTCCACCGTCACGTCTTCGAGCTGCGGCAGACGCCCGCGCCGCGTGGTGCGACGAATGAAGGCCACCGTCTTCGGGCCAAACGAAAAGCCGGGCAGGAAGCGGCCGAACCACAAGTCGGGGTGAAAGGGGCTCACGCGAGGCGCTTCTGGCACGACGGCGGGAACCGTGGGGGCGTCGGAGCCGCGCGTCGCATGGACAACGCCTTCCGGGCGGGCCGTCGCCCGTGAGGTGGGCTCGTCCCGTGCTCGTCAGGCCAGCCAGTCAGCGGGGCACGGGCTGGGCCAGCAGCACCAGCCGCTTCGCCGCCTCGTGCTCGGCCCGGCGCACCGCCACCAGCCTCGCCACGATGGAGACGCCGATTTCAGCCGGCGTCAGCGCGCCGATGTCGACGCCCATGGGGCACTCGAGGCGGGCGATGCGGGCCTCGTCGAAGCCGCCCGCCCGCAGCCGCTGGCGGAACCGCTCGGCCTTGCGCCTCGAGCCGATGACGCCGAGGTAGGCCGAGGGCGTGTCGAGGAGCGCTTCGACGCAGCGCTGGTCGAGCGCATGGTCGTGCGTGGTGACACAGTAATACGTGTCGGCGCCGCCCCGGTGCTCGCGGGCGACGTCGTCGCACGGCCGCAGCACCAGCTCGCAGCCGGAGAACCGCGTCGCCGACGCCCACTCGGCCCGCTCGTCCACCACGGTGACGCGAAAGCCGGTGGCCACCGCCAGGGCGGCGAGCTCCTTCGCCACGTGGCCTGCCCCGAAGACGACGAGCGCCGGCGCGGCGACGTGCTTCTCGAGGAAGACCGTCATGCGGCCGCCACAGCACATGCCCAGCTCGTGGGTGAGGTGGGTGTCGAGCGTACGCGTCGTCGTGCGCCCGTCGGCCAGCAGCGCGAGCGCCGCGTCGACGATCTGCTTCTCGATGGCGCCGCCGCCCACCGTCCCGACGAGGCCGCCGTCGGCCTTCACCACCAGCTTGCTGCCGGGCTTCTGGGGCGTCGACCCCTGCGCCGCGATGACGGTGCACAACACGAAGGGCTCGTTCGCCTCGAGCAGCCGCTGGAGCTCTGCGTAGAAGGTCATCACCAGCCCGCAGCCTACCCGGAAATGCCCGGGGCCCCACGCCGCGCCCGGGCCGGCGTCACGCTGGAATCGCGACCACCACCGAGGTGGTGTTGTGCCAGCCGTCCAGCCTCCCGCCCGAGCGGGCAATCTCGCCGTAGGTGAGGAACCCCAGCACCGGCACGCTGGGAAACTCGGCGCGCACCGCGTCGATTTCGCGGGCGAAGTCGTCTCCGAGAATCATGCCGCGGCAGACGCAGTCGAAGACGAGCACGCCGGCGGCCGCGCTCGCTCCGAGGGCCTGCCTGGCCTCCCGAGCCGCCGCTCCGCACGCGGCCACCATCGCGTCGGGGTCGCCATCGAGAATGCACACCGACGCCCCTTCGGCCAGGTCGGCGACGAGCTTGACGCTCCCGTCCTCGTTCACGCCCACGGGGGCGCGGGCGTGGTGGAGCGAGTCGAGGAAGAACACGCCCAGCTCGTTGGTGATGAGGTACCGGCCGCGGTTGGCCTCGGTCAGCGTGACACCGCGGCTCTCGGCGTGCTCGCGCCACGCCTCGAAGGCCGGCCGCCCGTCGAGCTCGTACAGCGTGCTGTCCCGCGCCTTCGTCACGCGCATGCGCCGCGAGGCGGGGGCGAGGCCGTGGCCCGTGCCGACCGCCAGGGGCTTTCGCCCGAACACCTGCACCGCGGCGGCGCCATCGGCGGTCGCTCCTTGCGGGCCGAAGACACCCGTCGAGACGAAGCGCCCCTCGTCGCCAGCGGCCCCACCGACGATCTGCTGCACCACGCGCGTGTTGGCCTGGTACGCCTTCACCACGCGGTCGCCGCTCCCCGCGAGCCCGTCGACGAGGAGAATCGAGCTGGCCGCGCTCAAGCCCCGGCGCGTGGCCTCGGCGAGCAGCGCCTTCCACGGCTGCGCGAGGGTCGCGGCGAGGGCCGCGGCGTCCGTCCGTGCGCCCGTCCCCAGCGCACCGCCCACCAGCAGCTCGTCCGACGAGACGAGCATCAGGGCGACGCTGCCATGCTCGAGCCCGCGCTCGGTGAACTCACCGGCGGTGTGGCAGCCCAGCACGGTGGCGCCCGGCGCCAGCGCGGTGAGCTCGCGGTGCACCACGTCGAGGTCGCGGTCCGGCCCCGCGAACGCCACCACGAGCACCGGGGCTGCCGGGAGCTGGGCGCGGGCCGAGGCCCACGCGGAGCGCACCGCGTTGCCTGTGTCAGAGAGGGTCGAGAACGACGTGCTCGTGGCGGTTGACATGTGACAGGTGAGTAGGGTCGGCGCCCGGTGCTGGCAACCCGGTGACGCCGAATGGGAGCGTCGAGCGTGTCGGGAAGCCTCCGACCCGTTCGCCCCGCGGGTCGCCCAGCGGAGGCGCCTCCATGGCGTGGAGTTTCACCAGCAGCGCCTCGGTCACCTGGTGCGCGTCAGTCTGCAGTCGGAACGTCGCGAACGGCCGCCAGGTGCCTCGGCGTCGGCGATGTCAGGCGCCCGGGCGGGTCGACGCGAATCGTGCCGAGCCGCGGTCACGGGTCGGACCCGATGGGCTGACGGGCAGGGTCAATCGGCGCCGGAGTCCACCAGGGTGTGGGCGCCGGACGTGTCGACCTCGAACACGGCGTAGAAGCTGAACTCCGTTCCCTCGAAGTCGAAGGTGCCCGACGTCGTGACGTGTTCGGTGCCGTTCCGCTGGCGCTCGACGCTCGAGATGCGCGTCGTGCCGATGGGCGTGCCGTCGCGTTGCTCCATGGCCTCGATGGTGTCGGCGATGATGGCCTTCAGGTCGGCCTTCGGCAGGCGCTGCGCCACCCGGGCGAGCGCGGCCGCAGGCGTCATGTTCGACACGTCGAGCTCGGTTGGCTCCGGCGGCGCGGGCGCGACCGGGGGCGACCCACCCACGAGCGCGACCGCCAGCTTCGCCGTCTTCGACAGCCCCGCGACCTCGCGCGCCGAGAAGCCGTTCGCGTCGGTGTCACGGGCGTCGAGCAGCGTCTTCTTGGCGTAGGTGGCCGTCGCGCGGAGTTCGGCCGGAGAAAGGTCCGACACCGTCGTCTCGTTTCGCCGCGCTGCCAGCTTCACCAGCGCCGTCGCGAAGGCCTTCTGTGGCTCGGACAGGTTCGTTCGCGCGACGGCGCCCGGCGTCAGCGGACCGGTCTTCGCGAGCTTCGACAGCTGGGTGGTGACCTGGTCAATCGCGCGATGCACGGACTTGCGGGGAATGGTGGCCATGGGCTGCTTCATGGCAGCGCCGTGGCCCCGACACCATCCTGGCGTGGTGGACGCGAGCTGGAGGCGCGTCGTCTGGTGGGCGTCCTGCGCAGAAGGTCTCACGCCCCGCTCGTCGCTGACGGCGTCATCATCTTCGCAGGCCAGGGGCGGCTGTCTTCACGGCGCGTCGTGCGCCTGCTGGCGAGCCTGGCTGCGCTCGAGGCCGCGCCCCCGCGGTGAGCTTTCGGTGCGCCACGTCGCGGTCCGGCGCTGTGCGCTCCAGGACGAGCCACGGTGCCGCTGGTCGCCGGCCGAGGCTCACGCGGAGCGCACCGTCACGAGCGGGTCGCGAAGCCCTTGATCCGCTCGCCTCACGGGGCCGCGTCCGAGCCGCGCGCCCTACACGCCAGCGCGCAGCGCCTCGACGAGGAAGTCGCGAAAGGCCGTCACCTTCCTGGGGGTCTGCCCGCTCGACGGGTAGAGCATCACCAAATCGCCGCCCATCGTCGTAGTCCCGCCGATTGGCACTTCTTCGAGCAGGCCCTCACGAAGGAAGGCGCGAGCGACGAAGGTCGGCAGCCCCCCGACGCCAACGCCGTCTCGCATGAGATCTCGCGCCAGCAGGAAGTCGTCGACGGAGAAGTGAACGGTCTCGGGCCGGAGCTTGAAGAAACGTACGAACCCGTGGTGCAGGACCCACGTGTGTCGCTCGTCACCGAGCTGCTTCGGCCTTCCGCGGCGCGCGACATAGGAAGGTGAGGCATAGAACGCGGCGGAACCGCGCCCGAGGCGGCGCGCCGTCAACGTCGAGTCCTTGAGCGGCGCGGTCGCGACACGAATCGCGAGGTCGTAGCCGTCCTTCACGAGGTCGACCTGGTGGCCGCTCAGGCGAACGTCGAACCGGACGGCGGGGAAGCGGCGAGAGAAGGCCGCGAGCACCGGGGGCAGCACGATGGCTCCGAAGTCAGGCGCGGCCGTCATTCGCAACAACCCGGCCGGCGCCTCTTCGCGCTCTGGCAGGTCGACGACGGCCGAGCGAAGCGCGGTGAGGTGCCCTCGGGTGCGCTCGTGAAGCGCCGCTCCCGCGGTCGACAGCGACACGTGGTGCGTCGTTCGGTGCAGCAGCTCGACGCCGAGGAGCGCTTCGAGCTGGGCGATGGACCGACTCACCGTGCCTTTGGCCACCCCAAGCTTCGCCGCCGCCTTCGAGAAGCTCGACTGCTCGGCCACTGCCGCGAACGTCTCGAGGAGTTGCAGATCGATCTGTGTTTCCATTTCAGAACACTATTTTCAAGGGACTTGTGATGTTCGTCTGGCGGAACACCACTACCATGGGCGCGCAACGCGCAACAAGGAGCCTCTCCGATGACGACCGGCGCTGCAGGAGCCGGGTGTCGCGGCAGGGCTGAAGCACGTCCCACGAGGCGTCGATGGAGGCGCCTCACCCACCGCAGGACCCAATCGAAAGGCCATACCCATGAAGAACACCCTCATCGCCACCCTCATCGCCGCCCTCGTCGCCGTCTCTGGCTCGGCCCTCGCCGCCGAGTGGGAAATCGACGCCACCCACGCCTCGGCCAACTTCACCGTCAAGCACCTTGGCGTCACCAACGTGAACGGCACGCTCGGCGCCGTCACCGGCAAGTTCACCACCGACGACAAGGACATCACCAGGTCGAAGCTCGAGGTGTCGATTGACGCCAGGGGCATCAACACGGGCAACCAGAAGCGCGACGATCACCTTCGCAGCCCCGACTTCTTCGACGTCGAGAAGAACCCCACCGTGACGTTCAAGTCGACCAAGATCGAGAAGGTCTCGGACGCGAAGCTCAAGTTCACCGGCGACCTCACCATGCACGGCGTCACCAAGCCGGTCACGTTCGAGGCCGAGCTCTCGCCCGAGGTCGATCACCCGATGGCCGAGATGATGAAGATGCCGGGCCTGAAGGCGCGCGCGGCCAGCGGCTCGCTCACGCTCAACCGTGAGGACTGGGGCCTGACGTGGAACATGCCGATGGCGAACAGCGGCTTCGTCGT
>JALOQF010000090.1 GCA_025459425.1 Myxococcaceae bacterium | reverse complement strand
TGGGCTTGATCCGGTTTGGTGGACACCTTTCGAAGCAAGTAGGGGTGTCACATGGAGACGGACGAGAAGCGGAAGAGGCCGAGGCGGAACTTCACTGACGAATTCAAAGCGAGCGCGGTGGCGTTGGTTCTCAAGGAGGGCAAGAGCGTCGCGCAGGTCGCGAGGGATCTCGACCTCACGCCATCGGCCTTCGGGAAGTGGGTCGAGCAGGCTCGGGCCGACGCGGGCAAGAGTAAGCTGCGGCTCGAGCGTGAAATCCTAAAAAAAGCGGCGGCCTTCTTCGCGAAGGAGAACGCGTGAGGTTCGCGTTCATCGCGGAGGAGGCCCAGCTGGGGGTTGCCAGGCTGTGCCGGGCGCTCGACGTGTCGAAGGCGGGCTTCTACGCGTGGAAGAAGAGAGCGCCGAGCGCCCACGACAAGCGAGACGAGCTGCTGCGCGTGCAGGTTCGCGAGGCACACGCCAGGGGCCCCAAGGGCCGACGGAAGTACGGAAGCCCGCGCGTGCACCGTGCGCTCAAGAAGCAGGGCATCCACGTGGGCCGCAAGCGCGTCATCCGGCTGATGCAGGAGCAGGGGCTGGTGGGCCGGCCGAAGCGGAGGTTCAAGCACACCACCGACAGCAACCACGGGCAGCCGGTGGCTCAGAATCTGCTCGCGCGCGACTTCACGGCCGAGCGGCCGAACCAGCGATGGGTCGGCGACACCACCGAGCTGCGCACGCCCGAAGGGAAGCTGTACCTCGCGGTCATCCTCGACCTGTTCTCGCGCTTCGTCGTCGGCTGGGCCCTGAGCGCGATGAACGACCGGCACGTCACGATGAAGGCGCTCGACATGGCGCTCCGCCGCCGCTGTCCGGAGGCTGACCTGCTTCATCACTCCGACCAGGGCAGCACCTACGCCAGCGAGGACTACCAGGACGTACTCGACGCGCGCGGCATGACCTGCAGCATGAGCCGCAGGGGCAACTGCCTCGACAACGCGGCGATGGAGAGCTGGAACAGCACGCTCAAGATGGAGCTCGGTGAGGACTTCGCGAGCCCCGCTGTCGCCAAGGCGGAGCTCTTCGACTTCATCGAGGTCTTCTACAACCAGACGCGGCTGCACTCGACGCTCGACTACTGCTCGCCGGCCGAGTTCGAGCGCAACGCACGCCACGGAGCGCTTTCGGCGGCCTCGCACGCCGAGACGAGGCCTCTGGCTGGCCCCAGGAACGACGAACGCGACCCGACCCAGGTCTCGGGTACCCCCACTTCGAGCAATGTTGGGAGTCCGACCTGAAGGCAACCAAGCCAGGAGGTGAACAACCGGGTATTCTGAAGACGACTCGACGACAGTGCGAATCAACTCATCATCACTGTCCACCAAATCGGGTCAGGCCCAGTCATCGACGCTGCCCCACCGCGTACTCCTTGCGGTCGGCCTCAGTTCGTTGCGGTGACGTGCTGGAGACGCTCGCGGACGAGCGCTGGCGCAAAGCGTGGCGACTTCCCCTTGAGCCCGAGCCGCTCTTCGACCCAGCCGCCGATGCCAGGGACCACTTCCCGGGTTTTGCTGTCGCGCCTCGCGTCGACCGCGAACGTCACGAACTCGAACCGTCGAGCGACCTCAGGGCTGAACTCACCGCGTAGCGTCTCGTCGGCACCCTTCAACATCACGGGCGCTGTGATGAAGATTCGCTCAGGCCGCGCGAGCGTCAGGAACTTCTCGAGATTCGTCCGGACGATGCACCCGGACGAGATGATGGACTTCACGATGACGACGCTCGGGAGGGTCCGGGGCAGCGGCTGAATGAACTCCTGGACGACCGACGCGACGTCCTGCTTCTCGAGGCGCTGCGTCCAGAAACACGCGAGGAGCGCGCGTTCGCGCGGGACACGCTCGAGGAGCCCAGTCGTCAAGAAGTCTGCGTCTTCGGGCGTCGTCACGACCGCGAACTTGCCGCGACCAAGCTGGGTCTTCAGGTGGTCGCCAAGGTACCGGCCCAGGTCCTTCATCGCAGCACGGTAGGCGCTCTGCGAGGGCTCGAGGAGTTGCTCGAGGGCTGCCCTGGCAGCCGGGGTTGCGAGCGGCGTCCAGGTTCTCGCGGCCATTCCAGCGTGGTTCACAGGAGCTCCAGGAACTCGTCCAGACTCTTCGGCAACTTCGCCAACACCTTCTTCGCCAACTGCTTCAGGTTGGGATTTCTACAGGAGTATCGACTCGAGAAACCAGCGCCGCTGAAAGTGACGATACCGTGCTCGACTTTGCACGAGAGCCCCGGCACCTGAGCGACGGCAGCCAGAACACGCTCCCACCCCGGCGGGTCGTTCCACGACTGGCGCACGAAGTCGATGGCCCGGCGCGGGAGCGCGCGGAGCACACGCGAACTGCTGACGAGGCGGCCCGGGCGGCGCGCGAGTTGCCACGCCTCATCGAGGGCAAACCAGAGCAGCCTCAGGTCCGACTCGGTCATCGATGGTTGAGACCAGAGCAAGCGGAGCGCATCACCGCAGGGCCTGGCCCGCATCACGACATCGGGTCGGAGGCTCGACGGGAAGGACAGCACCAGGGCCGTCCTGACCCGCCCCTTCGCGGCGCGAAGTCGAGCGGCTCGTGCCTCGCTCGGAACCACCAGACAGACCTTCACCGGCTTCCGGTCCCGTCGGCTCGAGAGTTCCTGTTCGAAGTCGGACCGCACCGCTGACCAGCCTGCGGTGATGCTCCGCTTGAGCTGGAAGTGGCGCCGCTCCCGGCTCGTTACCTCGACCCAGTCATCGACGTGAGCGCCCGCGAGTTGGAGGCCAACCCGGGTCGCCGTTCCGCGGCTCAGCTGTTCGAGCACCAGCGCCAGACGCCAAATGGCGAAGTGAGCCTCGAACGCGTTCCCCGCGAAGTTCGCCCGGCCGCCCCGGTTCTTCCTGGCAAGGCGTGACGCTGCCATCGTCTCCCTCAGCTTACCCGCACTTCGGCCGGCCGGAGCATGAGGGTCGCCGAGCCAGCGTCGCGACCCGTCACGGAATCTCGACCGCTCCCGTGAACTCGACGTCACCGACGTCGACGACCCTCGCGCGCACGCGGTCCACTGCGAGCGCTGCTCCCGAGAGCGGAGCCGCCGCCCTCACCGTGCAGAACGTGGCCCTGTTGCGCAGCAGCCCTTCCTCGGCCGTGCGGCAATCGAAGGCGTCGGAGGGCAGCGGCGCTCCCGAGGTCGTCTGCAGCTGCACGCTGTCTGGAAAGGACTTCAGCACCACCACCGTCCGGCTTCCCGCCACCCACGGCACCGCCCTCGCCAGACCGCGGATGACGGGGCGCGCTTCGTCCCCCGACTCGAACCGGATGGCGTTCGACCCATTCACCGTGAACTCACCCTCGGGCCGAACCATCACCACCCGGAGCTCCCGCGCGCCGACGGGCGTGACGCCTCGCCGCTCGGGCTGCCACTCCGCGCGCCGCAGCTGCGTGCCGTCCGTCACGACGCTGGGCGCCTCGGTCGTCTCGACACCGAACACCCAGACGTCGACCGTCGCCTCGCCGAACTCCGGCGCCGACACGAGAGACGGCAGCGCGAGCGGTGTCTCTGGCGCACAGGCGCAGGCGGCCAGCGCCACCAGCGCAGGCACGAAAGGAACACGAGGCGTGAAGGGCTTCGGCATGAGGCCCTCTGAGGACCTGCACGCCCATTGGCCAGGACTTCCATCGGCGCCCGCCAGGGTGGGCTGATGCGCTCGATTCGAGAAGCGGGCCGACCCACTCACGGCGTGCGCAGCACCACGCCCGACACGCCCACCGTGTACACGTCTTGAGCGCTCGTGCCCCACACGGCGTTGAGCACCTGCGCGCCGCTCGTCGACAGCTCACGCCAGGTGGCTCCGTCGTCGCTCGACGCCAACACCTGCCCCGAGGCGGTGCTGACGAAGACGTCGGCGCCCACGCCCCACACGTCGGAGAGGTCGGCCGTCACCGGCAGCTCGACGCGCTCGAAGCGCTGGCCGTCCTTCGAGCGCAGCAACAGGCCCGACGACCCCACGACGAAGATGCTCTGCCCGGTGCCGTGCACGGCCGCCAACGTCGCCGTCGTGGTGGCGTCGATGCGCGAGAACGTCACCCCGTCGGTCGACCGGAGCAGCGTGCCGCCCTCACCCACCACCAGCACCTGGCTGGCGTCACCCCACACGCCGTACAGCGTCAGCTGCAGCCCGCCGTCGGCCTGGGAGCGCAACACCTGCCAGGCGTCTCCGCCGTTGGTGGTGCGGGCGATGAACCCGTCGGCGCCCACCACGTACAGCTCGGCCGCCGACCGCCCCCACACCCCGCGCAGCACCCGGTTCATCGGCGCGCGCACCGTCGTCCACATGGCGCCGCCGCTGGTGGTGCTCAGCACCGAGCCACCCGTGCCCACCACCACCGCCTGCCCCGGCGCCGCGCTGAAGAGGCCGTAGCGGTACTGCAGCCCCGGCAGGCTCAGCGTCGTCCACGTCGCGCCACGGTCGGTGCTGCGGAGCGCCTGCGACGTCGGCCCCACCACCCACACCTCGCCCGCGCTCCCGCCCACGTCGTACCAGGTGCTCATGCCCGTGCCCGAGAGCGCCTTCAGCACGCGCGCACAGCGGCCGCCCGACACGCACTGCCGGCCTTCTCCACAATCAGTGCCGAGGGTCGCGTTCGTCCACCCGCTGGTGCGCACCGTGGGCACGCACGTCTGACAGACGCCGATGTCGGGCGACGGGTTGGTGGCGCCGCCGCGGTACGTCGCTCCGTCGATGGTGCACTCGGTGGGCGCCGCCATCTGCCCGCAGGCCACGAACAGCCCCACCCCAAGCCCGATGCCAAACGCCCTGTCGATGGAACGCATGGGCGGCGTTCTGCCGCGCCCGGCCTTCGCCGACAAGCCGCGGGTGACGGGGCCACCTCAGCCCGAGCGGCTCCCGACGACGAGAATGCCGCCGGCCACCACCAACAACGCCGCCACCGCGACCCGAAACGTGCGCTCGTCGAGCGCCGCGTGCAGGCGCTCGCCCACGAACGTGCCCGCCGCCAGCGGCACGAGCAGCAGCGCGCTCTGCCCCAGCGTCTCGCCCGTCACCGCGCCCACCTGCACCAGCCGCGGCACCACCAGCGCGTTCATCACCACCCACAGCGCCGACAACGTCGACCGGAACGCGTGCTTGTCGGGCAGCTCGCGCGCCGAGACGAAGACCGCCAGCGGGCCTCCCGTGGCGAAGATGCCGTGAATCACCCCCGCGCCGAGCAGCCCCGCCACCCGCCCCGCTTCCGGCAACGGCCGCGGCGCCGTCGTCGCGCCCAGCGCCGACTTCAGCTGCCACAGCGCCACCACCACCACGAAGACACCGAAGGCCGGCTTCGCCACCTGCGCGTCGAGCCCCTGCGTCAGCGCCGTGCCCAAAAGCAGCCCCACCGTCATCAGCGGCACCACGCGCCGTGACAAGAAGCGCCAGTCGACGTGCCGAAGGCCCCGCGCCACCAGGTACGCCGACAGCGCCAGGTTCACCGGCACCAGCAGCCCCAGCAGCGCGTCGACAGGCAGGAAGAGCGCTCCGATGGTGAGCGCCACCACCATGCTGCCGAAGCCGGCCGCCGCCTCGACGAGGAAGCTCAGCGCCACCAGCGCCCACAGCCCCGCCGTCGTCACACGCGCTCGAACAGCCCGTCGAGGAAGTCGAGGAGGAACTCGTTCACCTGCGAGCGGTCTCCGATGGCGCCGACCATGCCGTACATCACCGCGCTCCCCTCGGGCGCCGGGTGGCCCTGCGACAACGCCCCGGCGCACTCGGCGAGGTCCTTCAGGAAGACGTCCTTCACCGCCGCGTGCGCCGGCGTCACCATGCAGTGCAGCGCCGGCGGGTCCATCTGCCGGTCGAGCTTCCACCCGCGCGCGTCCATCGCGTCACCCAGCTCGTAGACGTTCAGCGTGTTCGAGCCGAACGCGAAGACGCCCACGTGCGGCTCACCCAGCACGTGCAGCCCGGGGATGGTGTTGATGCCGCGCTTCATCGCGTCGGTCGAGGCGAGCACCGACTTCGCCCGCTCGAGGTAGCCGGCCTCGCCGAGGTGGTGCATCACCGCCCACGCCGCCGCGATGGCGCCTCCGGGCCGCGTGCCGCAGAACGACGGAGACGCATACAGCCCGCCGTTCCACCCACCCCAGGTGAAGAACTGGTGCCGGCGAAAGCCCGCGTTCCGGTACAGCACCACCGACGCGCCCTTCGCGGCGTAGCCGTACTTGTGCAGGTCGGCCGAGATGCTCACCACGCCCGGCACCCGGAAGTCCCACGGCGGCAGCGGCCGGCCCAGCTTCTCGGCGAAGGGCAGGAAGAAGCCACCCAGGCAGGCGTCGACGTGCATCCACACGCCGTGCTTCGTCGCCAGCGCCGCCAACTCGGTGATGGGGTCGATGACGCCGTGCGGGTACGGCGGCGCGCTGCCCACCAGCATGACGGTGTTGGGCGTGAGGAGCCGCTCGACTTCGGCGAGGTCGACGCGGAAGTCGGGCGCCAGCTTCGCGTGCACGATTTTCACGCCGAAGTAGTGGGCGGCCTTGTCGAACGCGGGGTGAATCGACGGCGGCACCAGCAGCTCGGGCGCCGTGATGCCGCGCTCCTTGCGGCCGTGGTCCCGCGCGGCCTTCACCGCCATCATGATGGACTCGGTGCCGCCGCTCGTCATCGTGCCCGCGACGTCGCCGTCGCCGTGCATGAGGCCCGCCGCCATCGAGACGACTTCACATTCCATGCGGCGCAGCGACGGGAAGGCGACCGGTGACAGCCCGTTCTCGGCGATGAACTCGCCGTACGCGTCCTTGAGCAGCTGCGAGACCTCGTCGCCCGCGTTGTAGACGAGCGAGAAGGTGCGGCCGTCTTTCCACTTCGCGTCGTCGGCGTGGAAGGCCTTCAGCTCGCTCAGCACTGCGCTCGAGGGCTTGCCCGACTGCGGGAGCGTCTTCGCCATGATGTCTCTCCGGTGCGCGCGACACGGCGTCGCGCTGCAGAGCGTTCTACGGCGGGGTTTCCCTTCGGTGGGCGAGGTTTGCACGAAAAACCAGACGACTCGGGATGTGGCGTAGAGTGTGCGGCCATGGAGCCGGTGCCGCTCTTCATCGTGCGCGAAGACGCGAGCGTCGACGAGCTGCCCGATGCCCGGCTGACACCGCGGACGGAGCCGATTCCCACCGACGTCGCGCCACTCGTGGCGACGCTCGATTCGTTGGTGAGGCAGGACGACGTCATCGACGCCGGGTTCCGCGACGCCTGGCGGCGCCACGTGGGGTGCTGACGCCTTCAGCGCGCGAAGCCGGCCAGGAAGTTCGCCAGCGCCCGCGTGCGCTGAATCAACGTCTCGAACTCGATCTGCTCATCGTGGGTGTGAAAGCCCTTCCCGCGGGGGCCCAGCCCGTCGATGGTGGGGATGCCCATGGCCGCAGCGGTGTTGCCGTCGCTCCCGCCGCCCTGCCGTGGCGCCTCTTCGTCCGACAGGCCCACCGCGCGCGCGCACTTGCCGTACCGGCGGCGCAGCTCGTCGACGCCCTCGGCCTTGTTCATCGGCGGCCGCATCGGCCCGGGCTCGACCTCGACCTTCGCGCCAGGCACCGCGCTCGCGGCCTTCGCGGCCACGTCCTTCAGCGTCGCCACCAGCCGCTCTCCATCAGCCGGCGTCTGGAAGCGCAGGTCGACGCCGGCGCTGGCCTCGGCTGGGACCGTGTTCTTCGTCGTACCGCCCGCGATGGTGCCCACGTTGACGATGGTGCCGGTCTTCTTGTCGCTCAGCGCTTCTGCCTGGTCGACGAACTTCGCGAGCGCGCGAATGGCGCTGACGCCGTCCCAGTAGTTGTTGCCCGAGTGCGCGGCCTTGCCGTGGGCCCGGCACACCACCGAGCCGGTGCCCTGCCGCTCGGTGACGATGGCGTCGTTGCTGCGGCCCGGCTCGAAGACGAGGCACGCCTGCGCGCCGGCGATGAAGGCCCGAATGAGCGAGCCACCTTCTGGAGAGCCCACCTCTTCGTCGCTCACGATGACGACCCGCAGCGGTGGCAACGCGTCGAGGCCCTTCGTCTCGGCGATGGCCTTGAGCGCGAAGGCGATGCTGACGAGGCCGCCCTTCATGTCGAAGACGCCGGGGCCCCGACGCAGCGCTCCGTCGACGCGGTAGCCCTCGAAGGTGCCCGGCGGGAACACCGTGTCCGAGTGGCCCAGCAGCGCGAGCGGCGCCTCTCCGCGCTGGCCCTTCGTGCGGAAGATGACGTGATCGGCGAAGCGCCCCGAGGGCATGCGCTGGGCCGTGAGCCCTGGAATCGTGAAGAGCTCGAGGAGCCGCGTGACGAGGGCGTTGCCGCCCTGCTGGTGGCCCGAGAACGAGTTCACCTCGACGAGGGCCTTGAGCGCGTCATCGATGGCCTGCGCCTGCGCGGTGACGAGGGAGTCGAGCGACATGGCGCGCTTGTAACACCCGTCCCGGCCGGCCACTTGTCGACGCGCCTGAACCAGAGTCTCGTGGAGCCGCATGGCGACGGTGCGCCTCTCCGATGGCCGGGTCGAGCTCGACGAGCAGGTGACGCCCGCCGGCCGCGTCGCCCTCTTCGTCTGCGGCCTCTTTCCGTGGATCGCCCCGTATGAGTTGCTCGTCAAGCCGCGCTGGACGACGCCCTTCTCACCGCTCTTCGGCTTCGCGCTGGTCATCTCCCTCGGCGCGCTCAGCGTCTCGGCGCTCTTGCTGATGGGGGCCTTCTTCGGCCAGAGCCGACGTATTCTCATCGAGCGCGGCTCGAACGAGATTCTCGAGGTGACCGACCGGCCGCTCCGCCGTCGACAGGTGCGGCGGCTTCCGCTGCGGCGCGTGGCGCGGGCGACGGTGGTGCTGGTGGAGAACTCCGACGGTCCCGACCGCCATCGGCTCCGCCTCGAGTTCGACGACGGGACGCGCCTCGAGGGGCCGAGCGTCGAGGCCAGGGAGCCCCTCGAGCAGGCCGCTGCGCTGGCGACGACGTGGCGAGACCTGCGCCTGGAAAGCGCGACCCGGGTGACCGCCCCGAGGTGAGCGGCACCCGAGCAGTTGCGGAGCCCGACTCACCCGCGCGTGTCACCCTGTCAGCGGCGCGAGCCCAGCGCACGCCATCGTGGCAGGTGGAGGGTGGCGTGAGCGCACCAACGCCCTCGAAGCACGCCCGGCACGCGGCTCGCACCACCGCCTCACGGGGCCGGACTGAACAGGAGGGTCATCATGAAGCAGTGGCTTGCGGTGGTGCTGTGCGTGTCGAGCGTCGCGTGGGCTGACGGAGAACCGCCGCCGGTGCGGCTCACGTTCCAGGTGCAGTCGGCCTCGAAGGCGGTGCTGCTGTCCGGAGAGCTTTCGGTGCAGCCGAACCGGCCTGCCGCCATGGAGCGCCGCGCGGCGAGCGGTCCCGAGCGACAGAGCCTCTCGCTCGAGGTGCGCCCGCTCGACGACGGGACGCTCCTCGTCCGGGCGAACTGGAGCGACATGACGGCCGACGGCGCCGCCGTGAAGTGGGAGCCGGCCTTCGTCGTCCGCCGAGGGGCCGACGCCACCGTGCGCCTCGACTACCCCGGAGGCGCGCGGGTGCTGCACCTCAAGGCCCAGTGAGACGGCTCACGGAATCTTCGGCAGCCCGAGCTGGGCGAGCAGCTCGTTCACCACCCCGTTGGCCATGCGCCGGGGAATGATCATCACCAGGCCGGAAGTGCCGATGTTCGTCTCGGCGGGGATGAGGAAGAGCGCCAACAGCCGCGCGAGGAGCGTCGGCTGCACCCAGCCCTGAATGGTGAGCGTGCCGCCATCGAGTGAGGCGACGAGCATCGTCGGCGCGACGAGAAACCCGATGCCCTTCTGGTACGTGCGGGTCGGCGTGCCAGCTCCGGCGACGAGGCGGTAGCCCTTCTGGCCCGCCCAGCCGTCGATGACGGCCCAGGGCTCGCCGCTCACGGGGCCACTCACCGTCGACCGCTTCTTCGGGTCCGCCAGCGCCAGGCTCACTCGCCACCTGCTGCTTCGCGCACCGAGCGGATGAACTCTGCGGCCGCCTCTTCGGCGGTCTTCCCTTCCATGTCATACGCCATGAAGGCCGCGTCGCGGTCGATGCGCTCCTTCACCCCAGCGATGCGAATGAGGTTCTCGAGTCGCTGCAGCCAGCCTTCGAATGTTTCTTCGGGCATCGTCCCCTCCCCGTGGGTGAGGCCGACATGATGGACGAGGCGGCCTGCGCGCTCAACGCAAGCGGAACCGGAGCACGAGGCCCTCCATCGGCTCGAGCTCGTCGCCGTCACGCAGGTGCGCATAGAGGCGCTCCCGCCCGTTGACGCGCAGCAGCGGCCCCTGGCTCGTCCGCGCGCGCGCCAGCCCCGCGATGTCTTCGACGAACCAGCGCGTGCCCTCGGCCTCGACCCGCAAGGCCAGCCTGGCCGCGGGGTGCTCGACGGCGGCCGCGAGGTGAACGGCGCACTCGTCGAGCTGCCCGATGAAGTTCGGGTACGTCGCCGACAACCCGATGCTGCGACCGACGCGGGGCCGCGCCACCACCCCTTCCGGCACCGACAGCACCTCGAGCGTGGCCTGGCTCGCCGAGAAGAGGAGGCGCTCCACCGGCGTCGTGAGTCGCTGGTAGCGCGCGCGCGCCTCGCTCCACCGCGCCTTGAGCACCTCGGGCAACACGGCCATGCCCACCGGCCCGAGGCGAACCGTTTCGAGCGGCACCAGCACGCCGTGGGTGGCGAAGTGCTCGAGCAGGGCCTCGACGTCCTGCGCGGCGCGAACGCCCGTGCCGAAGCTCGCCGGGTCGACCTCGAGGTGACGAAGAAAGCGACACACCGGCGCACGGAGCGCGCGCTCCACCAGCCGAAGCGGCGTCTCGCCCCACGGCGCCACCGGCCCGGGCGAGCGCACCACCAGCCGGCGCGGAAAGCCGTGGTGCCAGTCGACGTCGAGCCAGCCTTCCCGCCACGCCGTCGCCAGCGGCCCCAGCGCGCGGGCGTCGTCGTCGGCCGTCTGCGCTTCTCCCGTCACCCGCGCGCCCGCGGGGTTGCCGTGCTCGATGAGCCAGTCGCCCCACACCAGCCAGCGCTCGTCGTCGTCGAGGTCGTCCAGCACGGCGGCCTCGAGCGCCGCGTTCTCGGGCGGCGGCTGCGAGAGCCACACCCGAAAGGCGGCGCCGCTCGGGAGCTCCACCACATCGCCCTGCTGCAGCTCGGCGTCACGCACCCGCGCCCCGTTGCGCCACGTGCCGTTCGTCGAGCCCTCGTCGAAGACCCACCAGCGGCCGAACTTCGACTCGAAGCGCGCGTGCCGCGGCGCCAGCAACCCCGAAAGGAGCGGCACCGAGTTCTGCGGCGCGCGGCCCAGCGTGAAGCCATCGACGAGCGGTATCCACGCGCCGACCGACAGGTCAGTCGACGCCGTCGCGAGGACCTCGAGAGCCGGCAAGGGGCGAACCACGCATGCGACAGTCTCGCACACTGGCCTTCGCTCGCGCCGACCAGCAGGTCAGCCGAGGCCGTGACGGAAGCCCTTGAAATGGTTGCACTCGTCTGACTGCTGACCACGAGGTCAGTCGATACCAAGGCGGCGCTCCGACTTGAGCCGCCGCTCACCGCGAGGTCGAGCGGGTGCGGAGTCAACTGGGAGGCGATGCGCGGGTCGATGGGCAGCGAGCGCGGCCGGGCCGAAGCGTCGATTCGTCACGCGGGGACCCGACCGCGGCAGCATACGAACCCTGCAGACTCACCCGGGAATGGGCGCCGTTGTCCACGCTGGATTCCATTCCACCCGACGGGGCTCTGCGCCTAAAGCAGCCGCCCATGTGGAAGTTCGTCCTGGAGCGTTGGGGCACGCTCGACACGCGCACGCTGGGCCTGTTCCGCATCGGCTTCGGCCTGCTGCTCATCTCGAACCTGCTCGACCGCACCGGCTTCTTCGGCGACGACCTCGTCAGCTTCTATTCGAACGACGGCATCTGGCCGAACCACTACGCCCTCTTCCTGCCGCCGACGCCCGGGTACTGGTCGCTGCTCTCGGGCTTCTCGACGCCGACCGAGGTGCGCCTGGCGATGCTGGCCATTCTCGCCATCTACGTCGCGTACACGCTCGGGCTGTACACGCGGGTGATGCAGGTGCTCGCGCTGCTCGCGCTCGAGTCGGTGAACTTCCGCTTCCTGCTGCCGCAGCATGGCGGCACGGTGGTGATGAACATCATCGCGCTGTGGACGGTGTTCATTCCCCTGGGAGACCGTTTCTCGCTCGACGCGCTCTTCGCGAGCCTGCGGCAACACCCCGGCGCGACGAGCGACGCGCTGGCCCGGCGGGAGTGGCTCGAGGGCCGGGCCGCCACGCGCTCGGGCCTCGCGGTGTTCGGCCTCTTCTTCAACTTCGCGGCCATCTACTTCTTCAACACCGTGCACAAGCTGGGCGCGTCGTGGCGCGACGGGAGCGCAGTGCACTACCTCCTCTGGCAGAACCGCATGGCCACGCACCTGGCCGAGTTCGTGCGCCTGCACGAGCCGGCCTTCCTGAGCCCCGCGCTCACCTTCGGGACGCTCGTCATCGAGGGCAGCCTCGTGGTGCTGCTGTTGTCGCCGTTCTTCCAGGAGAAGACGAGGCCCGCGGCGCTCGCCTGCATCTGGGGCCTGCACGGCGGCATCGCGCTGATGACGACGCTGGGGCCCTTCTCGTACTCGATGATGACGTTCGGCCTGCTCACCGTGACGCCGGGGCTGTGGGCGTGGCTCGAGCGCCGGTGGGACAAGCTCCCCACGGTGACGGTCCGCTTCGACGGCGCCAGCGCGCTCCACCGCTTCGGGGTGCGGCTCCTGGCCCGGCTCGACCTCGGCCGACGGCTCTCGTTCGAAGACGTTCCCGGCGCGCGGCTCGCGGCGGGCGAGGTGACGGCCATCATGAAGGCGCTGCCGGGCTGGCGCTTCTTCGCGTTCCTGGTGCCCGCGCTCTTCCCGACGCTGCGGTGGGCGCTCCTCACCCTCGATGCGCAGCTCACGCCGAGGCCCGCGCCGCCGCGAGCGCCGCCCTTCGTCGAGCAGCTCGCCGCCGCCACGCGCACGGTGGGGCCGGTGCTGGTGCTGCTCGCCGTCATCAGCCAGCTGCTGATGGAGAACTGGTCGGTGCCACCCGAGCTCAAGCCGGCCACGCGCCCCCAGTGGATGACGGACATCATCAACTACTGGCAGGTGCCGCAGGGCTGGTCGATGTTCGCGCCCGACGTGCCGAAGCAGGACACGCGGCTGGTGGTCGACGCGACGCTGGCCGATGGCACCCACGTCGACCCGCTCACCGAGGCGCCGCCCGACTTCGAGGCGCTCGAGCACGGGCCGTGGTTCATGAACCAGCACTGGTGCGAGGTGCACGCGCGCATGCCCGGCTGGCGGCACCACTGGCGAAATTTTCGCGACTACCTCTACCGGCGCCACGCGGCCCGGGGCCTGCCGCCCGAGAAGAACATCGTCTCGCTCGAGGTGTTCAAGCTCGTCGGCGACATGCCTCCGCCGGGCTCGACGGTGGTGACGAACGTGAAGCGCGAGCGCTTGTTCGGTGACGGGCCCTTGTAGCGGCCTGGCTCACTCACCCTGCGCATCTCCGAAGAGGAGGTGCAGCTCCGCGAGGTTCTCCTTGCGCGTGAAGAGGGACACGTAGTCTCCGGGCTCGAGCCGGGTGTTGCCGCGGGGCGCCAACAGCCGCTCGCCGCGCATGATGAGCGTCACCACCGCCGTCTCGGGCAGGCCCAGCTCGGCCAGCGTCGCCCCGGCCACGGCTGACTCGGCCCGCACGAAGAAGGACACCACGTCGCCATCGAGGACGTGCGTCGACGTCAGCTCCATCACCGCGGGCGGCGGCGGCGGCGCCGACGTCTGCAGGCCCAGCGCCCGCGTGAGCCGGCCCACGAAGGCCCCGGGCATGAAGGCGTTCACCAGCACGATGAAGAAGACGGTGTCGAACAGCCCCTGCGCGGCGGGAGCGCCAGCCAGCACCGGGAAGGTGGCCAGCACGATGGGCACCGCGCCGCGCAGCCCGATGAGGCCGAGGTACAGCCGCTCCTTGGTCGTGAAGCGGAAGGGCAGAAGACACAGCCACACCACCAGGGGCCTCGCCAGCAGCGCCGCGACGAAGCCCAGCCCCAGCCCGAGGTTCGCCACCGCTGGCAAGCGCGACGGCGTCGCCAGCAGCCCCAACAAGAGGAACATGCCCACCTGCGACAGCCACGCCATCGCGTCGTGCACCCGCAAGAGCCCGGTTCGGTAGCGGCCGGTCTCGTGGCCCACCAGCGCGCCCGCGACGTACACCGCGAGGAAACCGCTGCCATTGAAGAGCGACGGAACGCCGAAGGCCACGGCCGCCAGCGCCAGCGTCAGCACCGGGTACAGCCCGGCCGCCGGGAGCCGCGCGCGACGCAGCAGCACCTGCCCCAACCACCCGAAGCCCACGCCGGCCCCCAGGCCGACCACGAGCTGTATCGCGACGTCGAGGCCCAGTCGCCACGTCGGCGATTCGCCGGTGGCCACCAACTGCGTCAGCGCCATCGTGAGGATGACGGCCATCGGGTCGTTCAGCCCCGACTCGAGCTCGAGCGTGACGCCCACGCGCTGTTTGAGGTGCAGCCCGCTGCCGCGCAGCACCGCGAAGACGGCCGCCGCGTCGGTGGACGAGACGATGGCCCCCAGGAGCAGCGCCTGCGGCCATGGCAGGCCCAACAGGTGCGCCGCGGCGCCCATCGCGCCCGCCATCAAGACGACCCCCAGGGTGGCAAGCACCGTCGCAGGCCCCAGGCCAGCGCGCACCGACGCCAGCGGCGTATTGAGACCGCCGTCGAACAGAATGATGACGAGGGCGACCGTACCCAGACGGAAGGCCAGCGCGTAGTCGTCGAAGGCCAGCTTCAAGACGCCGTCGGTGCCCGCCAGCATGCCGACGACGACGAAGAAGAATGCGACCGGGAGGCCGACGCGGCCCGCGGCGCGGCTGAAGAGGACGCTGACGGCCAGCAGCACGCCCATCAAGGTGAGGATGCCGGCCGTCGCCAGGGGCTCGTTCATCGCGCCCGCGCTGGTATGGCTCCCATGTGCCGAGCGCAACCCTGGAAATCCCTCGAGCCGTGGCGTCGGGCTGATGAGCGTCGTGCACCGCCAGCGTCGAGGGAAGGGGCGCGGGCGGCGCAACCGGCGCCACGCCTCGCGTTCGAGGCGTGATGCACTACGCTGTACGTCGTGCGAGCGCTCATCCGCGAGGTGGTGTCGTGGAGTCGTCCGCTCCGTCGGGCCAGGGCGAGCCCCGTGCAAGGCATCGGCTGGAGCAGCTTCGTGACAGGTGGCGAGGTCGCAGCGTCGGCGGCACGAGTGAGAGGCACCGTCACCCCTCGGAGCGCTCGGTGAGACGTCTCGGCAGCGCGTTCGTCGTGCTCGCGCCCACCCTCGCGCTGGCCAACAGCCTGGTGCCGGCCAACGACTTCGGCGCGGTGATGAACGCGTTCCTGTTTCCGCTCGTCATCCTCGTCGAGTGGCTCGTCTACCGGGCGCACGGGGTGGCAAGGCCCCTTCGCGGGGCAGTCGTGTCGAACGTCATCACCTCGGCCATGGGCTTCGTGATGGTGTTCGGCGCCGGCCCCCTGCTTCCTCCCCTGGTGTCGGTCGGAATCTCGACCCTCGGCAAGAACCTCGGAGGCGTCGTGGGGCAGGCGCTCCTCTTTCCGCTGTTCCACTTCTGCGTCACCCTTGCGACGGAGCAGGGCGTCAACCTGCTGCTGAATCGGCCGAAGGCCTGGCCCTTCTCCGCGGTGCTCCGCGCGAACGCGGTCACCTACGGCTCGCTCATGGCGATGAACGCCGTGAGGCTGTGGTAGGCGCTGAAGCACTGCGGGTGACGGCGTCTCGGTCCTTCCCGTGGCCTCGTGCAGGCCTCTCGAGCGATGCGGAGGCGAGGCCTGACGACCTGGAGGACGCGCGGGCGCGAAGAGGACGGCGCCTCTTCGGTGCGCGAGTGGTCGAACGGCAAGCAGCGCCAGGGAGCGGCCTGCAGCGTCAACGGCCGACCGCCTCGTGCTGCGCTACCGGCGCTTCGCGGGCGCGAGCAACCCATCGAGCACCGCACGCACGAGGTGGGCCCAGACGTCGGCCGCCACGGCGCCCTCTTCAGCCTGCGGCGCGGGGCCTGCGCGCCACGCCACGTGCGGGCGCTGGTGCTCGAGGCTCACCCACGCGTCGGGCTGGCTCTCGGCGTCGAGGCCCGGGGGAAACCGCATGCCGAAGAGCAACACCCGCGCGCGCTGCCGCCACGTCTCGCGGGCCTCGCGGCACGCCTGCGCCGCCGTCTCGGCCTCGCGCAGCTCGACCTGCCCGCGCTCCCGGAACTCGCGCAGCACCAGGGTGGTGACGCCCAGCTCTTCCGACAGCGGCGCCTCGCGGCCGCGCACGAAGACGAGCTCGAAGGTGAGCGCCTCGGTGTCGAACCAGTCGGCCAGCTTGCGCACCAGCGCCGCCGTCGCGCCCAGCAGCCACACCAGCCGCTGGAACGTGGCCTTCGCGTCGAGCACCCGCGCCTCGGCCAGCGACGCGTCGAACACCAGCACCACGCGCCGCTTGCGCCGCACCGCCACCGACTCGTCGCGCGCGTAGTAGAGCAGCTCACCTTCGACGAAGCGCACGTCGAAGAGGTCGGGCCGCGTGGCGCCCTCCTCGTCCATGTAGATGAGCTCGCTCGTCACCAGGTTCTCGAGGCTGCCGCTCGTCGCGATGCTCGAGAAGCCACCCACGGGAAACGCGCTGTCTTCCTCGAGCGAGGTGGGCGCGTCGCCGTCTTCGAAGACGTGCCCTTTGAGGCGCGCGGGCAGGCGCTCCTCGACCTGCTGCGCCGCGGTGGCCAGCTGCGCGAGGGCCACGCGCGCCCCCAACGAGCGCAGCGAGGCGACGTTCTCGACGAGGAACACCTCGGCGTCGCTCAAGAGCTCGCGCGCGCGCCGGGCCGCCTTCGCCAGCACCTGGAACCCCTCGGCCACCCGCGCCGCCACCTCGGGCGTGGCCAGGGCGAGCCGCCCGGCCTCGAGCACGTCGCCGATGGGCTGCGTCGCCAGCCGGCGCACCACCGCCTGGCTGAGCCCCGTGCCCCCCTCGGCCGCCAGCCGCGACAGCATCTGCGTCACCACCAGCGCGATGGCGACGGGGCGGAGTTCCTTCGGCGCGGCCACCACCCCCTCGGCGAGGCGCGTCCACCGGCGGTCGGCCGTCAGCCGCGCCAGCACGTGGTCTTCGTAGGCCCGCAGCGCGTCACGCACGGCCGTCGGCGCCTCGACGTCGATGGGCGAGAGCCGCTCACCCTGCAGCAACACCGTCAGGTCGAGCACGAGGGTGGGCGCGTGGAGCGACGGCCGCTCCGCGTACGTGGCCTCGAGCGCCTCGAGGCAGGCCTGGGTCCACGTGGTGGCGTGCACCGGCGCGCGGGCCAGGGCCACGCACGCGCTCACGAAGGGCGCCGCCAGCGCCGGGTCGAGCCGCTCGTCACTCACGGCCGTCACTCTTGCACCACCTGTGGGGCGGCGTGGAACTCCCTGATGAAATGGGTCCGGTTTCGTGTGAGAGGCGGTCCGGGCGGCCGCGTGGTGGAATCCCGGAGGGGTGCAGGCGACAATGGCGCAGGTGAGCGGGTTTTCTCCCCAGGTGCAGGCAGCCTACGAGCGGCACAAGGCCGCGGTGTACCGGCGCTGCCTGAGCCTGCTGAAGGACGCTTCGCTCGCCGAAGACGCCACGCACGACGTCTTCCTCAAGCTGGCCGCCAACGAGCAGCGCCTGACGCACCCGCAGGCGCTCCTCGCGTGGCTGCTCCAGACGGCCACGAACCACTGCCTGACGCTCCTGCGGGGGAGCAAGCGCACCGAGTCGCTCGACGCGCCCGCGGGAGACGAAGACGGCGCACCGCCGCCCGAACCCTCGCACCGCCTCACGGCCCAGTACGAGGCCCGGGAGTTCTCGAAGAAGCTGCTCGACGAGCTGGGCACCGTCTCGCGGGACATCGCGCTGTCGGTGCTGGCTGGCGACGAGGAGCGGCAGGAAGCGGCCGCGCGCCTGTCGGTGTCGCGCAAGACCGTCACGCGCAAGCTCAAGTCCATCTCGGAGCGCGCGAAGGGCCTGCTGGGCAAGAAGCGTCATGACTGACAGCCGTGGGCCCCGGCCCCGGGTACGAGGCACCTGCCCCACCTGCGGGCAGACGTTCGACCTCTCGCAGCGGCTCTGCCCCACCCACCGCGTTGAGCTCGTCGCGGAGGACGAGCGGCCGACCGAGGCGGTGTCGCTGTTCCACGAGAACGACGTGGCCACCGACCGCGACCGGACCATGCTGGGAGGCCTGGCGCCGGTGACGCTGCCCGCCGCCCCCGCGGTGCCGCCCCAGTGGGCGAGCCGGCTGTCGAGCGCCGCGCCCGACGCGACCCTCCTCGAGCCCGCGCTGCGGCCGCACGCCCCCGACGTGACGCCGCTCGAGTCGGCGCAGGCGAGCGGGAGCAGCCGGCGCGGCCTCCCGCCGGTGCAGCCCGAGGCAGCGCAGGCGAACGGGAGCAGCCGCCGCGGCCTGCCCCCCGTCCAGCCCGGCCCGCAACAGCCCGAGGCGGCGCAGACGGGCGGGAGCAGCCGGCGCGCCCTGCAACCCCTCTCGCAGCCCGAGGCCGCACCAGCGCAGGCGGGTGGGAGCAGCCGGCGGGGCCTGCAACCGGTGCAGCCCGAGGGAGACCCGCGGCCGCGAGCCGGGGCCGTGGGCCCGACGCCGCGGCTTTCCCGCAGCCGTCAGCCCGAGGTGACCCCCATCGAAGCGCCAGCCGTGGCGCCGCTGCGCGCCGACGTGCCCACCCAGCCAGCCGGCGTGCCTGCGATTGCGCTCGTCGACGTGGCGCACGCCGCGCCCTCGCGACCACCGGAGAAGCCCGCGCCGGCACGGTCGGCGTCGAACCTCGGCACGCCGCTCACCAGCGTCGCCGGGCAGCTCTTCGACGGCTACCTCACCACGGGCGTGCTGGCCGAAGGTGGCATGGGCATCGTCTACGAAGCGCAGCACCCGATTCTCGGCACGCAGGCGGTGGTGAAGGTGCTGAAGAAGCTCCTCACCGCAGACCCGGTGTCGATGCGGCGCATGGTGACGGAGGGCCAGACGCTCTCGGCGCTCACCCACCGCAACGTGGTGCGCGTCTTCGGCTTCGGGTACCTGGCCGATGGCCGGCCCTGGCTCCTCATGGAGCGCCTCGTCGGCGAGACGCTGTATGCGCTGCTCGAGGGCCGCGGCGCCCTGCCCCTGGCCGACGCGCTGCCCCTCATGCGCCAGCTGGCGGCGGGCCTCGAAGCGACGCACGCGCTGGGCGTGGTGCACCGCGACCTCAAGCCCGACAACGTCTACGTGGTGGTCGAGCCCGACGGCGAGCGGCTGGTGAAGCTCATTGACTTCGGCATCGCCCGACCGGACACGCTCGAGGCGCCAGACGGTGCGCGCACCGCCGTGGGCCGCTTCGTGGGCACGCCGGCCTATGGCGCACCGGAGCTGTTCGTCGGCAGCCCCTGCTCGCTGGCCGCCGACGTGTACGCGCTGGGCATCGTCTTCTTCGAGATGCTGGCGGGGCGAAGGCCGTTCCAGCAGACCGACCTGCCGACGCTGACGAAGCACCACCTCGACACCGAGCCGCCGCGCCTCGCCGAGGTGGTGACGGGCGTCGACCCGCGCATGGAGGCGCTGGTGGCGTCGATGTTGTCGAAGCGGCCCGACGAGCGGCCCACCATCGAGGCGGTCCGCGCCGCGCTCGAGGAACTGGCGGCGCCCGCGCCCCGGCGGACGAGCGCTCTGCCCTGGGTGCTGGTGGGGGTGCTCACGCTCGCCCTGGGACTCGGGCTGGCCTGGCTGCTGCGCTGACGTACGCCCTGCACGCCGCGGCCACCGTGCAGGCGAGGTGCGCCTCGATGGCCCGCGCGCCTTTGGGGGGAAACCGGTCGTCGACGAGAACGCAGGAGAGAAGTCCAGACGCAGCGAGCGTGCGCTGAACGTCAGGTCGCCGTACGGCTGCGGGCACAGCGGAACTGCCAGTCAGGACATGGCGCCATCACGAAGAAAACTGTCCTCACGTTCATCGCGGTCGTCGATCGACCCTGAGACCTGCCGCGAACGTGCCGGTGCCGTTCCGAGAGGCGCCGGCCGGCGAGCCCGCGAAGCTGTCACCGCGCGCGTTACTCCAACGCTGCTGCGGCACGGCGGACGCTCCGCCACGGCCAGCGCGCCCAGCTCGCCCCAGGACCCGCGCGTTCGTGTCGTCGAGGCCTCGGCGTTTGCGCCGATGCGGTAGCGTTGCGCCGATGCGACGCATCGTCCTCCTGCTCCTCGGCGTCGGCTGTGCCCCCACCACCATCGAGGTGAAGGACCGAAGGCTCGCCGTCGACACGCGCGTCGGGGTCGACGCGACCGTGCAGTGCGACGGCAAGCCCTTTCGGTCGGGGGCGTTCGACCTCGCGAAGGACCTCGCGGCCGCCGGCATCGACCTGTCACAGGGCTGCCTGCGCTCGGGGCGCTTCGAGTTGGTGGCCGAGTACAGCGACATCGGCCCGGGCACGGGCTGCAGCGCGGCGACGGGCACCGCCACGGTGAGCGGCGTGGCCATCGAGGCAGCCTGTACGCGCGGGCTCGAGCGGCAGTCCGTGCGCGCGCCCTGCCAGCCGAGGGCGCTCGAGGTCGGCGATGGGACGCAGGTGTTCGAGGGGCTCAACGCCTGCCTCGACGAGCTCGAGCGCACGCAGAGCGAGGGCCTGCGACAGCTCATCAACGCGTGCAAGCCCACGACGCTCACGCTGTCGGTCGAAGGGAGCTGCTCGTCGAACCTGTGCTTCTCGGGCGCGGTGCGCTTCGGCGTGGCGACGAAGAACGTCGTGGTGCAGCTGGGCGACGGGTGCCCGTGACATCAGGCGCCGCTCGTCGTCGCGAGCGTTCGAGCGCACCGGCGTCACGACGCCGCCGCGAGGTGGCGCTGGAGGTGGGCGAGGTCGCGACGGCTGAGACGCACGCAGCGGTGGGCCTCGCGCTCGCGCCGTGGAGCTCCGAGCTCGCGAGGCGGCGCGCAGGGCGCCAGCCGCAAACGGTCAGGGACAGACGCCGGGCGGCACCACGCCGGCCACGAGCATCGTCACCGGGTGGCCCTTCTCGTACGCCGTGTCGGGCAGCTCGTCCCAGGTGATGCCGTCGGTCGAGCGGTAGAAGCGCTGGCGGTCGTACCAGACGTCCCACCCGCCGCGGACCGCCGCGAAGGTGCCCGTGGGGCCGATGGCCACCGCGCCGATG
>JALOQF010000089.1 GCA_025459425.1 Myxococcaceae bacterium | reverse complement strand
CGCATGCGGTTCCGCGCGGCGAGCTATTGGGATCTCTCGGCGAAGCACGCCACCGAGCCTGCCTTCGAGTCTTCGCTCTATTCCATCGACGGCTCGCGCGTGGCCCAGGGCCGCGACTTCGACTCGAAGGGGCAGCCGGCGGCGAACGTCACCTGGCTCGACGAGGCGAAGGCGCGCGGCCTGCTCTCGCGCATCTCGGGCAAGGCCTTCACCGTCTCGTCGACCGAGAAGCGCCCGTACCGCTCGAGCCCACGCGCGCCGTTCATGACGTCGACGCTCCAGCAGGAAGGTGGCCGCAAGCTGGGCATGAGCGCGCAGCAGGTGATGCGCGTGGCCCAGGGCCTCTACGAGCGCGGCTACATCACGTACATGCGTACGGACTCGACCAACCTGTCCGACACCGCGGTGAAGGCCGCGCGCGCGCAGGTGCAGGCGCTCTTCGGCGAGAAGTTCCTCCCCGCTGCGCCGCGCGTGTACGCCAAGAAGACCAAGAACGCGCAGGAGGCCCACGAGGCCATTCGCCCGGCCGGTGAGAGCTTCCGCACGCCCGACGAGCTCAAGGCCGAGCTCGCTCCCGCCGAGCTGCGCCTCTACGATCTCATCTGGAAGCGAACCATCGCCTGCCAGATGGCCGACGCCGAAGGTGAGACGGTCTCGCTCAAGCTGGGCGTGACGTCGACGAGCGGCGAGAAGGTCGAGTTCTCGGCCTCGGGCCGCACCATCACCTTCAAGGGCTACATGCAGGCGTACGTCGAGAGCACCGACGAGCGCGACGACAAGCGCGAAGACGAAGAGGCGCCGCTGCCCGTGCTGAAGGAAGGCGACTCGGTGCCGGTGTCGGCGCTCGAGGCGCTCGGGCACACCACCTCGCCGCCGGCCCGCTACACCGAGGCCTCGCTGGTGAAGAAGCTCGAAGAGCTCGGCGTCGGCCGGCCCTCCACCTACGCGTCGATCCTCGGCACGCTGCAGGCGAAATACGTGTGGAAGAAGGGCTCGGCGCTCGTCCCCAACTGGGAAGCGTTCGCCGTCGTCCAGCTGATGGAGAAACACTTCGTCGATCTCGTCGATCTGCAGTTCACCGCCGAGATGGAAGAAGAGCTCGACAAGATCGCCGGCGGGGAGCGCGAGAAGGTCGGCTACCTGAAGGAGTTCTACTTCGGCGACAAGAAGCACCAGGGGCTCAAGAAGCAGGTCACCGGCAACATCGAGAACATCGACGCGGCCGCGGTGAACTCGATTCCCATCGGTGACGACGAGTCGGGGACGCCCATCGTCGTCAAGCCCGGGCGCTACGGGCCGTACTTGAAGCGCGGTGAAGACACCGCCTCGGTGCCCGACGCGCTCGCCCCCGACGAGCTCACCGTCGAGAAGGCGCTGCAGCTGTTGACCGCGCCCAAGGGCGACACGCCCATCGGGCAGGATCCTGTCTCGGGCAAGAACGTCTACGCGAAGAACGGGCGCTTCGGCCCCTACGTGCAGCTCGGCGAGGTGGTCGATGGCGCCGACAAGCCGAAGACCGCGTCGCTCTTCAAGACGATGAAGGTCGAGACGGTGACGCTGGAGCAGGCCCTCGAGCTGCTCACGCTCCCGCGCGTCATCGGCACCGCCGACGACGGAGAAGAGATCGTCGCGCAGAACGGCCGCTACGGCCCCTACCTCACCAAGGGCAAGGACAGCCGGAACCTGGGCGTCGAGAACGAGACGAAGCTGCTGACGATGACGCTCGACGAGGCCGTCGCCATCTTCAAACAGCCCAAGCAGTTCCGCGGCCGCGGTCAGGCCAAGCCCGCCATCGTGAAGGGCGTCGACCCGGTGAGCGGCAAGGAGATTCAGCTGAAGGAGGGCCGCTTCGGTTGGTACGTCACCGATGGCGAGACGAACGCCACCCTTCGCAAGGGTGACGCGCCCGAGGAGCTCACCAACGAGCGCGCCGCCGAGCTGCTCCAGCAGCGCCGCGAGTACATGGCCTCGCCCGAGGGCCAGGCCCGCGCCGCCCAGCGTGGCCAGAAGGCCGCCGCCAAGAAGGCCGCGCAGCAGGTGAAGGCGCAGGCCGCGAAGGCCGCCAAGGCCGCGGCAAAGGAGGCCGCACCGAAGGCGCCGAAGAAGACCGCAGCGCCGAAGAAGGTGGTCGAGAAGAAGGCCGCCGAGAAGAAGCCGGTGGAGAAGAAGGCGGCGCCCGAGAAGAAGGTGGTTTCGGCGAAGAAGCCCGAGATCAAGAAGGCCCCGCGCAAGTCGGTGTGACCCGCGTTCAGGACGGCACGCCATGTCCGACGAGAAGGCCTTTCTCAGCTCTTACCGCGCGAAGGACTACCCGCGGCCGTCGGTCGCGGTCGACCTGGTCATCCTCACCATCATCGACGCCCAGCTGCGGGTGCTGCTCGTCAAGCGCCGGGAGCACCCCTTCAAGGGGCAGTGGGCGCTCCCGGGCGGGTTCGTCCGGGTGGGCGAGTCGGCCATCGAGCAGGGCGAGGATCTCGACGACGCCGCCCGACGCGAGCTCCAGGAAGAGACCGGGCTCGATCCCGAGCGCGTCTTCCTCGAGCAGCTCTACACGTTCGGCAAGGCCGGGCGCGATCCGCGCATGCGTGTCGTCACCGTCGCCTACTACGCGCTGGTGCGGCCCGATCTCGCGCCCTTCGTGAAGGCCGGCGGAGACGTGTCGGACGTCGAGTGGTTCGACGTGTCGGTGCTCGACAAGCTCGAGCTCGCCTTCGATCACCACGACATCGTCGAGATGGCGCTGACCCGCATTCGCGGGAAGCTCGAGTACACGAACATCGCGTTCGACCTGGTGCCGGCGACGTTCACCATTCCCGAGCTCCGGCACGTGTACGGCATCGTGCTGGGCAAGCCGATGGATCCCGGCAACTTCCGGCGCTCGTTCAACCGGTGGCTGGAAGAGGGCCGGCTCGAACAGGCGCCGGGCAAGCGCATCACCACCTCGAAGCCGGCAGCCGTGTACCGCTTCAAGCGGTGACGCCAGCGAGCGTCCCGGGCCGCATCAGCTCCTCGGGGTCACTTGCCGACGGCGATGTCCCAGTGGGTCGCCGTACCTTCCTTGTTCCAGCCAGTGACGCGGGCTTTGCCCACCCGTTTGCCCTCGAGGCGAATCTCGTCGTCGGCCTGCAAGACGGCCGTGACGACCTCTGGGTTCGAGCTGCTGACCCGGGTGAGTTGATGGACCCGGAGCACGCGAGGGGTCTCGAGCGAGACGCGCACGGGGCCGGCCGCCTCGCGTGGGTCGGGTGGAAGCGACCCGAGCAGTTCTTCGACCCGGGCGACGCGGCGGTCGCCGTGGGGCGCGATCTCGAGAAAGCGCTTGTACCAGCGTGCGGCCTCGAGCTCGTCGGATCGGCTGCGGTTGTACGCACCGCGGCGCCCGTAGTTCGACGCGAGGCTCACCACGCAGTCGTGGTTCTTCGGCTCGCGCTGCACGCAGACCGTCAGGAACCAGATGGCCTTGTCGAAGCGGCTCTCTTTCGCTTCGGTGCGAGCGCGCTCGAGCAGCTCGGTGGTCGACATCGACGAGGCATCGGTGACGACCTCGGCGCCAGGTGGGGCTGCGTGAACCACGGTCGCGGCGAAGACGAGGAGCAACGTGCGCATGACACCCTCAGCATGCCATGAGACGCTCGCCGATCATGCACGCGCTCCTGCTTGGCCGGTTTCACGCGGTGACGAAGGCGCAGGGCGCGTGGCTCGAGTCACTGGCCGCAGAGCCGATCGACGGAATGACGTGCGTCATCACGAGCGCCAACCACGCGGGCACGCGGCGCAACCCGCTCGACGTGGACACCCGTGAGGCGATGCTGCGGCCGGCGCTCGCGCGCACGGGCAAGCCCTTCACGCTCGTGCGCATCGACGACATCCCCGACTCGGACGCGTGGGTCGAGCACGTGCTCGCGCAGGTGAAGGCGCGCACCGGGCGGGTGCTCGAGCCAGCCTCGACGCGGCTCTACTCGGCCAACCGCGACGTCGACGCGCTCTTCGCCGCGAAGGGCTTCACCGTGGTGGCCGGAGACGTGAAGGGCCTGACGCCACACGAGCTGGTGCAGCGCATCGCCGACGGGCGGCCGTGGCGCGACGAGGCGACGGCCGAGACGGTGGCCGTCTACGAGAAGCCGGGTGTCCTCGAGGCGCTGAAGGCCGTGTTCCACCAGAAGCTGCTCAACGACGACGGCGAGCTGGGGCACCTGCGTGACTTCGGCTCGTACGGCGCGCAGATGGACGCCTCGCTCAGACAGAAGCTCGACGATCTCGTCCGCTGGGTGAAGCCCGGGCACGTCGTCGACAAGGGCTGTGGCACCGGCAAGCTGCTGGTCGAGCTGTCGCGCCTGTTCCCCCGGTCGCGCTTCTCGGGGGTCGATCTGTCGCGCGAGTTCCTGCGGCTGTGTGACGAGAACACCTACGCCACCGACGACGTGGGCCTCGTCTTCGGCAACGTCATCGACATGTGCGTTCCGCCCGCGAGCGCCACCACCGTCATCTTCTCGTCGGTGATGCATGAGGTGCACTCGTACAGCGGCTACGACGTGACGGCGATCGACCGCGCGCTGGCGAACGCGAACACCGAGCTCGCTCCCGGCGGCCACCTGCTCGTTCGAGATGGCGTCAGCCCACCCGACGCCACCTGGCGCCTCGAGCTCCTCGATGAAGCGACCCGCGCCACGTTCGACCGCTTCGCCAGCGAGTTCCGGCAGGGCCGGGGCGTTCGGTGCTCCCGCCTCGCCGAGGGCCTCGTCGAGCTGTCGTCACACGACGCCAACGAGTTCCTCTGCAAGAAGGACTACCTCAAGAACTGGCACATCGAGGTGCACGAGGAGTTCGGGCCGCTGACGCTGGCAGGGTGGGGCGAGGCGCTCGGGCGGGCCGGGTTCGAGCCGGTGCACCTGGAAGAGACCCGCAACCCGTGGATCGTGAAGCACCGCTACGAGGGCACCGTGCGCGTGATGGACGCTGAAGGAAGGCCGCTCCCGTGGCCGGCGACGAACTGCGTCGTGGTGGGGCGAAAGCGCGCCTAGAAGTTCAGCGTCGCCGTCACCATGAGGCGCCAGACGAGCTGCTCCTGCATGCGGAAGCGGCGGCCCACACGGTCGACCCGGAAGTCGTAGTTCGGGTTGATCTCGACCGGGTTCGACGAGATGTCGATGGTGCCGTTGTTGTTCTGATCCTTCCCGATGTTCTCGTTCGTCAGGTACCGCTCGGTCTGGTACCCGAGCGAGCCGTACGCCTTCAGCATCACGAACTCGGCGGCCTGGCCGACGAAGCCCACCTGCACCCCCGTCGTGCCGAAGTCGGTGCTGTAGAGCTGCTTGCCCAGGAGGTCCGACAGCTCGTTGTAGGTGCGCCCTTCGGACGTGTATTGAAAGAAGCCGCGCAGATCGATCACGACGCGCTGGAAGCGGTCGGGCCGCTCGAACGCGATGATCTCGTTGCCGAAGGTGACGAGACCGACGTGCGCGGGCCGAATGCCCGTCTCGAGGCGACGCCAGGGCCCCTGGCCGCAGTTCTCGGCGCGGGCCATGCGCTCGTCGAGGGCGTTGTCACAGTTCGAGTAGTAGTTGGGCCCCACCCACGGCAGCACGTAGGTGACGCCGACGTAGGGCTCGAAGAAGTCACCGATGCGCTTCGAGACGGCCGTCGAGAACGAGTAGCGGTGCACCCGATCGCCGATGGCGCCGCGCATCTCGGTCGAGGTGGGCAGCGACGGGTTGAGGGTCGACGCCGTCGGCGCGGTGTAGTCGAAGCGCAGCGTCCACGTGGGCTTGGTGTCGTCCTTGGCCTGGTTGAAGACGTTCCACGCGATGCCAAAGGTGAAGTCACCGAGGCCGCCGCGGTACACGGCGCGGCCGTCGGGGCCGATCTCGAAGAGGCGGCCGTCTCCGGCGCCGGGCGTCGAGCACGGGGTGCCGCGCGCGTCGCCGCAGTTGCGGAAGAGGGTGGTGTTCGCCGGCGTGGTGCCCGAGGCGAACGTCCACCGGCGGTCGTGCTGGAAGACGATGGGCACGCCCACGTGCAGCTCGAGGTCGCGGAAGATGCCGATGTGCGCGTCGATGCCGAGCCGCGTCTCGTCGCGCTGGTAGTTCAGCTCGGTGACGTCGGTGAGGCTGCCCTGCTGGTACCACTCGCGGGCGATCTTCCCCTGGTCCCACGTTCGATCGAACGTGAAGTGGAACAGCATGCCGAACGGGTCCTTCTCTTCGAAGGACGAGGCGACGCGGGTGATCTCAGCGGCCTGCGCGGAGGTTCCGACGGCACAGGCGACGAACGCGAGAACCCCAAGACGGCGCAGCATGAGCACGCCGCGACGGTAGGCCCCTTGGGGCACCCTGACAAGAATCCGCTTCAGTTCCCGGCCACCGCGTCAGCGGGCATCTGGGCCTTCAGGCTCGCCACCTTCGCCTCGAACGCCGCCCGATCGCCCGCGGGGAGCTGCTCTCGGCTGGTCGAGTGGCTCTTGAACGGATCGACCACGGTGCTGCCCTTCATCAGCTGGTAGTGCAGGTGCGGCGCGAAGCTGCGGCCCGAGTTGCCCGACTGCGCCAGCACCTGCCCCTTCTTCACGCGCAGGCCCGGCTGCACCGACTTCGGCAGCTCGGAGAGGTGCAGGTACAGCGCGGTGCGGCCCTGGCCGCCGGTCTCTTCGACCTCGATGGAGTTGCCGTTGCCGCGGAACGACCAGTTCTTGCGCGTGATGACGCCGTCGAACGTGGCCTTCACCGGCGTGCCCACCGGCGCCTTGAAGTCGACGCCCTTGTGGCCGCGGCCGTCGCGCAGGAGCGAGGTGATCTGCTCGTAGTCGTCGATGGGACTGGGGACGAGCTGCTCCTCGAGGGTGGTGCCGTCGGGCTGGAAGAAGCGCGCGTGCGCGTCGCCGGTGCCCTGGAAGCGGAAGGCCTCGAACGTCTTGCCGAACTTGCGGCTCGAGTACCGCACCGCGTGGACGAGGGGCTCCTGGCCGGCGCGCTCCTCGTAGACGGCGGTGAGCACGTCGCCCTTGAGCAGATCGCCGGGCACCTTCATCCACCAGACGAGCGAGCGGTTCACCACCTGCGTCAGCGGCTGGCCCACGTCCTTGCCGACCTGCGAGACGATCGCCGACTCGAGCGGCCCGGCGATGGTGGTCGTCACCGTCTGCAGGCCCGCGCCGCGCCTGGGTGCGGGCGGGACGATCGTCGGTGCGGCAGCGACGGCCTGGCCAAGAGGCGTCGTCGGCGTCGGGGCATTCGTCGGGTCGACGGGCGGTGCCACGGCGACGGCGGCCACGGGCGCCTCGGCCGAGGGCGCCGGTGGCGTCACGGGCGCATCGGCGGCGACGACCAGCTCGGGCACCTCGGCCCGGGCTTCACGGTGGGTGAGCCACCACGCGGTGCCAGACAGCGTACCGACGAGGGAAGCGACGATGGCGACGGGGACGAGGGGCGACTTCTTCTCGGTCGACCCCAGGGTGGGCATCTCGGACATGCGGGCTCCTTGCGGAGCGGACCGTACCGGGCGCGGGGGAATGTGAAAGTTTTTCGCCACAGGGTTGTGCCAGGTGCAACAGCCCGGCCCCCGGCCGTCATTCCTCGGCGGGCGACTCGTCGCGCAGGCCGAACTCCTTCATCTTCGTCTGGAGCGACTTGCGGCTGATGCCGAGCAGCTTGGCGGCCCGCGTGACGTTCCCTTCGGTCTTGCCCAGCGCCTGCACGATGAAGGCCTTCTCGATCTCGGCCTGCCGCGCCTTGAGGATCTCCTTGAGCGGCGTCTCGCCGATCTCGGGCGTGGGGCTCTCGGCGGTGAACGTCGTCGTGCCGCCCACGCCGCGCACCGGGGCCGGCAGATCGTGCGCCTCGATGCGGGGCCCGTCGGCGAACAGAATCACCCGCTCCATCAGGTTCTCGAGCTCGCGAATGTTGCCGGGCCACGGGTACGCCTGGAGCATCACCAGCGCCTCGTCGGCGATGCCCTCGATCTTCTTGTTCAGCCGCTTGTTGTACTTCTCGATGAAGTGCCGCACGAGCGCGGGCACGTCGGCGCGGCGCTCGCGCAGGGGCGGCAGGTGAATCGGCACCACGTTGAGGCGGTAGTACAGATCCTTCCGGAAGCGCCCGGCCTCGACCTCGGCCAGCAGATCGCGGTTGGTGGCGGCGATGAGGCGCACGTCGACGCGGGTCGTCTTGATGCCGCCGACGCGCTCGAACTCGCTCTCCTGCAGCACGCGCAACAGCTTCACCTGCATCTCGATGGGCACCTCGCCGATCTCGTCGAGGAAGATGGTGCCCGCGTCGGCCAGCTCGAAGCGGCCCGGCTTCGACGTCACCGCGCCGGTGAAGGCGCCGCGCTCGTAGCCGAACAGCTCCGACTCCATGAGATCCTTCGGAATGGCCGCGCAGTTGATCTTGATGAGCGGCTTGTCCTTGCGCGAGCTGCCGTCGTGCAGCGCGGTGGCGACGAGCTCCTTGCCGGTGCCGGACTCGCCCGTGATGAGCACCGTCGACGGCGAGTCGGCCACCTTGTCGATGACCTTGAAGAGCTCCTGCACCTGGCTCGACTCGCCGATGATCGACGAGCGGGCCTTGCCCTCGGGCGGCACGTGCCCCTGGTTGGCTTCCTGGGTGCGCGCGGCCTTCGCCACGACGGACTGGATCTCGGCCTGCTCGAAGGGCTTGGTGATGTAGTCGAACGCGCCCAGCTTGATGGCCTCGACGGCCGAGTCGACGGTGCCGTGCGCGGTGATGATGATGACGGGCACGTCGGGCCGTGAGGCGTGAACGCCCTTGAGCAGGTCGAGGCCTCCCACTTTCGGCATCACCATGTCGGTGATGACGACGTCGGCGCCGTTCTTCTCGAACTCGGCGAGGGCGATCTCTCCGTTCTCGGCGATGGCCACCTCGTAGCCCTCCTTCCGCAGCATGGCGGCGAGGACCTTTCGAAGGTTGGCTTCATCATCGACGACGAGGACGCGGGACACGTCGGCTCTTTGGACCCCAGGGCTCCACCCGTCAAGCGCGGCGCGCGCCGTGACGTAGGCGGGTGTCACACTCGAGCTTCCCCGGCACGGCGGGCGCAGTACAACGTGCCCCGGTGTCAGACACGCCGTCACGCAGTGGCCGCGCGGCCGCGCTCGTCGCCCTGGGCATCCTCCTGTCGCGGGTGGCGGGCCTCGTGCGGCAGAAGCTCTTCGCGCACCTGCTCGGCAGCGGACTCGAGGCGGCGGCCTTCTCGGCGGCGACGCGCATTCCCAACGTGCTGCAGAACCTGCTCGGTGAAGGCGTGCTCTCGGCGTCCTTCATTCCCGTCTACGCGGGCCTGCGCGCGAAGGGCCAGGAAGCCGAGGCCCGGCGCATGGCTGGCGCCGTCTTCGGGTTGCTGACGCTGCTGGTGGGCGTGGTGGTGGGCGTGGGCCTGTTGGCCGCGCCGTGGTTGGTGGGCCTCATCGCGCCCGGCTACACCGGAGACGCCTTCGCGCTCACCGTGGCGCTCGTGCGCGTCATCTTCCCCGGCACCGGAGTGCTGGTGCTGTCGGCGTGGTGCCTGGGCATTCTCAACAGCCACAAGCGGTTCTTCCTCTCGTACGTGGCGCCGGTGGTGTGGAACGGCGCCATCATCGCCGCGCTCGTGCTGTGGCGCGCCGAGCCGGCGTCGGTGCTCATCACCTGGGTGGCCTGGGCGACGGTGGCCGGGAGCGTGCTCCAGTTCCTCGTGCAGCTGCCGAACGTGCTGCGGCTGTTGGGTGGGCTCGATGCCCGGCCGACGCTCTCGGTACCGGCGGTGCGTGAGGTGCTGGCCGGCTTCGGGCCCGCCGTGACGGCGCGCGGCGTGGTGCAGGTGAGCGCGTGGGTCGATCTCGCGCTGGCCTCGCTCGTCTCGGCGCGCGCGGTGTCGGTGCTCACGTACGCGCAGACGATCGCGCTGCTGCCCATCAGCCTCTTCGGCATGGCCATCTCGGCGGCCGAGCTGCCTGACATGTCGGCCGACGCGGTGAAGTCACAGGCCGAGCGGGCGGCGGCGCTGAAGGAGCGTTTGAAGGCCGGCCTCGAGCGCATGGCGTTCTTCGTGGTGCCGTCGGCGGTGGCGTTCCTGCTGCTGGGCGATCTGCTCTGCGGCGTGCTGCTCGAGTCGGGGCGCTTCACCGCGACGGACTCGCGGCTGGGCTGGTACGTGCTGCTCGGCTCGGGGCTCGCGCTCCTGGCGCAGACGAGCGGCCGGCTCTTCTCGTCGACGCTCTACGCGCTGAAGGACACGAAGACGCCGCTGCGCTTCGCGGTGGTGCGGGTGGCGGTGGGCGTCAGCGTCGGCTTCGTCGCGGTGCGCTTCGGAGCCGGAGCGCTCGGGCTCCCCACCGACGTGGGCGTGGTGTTCCTCACGCTGGTGACGAGCCTGACGGCCTGGCTCGAGATGGTGTTGCTGCGGCGCGCGGTGTCGAAGGCGATCGACGGCGTGCCGTCCATCAGGAGCCGGCTGGTGCGGCTGTGGGGCGCAGCGTTCGTTTCGGGCGGGCTCGCGCTGGGCCTCAAGGCGCTCCTGACGCGGCAGTTCGGCGCGCGCGCGGCGGCGTTGGAGGAGTGGGGCGGGGCGTGGCTCACGTTCCCCGAGCTGCCGCCGCTCGTGGTGTGGCGCTTCGACGTGTCGACGGTGCTGGCCTGCACCGCGCTGCTCGGCGTCTTCGGCGTGTCGTACTTCGCGCTCACGGCGGCGCTCGGGGTGCCGCAGGCCGGAGCGGTCTTGAAGCGGGTGCTGCGTCGTCGGTGAGCCGAAGTGGGCCCGTGCGGGCACCGGCGGGTTCGCTGCCCGCGTGTCCTCGGTCGTCGCGTCAGCGCCCGGCGTCGGGAGCGGCGGTCTCGGCGCCGGCGTCAGGCGCGCTCCGCTTTTCGTGCACCACCTCGTCGACCTTCGCGCCGCTGGCGTACTTCCACCGGCCCACCTTCTGGCCACCTTCGTACCGGCCCACCGAGAGCAGGCCGCCGTCAGGTTGGTAGCTCGTCCACTCGCCGTCGGGCTTGCCCTCGACGTAGCCGCCGACGAAGCGCGTCTGGCCCGAGCGGTAGAAGCCCTTCCACCCACCGACCTCGACGCCGCCGTCGAACTGGCCCTCGAGCATGACGGCGCCGTTGTCGTGGAAGTACTCCCAGGCGCCGGTGGGCTTGCCCCAGCGCAGCTCGCCACGTTTCTCGAGCGTGCCGTCGGCGTGCCAGAAGCTCCAGCGGCCCTGCGGGAGCCACTCGACCGTCTCGTCTTCCTTCGCGCGGCAGATGAGACAGCCCAGCGCGCCTTTCTCGACGTCCGCCGTCCAGTTGCCGGCCATCTCTCTGCAGCGCACGGCGTCGGGCGTGGCCTCGTCTCCTTCGACGTAGGGGGCCTCGCGCCAGGGCTTCCCGTTCTGCCAGTACAGCTTCCAGTCACCGCCCTTCTTGTTCTCGATGAAGGGGCCGACGGCCTGCGTCTTCCCGTCGGCGAACGACTCGGTCCACGTGCCAGTGGCTTCGCCGCCCTCGTACTGGCCCTTCATGCGCAGCGAGCCGTCCCACCTGAAGAACTTCCACCCGCCGATGCGCTCGCCCTGCGCGTACGCGCCTTCCCAGGCCACCTTGCCGTTCTCGAAGCGCTGCACCCAGGGCCCGACCTCGACGCCGTTCTTGAACTCACCGGAGCGGCGCCGCGAGCCGTCGAGGTAGTAGTCGGTGTAGGGCCCGTTGCGCTGGCAGTTGACGTAGGTGTCTTCGACGAGCAGCTGGCCCTGCTCCGAGTAGACGCGCCACGGGCCCACGGGGCAGCCACGATCGTACGCGCCCTCGGTGGCCACCTTCCCCGTGTGGTGGAACGGGCGCCACTCGCCAGACTGATCCAGCAGCACGCTCTTGCCCCACACGCCGCCATCGGGCGCGAGGAACTCGTGGCGGCCATCGGGCACCGCGTCGCGGAACAGGCCCCGGTGCAGGAGCGCACCCGACAGGTGAAACTCTTCGACGATGCCGTCGATGCGGCCCTTCTTGAAGGGCTCCTTCGACTTCACCGCGCCGGTGAGGTGGTACGTCGTCCACACGCCTTCCTTGACGCCGGCCTCGAGGCAGCCCTCGGTGCGCTCCATCGGCTCGACCTGCCACACGCCGCCCTTCGCACGGCACGCGTCGGCCGCTTCGCCCTGACGTTCACCGTTCACGATGTCGAGCTCGCGCCACTTCTCGCCCGTGACGAAGTACTCGGTGAAGCGGCCGTTCTGTCGGTCGCGCACGGAGGGGCCGACGAGGTGTTTGCGGGGCGTGCCCCGGTAGTACGTCGTCCACTCGCCGGTGCGCAGGCCCTTGTCGTACGAGCCCTCGGAGACGGGGTTGCCTTCGACGTCGAACTCCTTCCAGAGGCCCGTGCGCTGCCCCTGTGCGTAGTCACCCTTCGCGCGCACCTTGCAGTTGAGGAACCAGGTGGTGCTGGGGCCGTCGCGGCGGCTCGCCTTGAAGGTGGTCCGTTCGACGAGCTGGCCGCCGGGGCCGTAGAGCTCCCACACGCCTTCGCGCTTGTTCGAGACGATGCAGCCGCGCTCGCGGCCGTCGTCCTTCCAGGTGCCCTTCTTCGCCCGGCAGTCGGCGGCGTCATCACCCAGGGCCGAGGCCGAGAGGACGAGGAGCATGCAGGCAACGAGTCGCGTCATGGGCCGAGCGCCCTCCGCAAGGCTTCATCGGCCGACACACGCACCGGGCTGCCGTCGAGGCTGCGCAGGTCGGTGTCGGTGAGAGACACCTTCGGCGAGAAGGCGTCGAGCTGGAACGCTTCGATGGCCTCGTCGACGGTGTCCTTCTTCGTGCAGGCGAGCCGGGCGCCGGAGCGGTTGGTGAGGCACACCGTCGGCGCGGGCCCCACCGCGTCGACCTGAACGCGGAAGGGCGCCTCGGTCGAGACGGTGAAGCGGCTCGAACGTGAGAGGCGAGAGGCCGTCTCCGAGGCCGCGTCACTGCCATCGTGGGCGATCGACACGGGCAGGGGCGCGCCGATGATGCGCAGCGCCGTCGGCCACTGTCGCATCACCAGCTCGAGATCGGCGCGCGCGCCTTCGCCATCGCCGCGTTTCCTGAGGGCCTCGGCGCGCACCGCGTGCGTGCGCCACCGGAGCAGCCCCTCTTCGGTGGGCAGCTTCTCGAGCGCGGCGGTGGCGAGCGCGACGGCCTGCTCGGCGCTCCCATGGCGCAGCTCGAGCTCGGCCTCGAAGGCGTCGAAGTAGGCGGCCGAGACGGGCAGGCCCTCGTCGAGCACCCGGGCGCGCGCGAGGCCGCCGCGGAAGACGCCGGCGCCCACCACGTCGATGAGCTGCGCGGTGCGCCAGGCGCTGAAGTCGCCCACGTCCATGATGTTGGGGCGCAGCACCAGCAACAGCCGGTCTTCGTCCGAGAGCAGCTGCACCAGCTCGCGGCGGACCTCCCAGCGCGTGGCCAGCGCCTTCGTCAGCTGCGGTGACAGCGCGGCCTGGCCCTTGCCGACCGTGGCCACCAGCGCGCGCTCCGTGAGGCGGGCCACCAGCCCGTCGAGCGCGAAGGCGTACCGCGCGACCCGACGCAGGCGCTCGATCTTCGGAGGGCTGCTCGACATGCCGGTGCGGGCGGGCTGCCGGTATACGAGCTCGGCCGTCTTCGCGCCCTCGTCGTCCTTGCCCAGCACCGAGTACAGCTCGGCCAGCACCTCGCGGCGCTGCAGGGCGAACTGGGGCCGCATGCGCTTCTCGAGGGGCCTGCTGCTGGCCGTCTTGAGCGCCGACAACGCCTTCTGCGCCTCGCCCTTGAGCACCGCGAGCATCGCGATCTGATCGTACGGAACGCCGGCGCAGTCGTCGCGAACGGCATCGGCGCGCACCATCAGGCTCTCGGCCTCGGCGAGGCGGAAATTCATGAAGGCCGTGCCTCCGGCGTTGAGCAGCAGCGTGCAGCTCTTGTCGTCCGACGCCTTCACGCCAGCGAGGGCCCAGCGGTGGGCCTCGAGGCGGTCGTGCTCTTCGAAGGCGATGCTCAACAGCCCGTTGTAGCCCCAGGTGACGAGGCCCGGCTCTCCCGAGGTGGCGAGCTGCTGCGCGACCGCGCGGGACTCGTCGCGGCGCCCCAGCTTGAAGAGTGGCCAGATGCGCAGGCGCAGCGGCGGTGGCCCGTACTTCGCCTCGTACTCGTCGAGCACGTCGAGCGCTTCCTGGTTGCGGGCCATCTCGAAGACCAGGTCGTACCGCTCGAGCAGCAGGCGCTGGCCCCACACTGCGTCGCGCTCGTCGAGGATCGTCGTGGCCTTGTCGAGGAACCACAGGGCCCGCGCGTGGTTGCCCTCTTCGTCGTGGTGCACCTTCGCCATCGCCCAGCAGGCGACGAACGAGTCGGGGTCCTTCGCGAGCACCGCCTCGGCCGCCGCGCGCGCCTTGATGTAGCGGCGGGCCTCGACCTCGGCGAGCAGCGAGCGCTCCTCGGCCGTGAACGTCGCCTCGAACCCGGCCCGGGCCGAAGCAGCGCACAGCACCACGCAGAGGAGCACGGCGCGCGTCATGGGGCTCAGGCCCCTCCGATCGTCTGACGCGACAGCCGCTCGATGGGCGCGCGCAGGGTCTCGGTGATGAGCGCGTCGACCTGCACGCCGGGGGCGCAGTCGAGGCGGTGGGCGAAGAGCACCGGCGCCAGTGACTCGAGATCGGCGCTCGAGACGTAGTCGCGCCCGCGCAGCACCGCGAGCGTCTGCAGCGCGGGGATCGCCTGCACCAGGCAGCGCGTCGACACGCCCTGGCGCACCCGCTTGTCGGCCCGCAGCAGCCGCGCGATGTCGACGAGGCACTCCTGCACCCGCTCGTCGACCGCCACCTGGCTTCGAATGAGGCCGCGGCTCGCCACCACGTGCCCGCGCGTCACCTTCGGCAGCTCGCGCGGCGTCCGCGGCGTGCCCCACGTGCGGAGCACCTCGAGCTCCGAGGCGCGGTCGATGTGCTTCATGCTGAGCTTGAAGAGGAACCGGTCGAGCTGCGCCATCGGGAGCGGATAGGTGCCCACCGAGTCGAGCGGGTTCTGCGTCGCCAGCACGAAGAAGAGATCGTCGAGCCGGTGCGTGGTGTTGTCGACGGTGACCTGCTTCTCGGCCATCGCCTCGAGGAGCGCCGACTGCACCTTGGGCGAGGTGCGGTTGATCTCGTCGACCAGCACCACGTAGGCGAACACCGGCCCGCGGCGGAACGAGAAGCCGTTGGTGGCGGTGTCGAAGATCATCACACCCGTCACGTCGGACGGCAGCAGGTCGGGCGTGAACTGAATGCGGCGGAAGTCGGCGATCTCGTCGTGGTGCAGATCGTCGACGATCGAGTGGCCGAGCGACTTGGCGAGCGTCGTCTTGCCCGAGCCCGGGTAGTCCTCGAGCAGCACGTGGCCGTCGGCGAAGAGCGCCACCAGCACCAGCTCGATGATGTCGTCGCGGCCCATCACCTGGTCGCGCATGCGCTCGCGCAGCGTCTGGGCGAGGCGCCGCACGTCGTCGAGCGAGGCGGGGCCGGCCGGCGCAGGGGCCACGGCGGCGATGGCCGGCGCGGTGCGAACGTCGGTGGGCGAAAGAGGCGTCACGAGGGGCTCGGAGTCGGGGGGCGTCATCGGGTGAACCACCATCCAATCGGGTTGAGGGCGGCGACGAGCCGCTGGCGGAGAGGCAGGGCGGCGCGCAGCTCGGCCACGGTGGCGCGGGCGAGCTGCTCGACGGTCTGGGCGGCGGCCGTGTCGGGCCCCTTGAGGGCGAGGCGCAGGTGCGCGTCGGTCAGCGGCGCGAAGCTCGGTGCGAGGCTCGAGAGGCGCTGGGCGTGGCGCTCCCGACTCTCACCGAAGTGCCGGGCCTGGCCGGCGTCGGAGAGGTGGTCGAGCACGGCGCGGTACACCTTTGCGGGCGAGCTGCGCGCGAGGCGACGGCCCAGCTTGATGGCGTACGCGGCGACGAGCGTCGAGGCCACCAGGCCCAGCGCGATGGGTCCCCAGGGCAGCTCGAGCGGCTTCAGCGGTGCACCCCGGCCTCCGGTCGCGTCCTTGCGTGCGAGCTCGCCGTAGACGACCTCGAGCTCCTGCTCCATCGGCGGCCGCGGCGGCTCGTCGCTGCGCTCGGGGTAGATGTCGAACGTCACCCAGCCCACGCCCTCGAGGTACACCTCGGGCCAGGCGTGCGCGTCGTTGCCGTAGATCAGCACCGACGAGCCGGCGCCCCGGCGGTTCGTCTGCACCGCGTAGCCGAGCGCCACCCGCGCGGGGATGCCCTGGCTGCGGAAGAGGAACGTCGCCGCGTGCGCGAAGTGCACGCAGTAGCCCTTCATCTCGCCGAAGAGGAAGTTGGCCGTCGGCGTCTCTCCCACGAGCTGCTTCTGGGCGAGGCTGTAGAAGCCCTCTTTCTCGAGGAACTGCTTGATGGCGAAGGCCTTCATCACGTCGTCGCCCACGAAGCGGGGGTCGACGTCGCGCACGATGCGATCCGACAGCTCGCGGTAGCGCGGATCATCGGGCAGCGCGAGGTACGCTGCGCGGCGCGCCTCGTCGAAGCCGGCGCCGTTGGCTTCACGGCCGAAGAGGCGCTCCGGGGGCCGCACCAGCAGGTTCGAGCGCACCGAGTAGGCGGCCACGAAGCGCCGGGGGTCGGGGTTCTCGAGCATCGTGAGCTGATCCGGGTGGCCGAGCGCCGGGAGCTGCGCGTGGTCGACGAGCAGGAACATCGTCGTGTCGAACGGCTTGTGTAGATCTGGCGACTGCGGCGAGGGCAACGTCAGCGTGCCGCCCGCGGGCACCGTCACCGGCACGTCGGGGTCGAGCTGGCCCGAGGTGTCCTGAACCAGGGAATCGCCCACCTGCTTCGAGCGCACGGCCTGGCGGAAGTAGAGCACCGGGGTGTCGGGCAGCTCGTCTTGCAGCAGCACCACCGCGACCGGCTGCGGCGGCCCGCTTCCACCGCCGTTGCCGTCGCCCTTGCCTTCACCCTTGCCGTCCTTGTTCGAGCCGTCGCCTTTGCCGCCCCCGCCTTCGCTGCCTTTGCCCTCGCCGTCCTTCGCGTCGGCCTTCTCGTCGCCGTCGTCCTTCGACAGGCCGAGCTCGTCGTCTTCCAGCTTCTTCACGGGCCGCCCACCACCGAGCTGGAGCGCGAGGAGGCCCAGGAGCACCACGATGAGGAGCGCCGCCACCGCGCGGCTGGCCGAGCGCACGCGGAGCAGCAGCAGCGCCGCCATCACCACCACCACCACGCCGAGGGCGGCCAGCAGCGTCTGGGGATCGACGCCGTTCGTCCAGGCGAAGTCCGCCAGCACCCGCGGCTGGTGAATGCGCTCGTGGCGGTGCGCGGCGAAGGCGTGCGCGACGGCGCCCACGACGAGGGCGAACTCGACCGCCGCCAGGGCGCGCGCCTTCTTCGCGAGCACCCGCACGGTGAAGACGACCCCGCCTGCGATGAGGCCGAGCGACAGGGCGTCGGCGAGCACGAGGGACGCCTCGGGGCTCCACGGCCACGCCACCGAGGTGAAGAGGCGCTCGACGAGCCAGCCGAGGAGCACCGCGCCCAGCCCGACGACGGCGCCACGGCCCGACCGAATTCGGGCGCCGTGCTTCCACGTCACCCAGCACGCGCCCGCGATGCCCGAGACCGCCGCCAGGAGGCCCAGGGGCGTGCTGATGGGCACGAGGAAGAAGAGCGCGCCTGCGACGAGCACCACGCCCTGGAGCACGGCCACCGAGGGCCTCACCTCGGAGTTCGTCATCGGCCCTCCGCGCGAGGGCTGGAGACGGCGGCGCCGCGCGACACCGTGGCGGCCACGCGCGGGCGGGGCTGGCTCGACCGACGGGGGCCTGTCGTGCGCAACAGCCATCGATGGGCGTACGCCGGGGCCGTCATACGTGTTTCCCCGTCGGCCGGTGGATGAGCTGCACGCCGAACCCATCGGCCTCGAGCGCTGCGCGGAGCGCCGAGAGCCGCTCCGAGTGCACGGCCTCGTCGTCCTCCAGCAGCCAGCGCGCGCGTCGCTCCGAGGACCTGGCCGGCTCCGACGCGATGGCATCGGTGCCGATGATGACGGTCGCGCGCACCGACAGGCGCTTCGCCATCCCCAGCAGCCGCTGTCGCCACGGGCCATCGACGGGCGGCGCGAAGACGACGCAGGCGCCCATGCGGTGCGACTGCACCAGGCCGGCCACGGCGTCGGCCGTGGGCCCGTCGCCGCGGCGCGCGCGGACCGAGTCGATGATCTGCTCCACGGCCTCGGGCACCCGCGTGGTGGGCTGGCTCGCGCCATCGGCGGCGAAGACGAAGTCGGGGCCCAGCAGGCCCTGCTCGACGAACACGCGCGCCACGCCGGCGCTGGGCTCGTCTCCGTCACCAGCGAGCAGGAAGGCGACGTTCACCGGCTGCGGGGCGACCGCGCGCTCGGGCACCCGCACCAGCAGCCGCCGCGTCCGGGCGTACGTGCGCCACAGCACGTGCCGCATCGAGTCCCCGTGGGCGTAGGCACGCATCTCGATGAGATCGCCCTCGGGCCGGCCCGACGGGTGCGAGTACGAGTCGCCGCTCGACGCCGACGAGGCGAGGCTGAGGTGCACGGGCGCGGCGACGGGCGAGACGCGCAGGGCCAGCTCCCACTCGAGCTCGAAGCTCAGGCTCGACAGCCCGAAGACGTCTTCGACGGTGAAGCGCCGCACCAGCCGCTCGTGGCGCCCCCGCTCGACCGCCCGAATCCGCTCGCCCAGCGTGCCGTCGACCCGCACGAGCTCGACGTCGAACCCCGCCGGCTCGACCCACACGAGGTCGACGTCGAGCAGGCCGAGCAGCCGCACGTTGGGCACCCGGAAGGCGGTGATGAACTCGGCGCCAGTGGTGAGCTCGGGCGGCACGCCGACGGGCTGGCCCTTGAGGCGCCGCCGGACGACGAGCGTGGTGAAAGACACCAGCAGCGTCGCGGCCGTCACCAGCGCCAGCGCGATGAGCGCGACCGGCTCGAGCAGGTGGTCGGCCTCGTCGCGGCTGATGGTGAGGGCGAGCACCGCCACCGCCACCAGCAACAGCCCACCCCAGCGCAGGGGCAGCAGCCGGCGCGCCCGCTGGAAGAGACGACTGAGCCGCGCTCGCATCGGGCACGGACTGTTGGCGTCCCCAGCCCGACCGTCAAGCCTCGTCGAACCTGCCCGGCGAGGGAGGCTCTCAGCGCGTCTGCCGGGAACCGATCACCCGCGCGGGGTTCCCGGCGACGATGGCCCACGGCGGCACGTCGTGCGTCACCACCGCGCCCATGCCCACGACGGCGTGATCGCCCACCGTGACACCGTCGACGATGCCGGCGTTCGCGCCCACCCAGACGTCGACGCCGAGCACGATGCCGCGCGAGGTGACGGGCTGGTCGCGCACCGGCCGCTCGGGCGACAGCCCGTGGTTGAAGGCGTACAGCGTCGCGCCGCTGGCGATGCGGCAGCCGTCTCCCACGGTGATGCCCACGGCGCCGCCGTCGAGGCTGGCGCGAGAATTGATGCTGACGTCGGCGCCGATGGTGAGGGGCCCGTGGAGGAAGGCGTGCGCCGCGATGGTGCTGCGCGGGCCGATACGAATGGGCCGCCCCAGCTGCGCGAAGATGCCGGCCTCGGGCGAGACGAAGCAGTCTTCGGCGAGGGTGACGGTCTCTTCGCGCATGAGGCGCGCTTGAATCGCCTGCTGCCACGGGCGGGCCCACACGAGGTGTTTGGGCTTGAGCGCGTGGTAGAGCCACGGCATCCACGACAGGCGCTTCTGGTGCTGCTCCCGGAACTCGGGCGGAGACTCGTCGAGCTCGTCGCTCATGGCACCACGCGCGAGAACGAGCCGTAGTGATCGTCGGTGTAGTACCGCTCGCCGTTGGCCCCGGTGACGATGCGCCGGGCGCCGCGGGTGCGCTCACCGGGCGTGACGACGGTGTACTCGCGGTAGTACCCGCCGGGCCGGTAGGGCAGGCGGCCCTCGCGGTTCTTGAACTCGATGCCGTCGCGCTCGAAGGGGAACGGGCCTCCCTGGGCGATGGTAGCCAGCGTCTCGCGCGCCTCAGGCGGCAGGTCGGCCGCGCG
>JALOQF010000429.1 GCA_025459425.1 Myxococcaceae bacterium | reverse complement strand
GAGGAAGCAGCTGGCCACCGAGCTGGGGCTGGTGCTCCCGTCGGTGCACCTGAAGGACAACCTGCGCCTCGACGGCACCGAATACCGCGTGAAGCTGCGCGGCGTCGAGATCGGGCGCGGCGTGGTGCACCCCGGGCGCCTGATGTGCCTCGAGCCCAACGGCGGCACGCCGACCCTCGACGGCCTCCCGGGAAAGGACCCGGCTTTCGGGCTCCCCTCGGTGTGGGTGACGCCCGAGCAGCGCGCGCAGGCCGAGGCGCGTGGGTACACCCTGGTCGACGGCCCGTCGGTGCTCACCACGCACCTGTCGGAGCTCATTCGCCGCAACGCCCACGAGCTCGTCGGCCGCCAGGAGGTGCAGGATCTGCTCGCGGCCTGCGCGAAGGACGCGCCGAAGCTCGTCGAAGACACCGTGCCTGGCGTGGTGAGCCTGGGCGAGCTGGTGCGCGTGCTGCGCGGGCTCCTTCGCGAGAGCATCTCGGTGCGCGACTTGAGGAGCATTCTCGAGGCCGTCGCCGACGCCGCCCCGCGCAGCAAAGACGCCCACTTCCTCGTCGAGCAGGTGCGCCGCCGCCTCGCGCGGCAGATCACCTCGCGGGTGGCCGAGCGCGGCGTGGTGCACGCGCTCACGCTCGAGCGGCCTGCCGAAGACGCCCTGCGCGGTGCCCTCGGCCAGAACGACGGTGAGCCGACGCTCGCGCCCGATCTCGACACCGCGCGCCGGCTCATCTCGAGCCTCGAGACGCGCGCCCAGACGCTGGTCGCCGCCGGGAAACAGCCGGTGCTCCTCGCGCCCACCGATCTGCGTCGGCCGCTCTTCGACTTCGCGTCGCGCTTCGTCCCCGACCTCGCCGTCATCTCGGCCCGCGAGCTGGTGCCAGGCACCACCATCGAGCCCGCAGGCACCGTCTCGTTGAACCCCTGAAGGAGTCCCCCCGATGAGCACGTTCCGCACCTTCCGCGCCCCCGACAGCCGCTCGGCCCTGGCGATGGTGAAAGCCGCGCTGGGCCCCGACGCCATCATCATCGCCACCCGCGAGGTGTCGAACGGGCTCTTCAAGCCGAAGGAGATCGAGGTGACGGCGGCGCTCCCCGAGCCCACGCCGCAGCCGAAGGCCCTCGACGGCCAGGCGTGGATCATGCCTCCACCCGCCTCGGCGCCGACGGTGCCTCCGGCGATGACGCCTCGGCGCTACCCGACGGTCACCGCGGCCGAGCCAACGCCCATCGCGCCGGTGCCCCCGCCCCGCGCCACCACGACCACCTCGATGGCGTCGTTCGACCTGCAGCAGGCGCTGAGCGCCGCCGCCGAGGCCGCTCGTCCGCCCGACCTCAACGACGAGATCGTTCGCCTGCGCGGGGCCCTCGAGGCGATGCAGAAGGACATGAAGTCGCTCTCGCGTCAGCGCGTCGAGCAGGACCTCGCGTTGCCGGGCGCGGCGACCGACCTCTACTCGCACCTCGTCACGCGCGGCGTCGAAGAGGCCCTCGCCGAGGAATGTCTGCGTCAGGCCGTCGAGCTCGCGAAGGACGCCCGCCTCGACGCGATGCTGCCGGCGCTCCGCAACGCCGTATCGGAGCGGATCATCGGTGGCCGGGCCCCCTGGCTCGCCGATCAGCGGCGCCGCACCATCGCGCTCGTGGGCCCGACCGGCGTCGGCAAGACGACCACCCTCGCGAAGATCGCCGCGCGCGCCATCATGGAGTCGAAGCTCAAGGTCGCGCTCATCACCGTCGACACCTACCGCATCGGCGCCAGCGAGCAGGTGCTCAAGTACGGCGAGATCATGCAGGTGCCCACCTTCGTGTGCCGGGATCGGCTGGAGCTCAACCGCGCCCTCGAGCGCACCGCCAACGCCGACCTCGTGCTGGTCGACACGGCGGGCCGCAGCATGAGCGAAGCGGTCGCGCGCCAGGCCGAGATGCTGCGCTCGGTCGAAGGCATGCAGCTCTACCTCGTGGTGAGCGCCGCGACGGGCGCCCGCGAGATGGCCGCCGCCGCCGAGCGGTACCGGCCCATGCAGCCCGAGCGCCTCATCGTCACCAAGGTAGACGAGTCGGCCGGCACCGGCAGCCTGTTGTCGGCCTCGGTGCGCATCGGCCGGCCCATCGTCGCCGTCGCCGACGGCCAGCGCGTGCCGGAAGACCTCCACGCCCTGTCCAGCACCGAGCTGGTCGACCTCGTCGTCGGCACGCCCGGCGCGCCCGACGTCGCGAAGGCCGGGGGGCGCTGACGCCATGGACCAGGCCATCGGGCTTCGCGAGGCGATGAAGGAGCACCGGAAGAACCAGCCCCGGCTGCGCGTCATCGGTGTCACCAGCGGCAAGGGCGGCGTCGGCAAGTCGAACGTCGCGGCGAACCTCGCGGTGCTGGGGGCGCGGGCCGGCCAGCGCGTGCTGATCATCGACGCCGACCTCGGGCTGGCGAACGTCGAGATCCTCTATGGGCTCAAGCCCCGCTACCACCTCGGGCACCTGCTCGACGGCGACCGGCCGGTGAAGGAGATCCTCGCGGAGGGCCCAGAGGGCGTGAAGGTGCTCCCGGCCGGCCACGGGCTCCAGTCCCTCACGCGGCTCGACGAGGCGCAGCGCCTGCGACTGGTGTCGGCGATCGACCAGCTCGAGGAAGACTTCGATCTCGTCTTCATCGACGTCGGCGCGGGCATCGGCGACAACGTGCTCTTCTTCGTGGGCGCGGCCCAGGAAGCGCTGCTGGTGGTGAGCCCCGAGCCCACCTCGCTCACCGACGCGTACGCGACGCTCAAGGTGCTCTGCCAGGAAGGCGGCGCGCGGTTCTTCAACGTCGTCGTCAACCAGGCGCCGAACGAGGTCGTCGCCAAGGACATCTTCGACAAGCTGTCGGGCGTCGTCAGCCGCTTCCTCGGGGCGAAGATGCGCTGGCTCGGCTGGCTCCCGCGCGACGAGAACGTGCACCGCGCGGTGATGTCGCAGAAGCCGCTCGTGGGCCTCTTTCCAAGCTCGCCTGCCACGCGCGCCCTGCACTCGGTCGCCGACACCCTGTTCCACGAGCCGCCCCCCATCCGCCTCGAGGGCGGCCTCAAGTTCCTGTGGAGCCGACTGCTCCGGGAATCGAGCGTTCACTGAGGACCCGCCATGCACCGCGCCGCGCTTCGCTACGAGACGACCCAGCAGGCCCCACCCCTCACCGACGACGAGGTGGTGCAGCGCTACGCGTTCCTCATCGACCGCGTGGCCCGCCGCATCTGTGCCCGCACCGCCAACGCCGTTCAGCCGGGTGATCTCTGGTCGGTCGGAGCGCTCGGCCTGCTCGACGCGTGGAAGCGCTTCGACTCCGGGCGCGCGGTGAAGTTCGAGAGCTTCGCCGAGCACCGCATTCGCGGCGCGATGATCGACGAGCTGCGCGAGATGGATCACCTGCCGCGCCGCCTGCGCGCCGACGCCGACAAGGTGAGAAAGGCCCGGCACGCGCTCGAGGCCTCGCTGGGCCGCGACCCGACGCAGGAAGAGCTGGCCGCGAAGCTCGGGCTCTCGCTCGAAGAGCTCGACGCCCTCGAGTCCATCGCCCAGCCCTCGATGCCGCTGACGCCCGAGCTGCCCCTCGTCAGCCTCGACGCCCGCCAGGACGAGCGCCTCGACCACGCGATGACGGTGCAGCGGCTCACCGAGGCCATCGGCGCGCTCCCCGAGCGGCTGTCGCTCCTGCTGTCGCTGCACTACGTCGAGGGCCTCACCTACAAGGAGATCGCGCAGGCCCTCGAGGTGAGCGAAGCCCGCGTGTGCCAGCTGCATGGCGACGCGGTGAAGAAGCTGCGCGAGCGCCTGTCGACGGACGACGAAGACGACGACGGCTGATGCCTGGCTGAAGGCTGACGCAGCCCGTCACCTCGGCGTCGTTTGCCCTCGGGGCGCTCGGTGCTAGGCGACGCGGCCGACATGAACGCCGCGCTCCTCGCCCACCTGCAGGCCCAGCTCGACGACATTCGCGCGCAGGGCCTCTTCAAGAACGAACGCATCATCACCTCGCCCCAGCGCGCGACGATCACCGTCGAGAGCGGCGCCGAGGTGTTGAACTTCTGCGCGAACAACTACCTGGGCCTCGCCGACGCCCCCGAGCTCATCGCCGCCGCGAAAGAGGGCTTCGACCGCCACGGCTTCGGCATGGCCTCGGTGCGCTTCATCTGCGGCACCCAGGACATCCACAAGCGGCTCGAAGACAAGCTCACCCGCTTCCTCGGCACCGAAGACACGATTCTGTTCTCGTCGTGCTGGGACGCCAACGGCGGCGTCTTCGAGATCGTGCTGGGCGAGGAAGACGCGGTGATCTCCGACGCGCTCAACCACGCGTCGATCATCGACGGCATTCGGCTCTGCAAGGCGAAGCGGTACCGCTACGCGAACAACGACCTGAACGAGCTCGAGGCGCGGCTCAAGGAAGCGAAGGCCGCGAACGCGCGCTTCATGCTGGTCGTGACCGACGGCGTCTTCTCGATGGACGGCGTCATCGCCAACCTCGAGGAGCTGTGCGACCTGTGTGATCGCTACGGCGCCGCGGTGATGGTCGACGACTCGCACGCGGTGGGCTTCACCGGCGACCAGGGCCGCGGCTCTCACGAGCTGCGCGGCGTGCTGGGGCGCATCGACGTGCTCACCGGCACCCTCGGCAAGGCGCTCGGCGGCGCGTCGGGCGGCTACGTGTCTGGCCGGAAGGAGATCGTCCAGCTGCTGCGTCAGCGCGCGCGGCCGTACCTCTTCTCGAACAGCCTCATGCCGGCCATCGCGCACGCCACCGTGCGCTGCCTCGAGCTGCTCGAGAAGAGCGACGATCGCCGCAAGGCGCTGCGGGACAACGCCGCGCACTTCCGCGCCCAGATGACGAAGGCGGGCTTCAGGCTCTCGGGCGAGGGGCACCCCATCATCCCCGTGATGATCGGCGACGCCGCGCTCGCCTCGCGCTTCGCCGACGAGATGCTGAAGGAAGGCATCTATGTCGTGGGCTTCAGCTTCCCCGTCGTACCGAAGGGCCAGGCCCGCATTCGCACCCAGATGTCCGCGGCGCATACCCGCGCGCAGCTCGACCGCGCGATCGCCGCATTCACCAAGGTCGGCAAACAGCTCGGAGTCATCGCGTGAAGGCGCTCGTCAAGTCGAAGAAGGAACCCGGTCTCTGGCTCGAAGAGCTGCCCGTGCCGAAGTGCGGGCCCAACGACGTGCTCATCAAGGTGCGGCAGACGGGCATCTGCGGCACCGACATTCACATCTACAACTGGGACGAGTGGAGCCAGCGCACCATTCCCGTGCCGATGGGCATCGGCCACGAGTTCATGGGTGAGGTCGCCGAGGTGGGCAGCGAGGTGACGGGCTTCTCGGTCGGCGAGCGCGTCTCGGCCGAGGGTCACATCACCTGCGGGGTGTGCCGCAACTGCCGCGCCGGCAAGCGCCACCTGTGCCGCAACACCATCGGCCTGGGCGTCAACCGCCAGGGCAGCTTCGCCGAGTACGTCACCATTCCGGCGTTCAACGTCTTCAAGCTCCCGAAGGACATTCCCGATCACCTCGCGGCGTTCTTCGACCCGCTGGGCAACGCGGTGCACACGGCGCTGTCGTTCGATCTCGTCGGCGAAGACGTGCTGATCACCGGCGCCGGCCCCATCGGCGTGATGGCGGTGCCGATCTGCAAGCACGTCGGCGCGCGCCACGTCGTGATCACCGACGTCAACGAGTACCGGCTCGACCTCGCGCGCAAGATGGGTGCCACCCGCGCGGTGAACGTCGCGAAGGAGTCGCTCGACGACGTGATGAAGCAGCTCGGCATGGTCGAGGGCTTC
>JALOQF010000428.1 GCA_025459425.1 Myxococcaceae bacterium | reverse complement strand
ACGGTGAGCAGCGGGTGACGTCGGACGATCTCGCGCCAGTGGCCCACCGCGCCCAATTCCCCCTCGAGCGTCGACAGCTTCACCCTCACCCGCTCGCGCGCGGCGTGCAACTCGGCCTTCACCTCGGCGGGCGTCTGCGCGCGGCGGGCGAGCGCACCGTTCGGCGCCTTCACGATGGCCGAGTCGGCGCTCACGAGTCGCCCTCTTCGCGCCGCACGACGAGCGACGACGTCTCTTCGAGCTCGACCAGGGTGTCGTGCATCACCTTCTTCTCGCTGAGCTGCCGCGCCGCCACCACGATGCCCACCACGCCGCCCACGAGGTTCACCAGGCCCACCAGGGCGAAGGCGAGATCGGCCGACATCACCCGGCGCAGCACCAGCGCCAGCGCGACGCAGAGGAAGCCGTAGCCAACGAGAATGAGCGGCGCCAGCGCGGCGATGACGCCCACGCGCACGCCGATGAAGCGGGCGTCTTGCGCGAGCTCGACGCGGGCGAGGCGAATGTGGTGAGCGGTCAGCTCGCTGAAGCCGTCGACCACGTCGCGAAGCTGGGAGCCGAGCGCCATTGCGGCCAGGCACCATAGCGCCGCCCGCCCGGGCCGGCGGGGGTTTCGTCGGCCCCTTACGCACCGCGCCTCTTCGTCGTGAATGCAGCGCTTTGGCCAATGTCATACAAGCCGCGCCCATGACGACGACCCTCCTCATCGCCTCCGTCCTCGCGGCCGGCAACCCCGCCGCGTTCCTCCCGAAGAACCGGCCCTACGACGCGCAGTCGTACCGCCTCGAGGTCACCCTCGCCGAGGACGGCAGCTTCAAGAACAAGCTGATCGCGAAGGTGAAGACGACGAAGGCCACCGCCGAGCTCGAGTTCGACGCGTACGATCTGACGGTCGAGTTCGCGCTCGTCGACGGCAAGCCCGCCACGCCCTCGCCGAAGTACGACCCCGAGACGCGCACCGGCACGCTGACGCTCAAGACGCCCGGCCTCGCCGCGAACAAGGAGGTCACGGTCGAGATCAACTACACCGGCAAGGCCGGCCTGCAGCACGAGGGCTTCTTCAAGGTGCAGGACGCGGAAGATTCGAAGCTGCTCCCGTACTACTTCACCCACTTCCAGCCGCACTTCGCGCAGCGCTTCTTCCCGAACAACGATCAGCCGTCCGACAAGGCCACCTTCGAGATCCTCGCCGTCGTCGACAGCCGCTACACGGTGCTGTCGAACGGTACGAAGACGAAGGACGACGTGTACCAGGAGGGCGGGAAGAACCTGCGCAATGTCGAGTGGAAGCTCGACAAGCCGCACTCGACGTTCCTCACCGCGCTCGCCATCGGCCAGTTCGAGGCCGTGTCGGTGAGCGACGACCTGCCGTCGACGATCTGGGTGGCCCCGGGCCGCAAGGACCGCGCCTGGGTCGTCACCAACGAGCTGAAGAGCCTGTGGAACTTCCAGGTCGGCTTCACGGGCGTGCGCTACGGCTGGCCGAAGCTCGATCTCGTCGCCCTGCCCCGCTTCTTCTGGAGCGGCATGGAGAACACGTCGCTGCTGTTCCTGCGCGAGTCGAAGGTGAGCGTCGAGGTGAAGAACGATCAGCTCGCCCGACCGGTGGTGATGAAGCTGATCTCGAACGAGATGGCGCACCAGTGGTTCGGCAACCTCGTCACCAGCCGCTGGTGGGACGACGTGTGGCTCGACGAAGGCCTCACCACCTACCTCGGCGAGGCGACGTTCGACGACGCCAACGGCAACGAGCAGGTCGAGCTCGAGCGCACCGTCGAGATCGTCGAGGACTACTTCCGCCAGGACGAGGGCCCGCGCGCCCACCCGCTGGTGACGAAGGGCGCCACCGCCGCCGAGTCCTCCGACGCCATCACCAACCGCAAGGGCGCCGCCGTCGCGCGCATGCTCGAGCGCTGGCTCGGCAAGAAGGAGTTCAAGGCCGGCCTCAAGGCGTACCTCGACAAGTACGCGTACCAGAGCGCCACCACCGACGACTTCTTCAAGGCCGTGCTCGAGGCGAACAAGAAGGACAAGGACAAGGACCTCAAGGCCTTCAAGGACGCGTGGGTGAACAAGAAGGGCTACCCGATCATCTTCCCCGAGTTCAGCTTCTCGGGCTCGCAGGTGACGGTGACGGTGCGCCAGCAGAACTCGAACGCCGGCGAGAAGGGCCCGTTCGTGTTCCAGTTGCCCATCGTGGTGCACCGGGAGAACGAGCCGCAGTACACGGTGAAGCAGACGATCCTCGTCGACAAGCCCGAGGTGAAGTTCACCTTCGACGTGCCGGCCGCGCCCCAGTGGATCAACTGGAACGAGGACTTCGGTGCGCTGGTGAAGGTGAACAAGAACTCGGTGCCCGAAGACCAGTGGGTCGACGCGGCGCGGAACGACCCCGACCCGACGTGGCGGCTGATCGCGGCCTGGAACCTGCTCGGAGAGCTCGGCAACCCCAACATGGAGACCGAGGCCCGCCCCACCGACGCGGCGCTCAACGCGGTGCTCGACGTGCTGGCGAAGGATCCGTCGCCGTACGTGCGCGAGGGCGTGCTCAAGCGGCTCACCGACTCGCGGTTCAAGCGGCTCCCGAAGGACTTCGCGGGCATCGGGCTGAAGCTGGCGAAGAAGCCCGAGGGGCTCAACGAAGACCCGCTCGGCTACATCCGCGTGCGCGGCGCGGCGCTCGAGATGCTGGGGAAGACCGACGCGCCCGAGGGGCACGCGTACATCCTCGAGCAGCTCGGCAAGCGCGAGATCGACATCAACTACCTGGGCGCCTTCGCGGGCGGAGCGGCGCGCATCAACACGCCGGCGGCGCTCGCCACGCTCAAGAGCGCGATCGTCACGCAGAAGGGCCGCGGCTACCCATTCTTCCGCCGCACCGCCGAGGCCTTCGGCTCGATGGAGGGCCCCGAGGTGCTGGCGCCGATCAAGGAGCTTCTGACGCAGAACGCGAACAACCCCGAGCTCACCCGGCAGCTCTTCAATCGCCTGGCGGACAACAAGACGCTCCGCGAGAACCCGGACTTCGCCCCGATGATTGCCTCGCTCGTGCTCGACGAGGCCTTCGGTGGTGATGACATTCGCGAGCTCATGCTGGCGTCGCTGGACGACGTGAAGACGCCGGTCGCGAAGGACGCGCTGACCGAGATCGTCGGCAAGTCGAAGAGCGAGCAGGTGAAGCAGAGCGCGAAGAAGGTGCTCGACGCGAACTTCCCCGCGCCTCCGCCCGCCGCGCCCTCGAAGGACGCCGGCAAGGGCAAGAAGAAGTGAGATGGGTCTGCGCGCTCGCGTTGGTCGCCTCGGCGGCCAGCGCGCAGGCGCTCGACGAGGCACGCCAGTACGCGGACCATTGCCTGTTCGCCGAGGCGCTCACCCGTCTCGAGAAGGCGGGGTCGTCGGACGCCCGCTCCCGCGAGGGCCTGCTGATGCGGGCGCGGTTGCTCATTCAGCTCGAGCGTGGCCGTGAGGCCGTCACTCTTCTCGAAGCCATTGGCCCATCGAAGCTGAAGTCAGACGAGGCCGACCGGCAGCTCGCCCTCGCGCTGGCTCAGAGCGCCGCCGGAACACTCGACGCTGCCGACAGGCACCTCGACCAGGCACAACGCCTTGGAGCGGATCTCGACCTGGTCGAAGGAGCCCGCGCCGTCGTGCTTCTCCAGCGAGGCAAACTCGACCAGGCAGAGCGTGTCCTGCGGGCGGTCCTCAGCCGGAGCCCCCTGCTGACCGGTGCGCTGTTGAACCTCGCCGTCGTTCATGCCCGGCGCGGCCAGCGCGCCGAGGCGGCGGCCCTGATTCGGCAGGCATGGCATGCGGGCGAACGTGATGCCGCCACCCTCGCGAAGGATCCCGATCTCGGATCGATCATGAAGACGCCGGGGCTCGTCGACGATCTGCCCCAGCAGCCCACCGCGCGTTGCGCGGGGTGGTGACCGTTCGCTGCCGCGTCAGAAGCGGACGCCGGCCATGCCCCGCCACGTGAGGCCCGACAGCGGCAGGGTGCCCAGGTTGACGCCACCTCGCTGGCCGATTGGATCTGCCTGAGGCCCGACCGGGGCTGGAGGACCGACCGCCGTGAACGCCACGCCCGGGCGCAGCACGCCACCGACGCCAAGGTCGAGGAACAGGAACACACCGCGCTGGTTCTCGCGCGTCACCCGCACCGTGAACTGAACGCCCGCGCCCGCCTGCCCCGAGACGACGCCCACCGTCTGACTCAACCGGCTCGCCGCGCTCGTCACGCTCAGCGTCGCCCAGTCGTAGCCCGCGCCCACCCGCACGTAGGGGTGGAACCAGGCCGTCACGGGGAACCGCGCCGTCGCCGACACGTCGAGCCCCACCAGCCCGAGCCCCGTGGCGAGCTGCACGTGCGAGGTGACGTCATTGCCGCCCGTCGTCACCCCCGCTTCGAGGTCGAGCCGCCATGCACGCAGCTCGAACGTGGTGCCGACCCCGAACCGGAACGAGTGAAAGTGATCGTCCAGGTCGACGAGATCGTACCCGCGTGACGAGAACACCTGGGTCGACAGGCCCAGGTTCACGTGAAACGGCTGCACCTGCGCGAGCGCGGACGAGGCCGCGAGGCCGAGCACCACTGACAGGAGTCGCTTCATGGCCGATCCTCCGGGCGATCGAGATCGCCTGTGAGCGCGAAGTCCGACAGGCGGGTCACCGAGAGCCGTTCGGTCGCTCCCGCGGGCACCAGTGACACGTCACCGAGGACGTTTACGCTGTGCTCCGCGACGAGGACTCCGCTCGACGAGAGCTGGAAGAGGTTCACCACCGGCGCGTCGAGCAGCACCTCGGTGAGCGCCAGCGTGCGCACCTCGACCGTCACCAGCGCCGTCTGGGCCGAGCCGGTGCCGGGAGGGACGGCGAGGAACATCGTCTCACCATCGACCGACACCGCGCTGGCCGTCGGCTTGCGGGCGAGCTGAATCGGCTGGGTCCGCAAGCGCAGGCGGTTCGGCTCCTCTGACACCGTGAGCGCGGTGAGCACGCCCGGCGCGGTGGCCGAGTTCGCCTGCGAGAGCATGACGCGCTCCGAGCTGGCGCTAATCGTCACCTTCTCGGGAGTCCCCAGCAGCGTCGCGACGCCACTTCGTCCGTCCACCACGTCCCACACGGCGGCCACCGACGGTCCCCAGACGATCACCCGCCGATCCGACAGGCGCTCCATCGCGCCCATCACCTGCGACAGGGGCAGCCGTCGCACGTTGTCTTCGATGCCGCGCGCGTCGAGCACGACGATCTCTGGAATGCCCGCGTAGAGCGCGAGCACCGAGTCTCCGAGCGAGGGTGGCGCGAGCTCGAGGTCGACCAGCCCGGTTCCACCCGCGACGAAGTTGATCGATGCGCTCACCGGCGCTCCCGTCTCGGGGCCGAGCTCGATCACCACCACGTCGTCGAGGCCCGTCGCGCGCAGGAAGAGCCACCGCGCGTCCCGTGAGAAGAGCACCTGCGACACCGAGTTCTCGACGGTCGAGCCCGGCGGGCGCAGGGTGATGCGACGCGCCGGCACCTCGGGGCGGGTGGCATCGAACAGCGCCACGCCCCGCTCGAGCGCCACCGCGACCAACCGACGGTTCGTCTCGACCGGCCCGAAGGTCACCAGGCGCGGCGCCAGCCCCTCGACGTCGAGCTGGAGCCGCGTCACCGTGCGCGAGGGCACGTCCCGACGTCTTCTCGAAGTCGGCCGTCAGCACGGCGAAGCGCCCCTCGGGGCTGAAGGTGAGCCGATCGAACGCGCTCCCCGGGTCGAGCACGGTGAGCTCCCGCGTGCCGGTGTCGAGCAGCTCGAGCCGGGGGGCCCTCGCCGTGCCCGAGAGGATCGCCACCAGATCGGCGCCGGGTACCCGCGAGGCGACCCGAGCACCCGAGCCGATCACCACAGCGGAGGGGCTCGTCGCGCCAGGCGTCACGATCACGGCCCGGCGTGTCGCCGGCACCACCTGCACCAGCGCGTTCGACGTGCCCACCAGCGGGAGCGGCGCGATCGCGCCTTCGTACAACGAGCCCCGACGGCCACACCCGCCCGTCGCCAGGAGGATCACCAACCACAGCGAGCGCATCACTGGATCTCTCCGTTGAGCGTGAAGCCGGTCGCGGTGCGCACCTGCCCCGTGTCGAGCTGAATGACGCTGATGCGGCCCGCCGGGTGTTGCTGCGAGACGAACACCCGGTGTGGCGTGACGCCGGGCGCCTCGGGCACCGTGCCCATGTAGAGCGGCGTCGACGCCAGCGGCAGCGTGCTCGAGACCAGGCTCGAGAGGTTGACCGCCTGGAGCTGGAACCGCCTCGAAGCGTCATTCCGCAGCGCCACCCCGACGAAGCCTCCGCGCGGCGAGAACGCGTAGCGGGTGGGCCTCGTGGTGCCCGTGCGCTGGAGCTGCGCGAACCCGCTCTGCACGTCGAACACCGAGAAGCCCTCGTCGCGGTCGACCGCCGCCTCGTAGGGATCCGTCGCGGTGGTGGCCGGGTTCGACCGGTGAAGAATGAGCGCCGAGCGCGAGTCCGGAGACACCGCGACCTCGTCGACCAGCTTCTCGACCGGGTACCGCACCACTCGGCCAGACGGGAAGTCGACGCGACTGACCGACTCGTCGCCGGCGACGTTCGACCAGACGAAGGCGAAGACCCCCGCGTCGGACGCGCTCTCTGGCAAGGCGACCTGCCCCACCCCTCCGTCAGCGACGCGGAAGACCTCGATGCCGGAGGGCGTGACGAGATCGGCGGGAATCTCGATCCACGCGACGCTTCCGGCCGATCGCAGCGCCGCGACCGCCGCCGTTCCATCGGGCAACAGATCGAGATCGGTGGCCACCTCACTCAGCGGGACGGTGTTGAGGGCCGTGCCATCGAACGCGGCGAGCTCGGGCGCGACCGTCGAGCGCAGCAGCACCACCCGCCCGTCCTGGGTCGCCACCACTTCGCGGCTGCTGATCTCGGACGAGAAGTTGGCCGGGAGCGTGAGGCGCGTCGGCAGGCTGGCGGCGGGGTTCGTGAGATCGAAGGTCGAGATCGTCGACTTGGCGAAGATCGACAGCCGCGTCGTGCGTGCGTTCTCGGTGCGGAAGATGACGTCGGTGATGCGGAAGCCGCCGGCGCGCTCGCTGACGGCCTGGCCTGGGCTCGCGCCGCCGCGGAGCCGTTCGACCTCGACCAGCGCGAAGACGCCTTCGGCGCCGGAAGGTGGAGCCGTCGACGGATCGGGCCAGGCCACGGCGAAGCGCCCATCGGGCGACAGCGTGAGCCGGCTGTACTGGCGCTTGAGCGGCACGCGCGTCACCTTCGAAGGCAGCGTGCGGCTGTCGATGACCGAGAGCGAGGCGTCG
>JALOQF010000088.1 GCA_025459425.1 Myxococcaceae bacterium | reverse complement strand
GCACGACGCGGGCTGGGAGGTCGCTTCACCCGTGGTGTCCGGCGAGGGCGTCACGCTGTACCACGGCAACGACAACACGCTGTCGACCGACGCGTACGGCGAGGTGGCGAAGCGGCTCGGGCCCATCGACGTCGCCTTCCTGCCCTACGCGGGCGCCTCGTCGTACCCCACCCGCTTCGATGGCGACGCCGAGACGCGCCGCCGGCGCTGCCGCGAAAAGAAGGACGAGGGCCTGCAGCGATTCCTCGATGGCATCGAAGGCCTGCGCCCTTCCGAAGCCGCGCCGTTCGCCTCGAGCTGGGCGCTCCTCGAGCTCGCCGAGGTCGACACCAACTTCGAAGATCGCCTCACGGCGCCCGAGGTGCTCGCGCGCGCGATGCAGTTCGCCCACGAGCGCAACACCCACCTCTTGCACCTCGAGCCGGGCGACGAGTGGAGCCCCGAGACCGGTGCGCTCAACCGTGGACTCGTGAGCCAGCATCCCCTCACGGCGGCGGGCGTGCGGCGCTACGCCGAGCTCGAGCGTTCGCGGGTGACGCGAGTCCAGCAGGGCCTCCGCGCGGCCGGTGAGGCGACGGCCCTCGACGCGCTGGTCCGCGACTTCTTCGCGACCGCGTGGGCGACGTCGCATGCGCCGTCGAGCGTCGAGGGCACCTTCGGGCTCGAGAGTGGCGAGTCGAGCTGGACGCTGCGATGCGCTGGCGATCGCGCCGCCGTGGAGCCAGGCCTCGCCGCCGACGTCTCCGAGATCCTTCGGCTGCCGCCGGGAGAGCTCTCGAAGGTGCTCACGGGCGAGTGGAGCTGGGAAGACGTCTGGTACGGCTACCGGCTGCACGTCACCAAGCGTCTCGACGCTGGCTACGCGCGGGCGTTCTGGGAACGACTGCTGGGCATCGAGGCCGACCTGGTCCGTGCGCGGAGCAAGCCTCGATGAAGCGGTGGTGGCTCCTCGTGGCGCTCGCGTTGGCGGCCTGCCGCATCGAGACCGCGGCGCCAGCGAACAACGCTCCGGCTTCGACCGACGGTGCGCCACGCGGCGACCTCTGGGTCTACACGTCAATGTACCGCCACGTACTCGACGCGCTCGAGCCCCTGCTCAAAGAGCGCCTCCCGCAGGTGACGGTGCGCTGGTTCCAGGGCGGGAGCGAGAAGGTCGCGACGCGGCTCGAGGCCGAGCTCACGGCCGGTGGTTCTCCGTGCGACGTGCTGATGACGTCCGACCCGTTCCTCTACCGGCGCCTCGCGCAGAGCCAGCGGCTCGCCCGGACGGTGTCCGTGAACGGCGTGCGCACGCCGAGGGCGCTGCTCGATCCCGATGGACACTGGGAAGCCGTGCGCGTCTCGACCATGGTGCTCGCGCACCGGGCAGGGCAACCCGCGCCGTCGTCGTTCGCTGCCTTGCTCGAGCCGACGTGGAAGGGAGAAGTCGTCGTGGGCGATCCGCTCACGAGCGGCACGGCGTTCACCTGGGCGGTCGCCATGGAGCGCACCTTCGGGGCCGACTTCTTCCCGAAGCTGCGGGCGAACGGAGCGCGCGTGGCCGGTGGAAACGCGGCGGTGCTCCAGAAGATCGAGGGCGGCGAAGCGAAGGTGGGCGTGGTGCTGCTCGAGAACGTGCTCGCGGCGAAGGCCCGGGGCAGCCCCGTCGAAGCGGCGTGGCCGACCGATGGCGCGGTGATCGTTCCCGGGCCGGTGGCCGTGCTGTCGACCAGCCGCAACCCCATCGCGGCGAAGGCGTTCATCGACGTGCTGCTCTCGCCCGAGGGGCAGCGGGTGATTCGTGAGCTCGGCGACATGCACGCGGTCGATCCCCGGCAGCCCGGGCCGCGCGGCCTCGAGGGCATCGAACCCCTGCTCACGAAGAGCGCGCCCTTCGACGAAGCGCTCCTCGACAGGGGGCTCGCCGAGGGGCCCGCGCTCAAGGCCCGCTTCACGGCTGCGTTCTCGCAATGAAGCGCCTGATCCCAGCGGCGCTCGGTGCGCTCCTCGTCGCGACGGTCTTCGTTCCGTTGGGCTTGTTGCTCTCGCGCAGCGGCGGGCCCGGGGAATGGCTCGAGGCCTGGCGCTCGGCCGAGTCCCGTCACGCGCTCGCCGGCACGCTCCTGACATCTGCTGGCGCGGCGCTCGTCGCCCTCGGCCTCGGGCTGCCCTTCGCGTGGTTGATCGTTCGCACCGACGTCGTCGCGCGCGGAGCGCTCAAGACGGTGGTGACGTTGCCGTCGGCCATTCCGCCGTACCTCTGGACGATGGGGTGGATCGCGCTGGCGAACCCGAAGTCGGGGTGGCTGACCCTGCTCGTCGGGCGCGATCGGCTCGACGTGTACGGGTCGGCGGGCATCGCCTTCGTGCTCGGCACCTCGGCGCTTCCCCTCGTGGTGCTCGCGACGGCGGCGGCGCTGGAACGAATCGACCCTGCGCTCGAAGAAGCCGCGCGATTGTCGGGCGCGACCGCGTGGGAGACGTTTCGTCACGTGACGCTGCCGCTCATCGCCCCGGCGATGCTCTCGGGCGCGGCGCTCGTCTTCGTGTTCGCCTCGGCGTCGTTCGGGGTGCCGTACCTGCTCGGCGTGCCGGCGAACCCACCGGCGCCGACGCTCACCACGCGCATCTATGCCGAGGTGTTGATGGGCGAGTCCGGCCTGTCGCGCGCGGCGAGCTCGAGCGTGCAGCTGTTGCTGGTGGCGGTCGGCGTGCTGTCGATCAACGCGTGGCTCGCCCGCGCCGGCCGGGTGCGGCTACCTCGCGGCAAGGGCCTGGGCGCGAAGGTGTCGGCGCTCGGACGCTCACGCGGCCTCATCTCGGCGCTCGCGTGGACGACGGTGCTGCTGGTGATCCTTCTGCCGCTCGGCGCCGTGTTCCTGACCGGTCTCCAACCAACGTGGGGACAATGGGGCTCGTTCACGCTGAAGCACTGGGGCGTCGTGCTGCAGCCGCGCACGGTGGCGGCGGCCGGTGTCAGCGTGCTGCTCGCCGCTGGAGCGGCGCTCCTGGTGGGCGCCGTCGGGTTGCTCATCGCGCTCTCGCGACGTCGGTGGCTCGAGACGCTGGCCGACGCGCCCTCGGCGATTCCGGGAACGGTGTTGGCGTTGGCGCTCCTCGTGGCCTTCTCGCGCGATCTTCGCTTCATCGCCTTCGAGCGCGTCGCCTTCGTCCTCGCCCTGGGGAATACGGTCTGGCTGCTGCTCCTGTCGTACGTCGTCAAGCACCTCGCGCTGGGCGTGCGGAGCGCGAGCGACGCGCTGGCCCAGGCCGACCCGACGCTCGCCGAGGCCGCGCGGCTCTCTGGAGCAGGCCCGCTCCGCGCGTTCGTCGACGGGGTGCTGCCCCAGGTGCGCGGCGCGCTCGTCGGTGCGGTGCTGTTGACCTTCTTCACCTGCGTGAGCGAGCTGACGATGTCGGTGCTGCTCATCCCCACGGGCGGGGACGTGCTCGGGACGTTGCTCTTCGAGCTGCAGAGCTACGCGGACCCGGCGTCGGCGGCGGTGATCGCCTCGGCGCTCTTGTTGATCGTGCTCGCGGCGCTGGTGCTCCAGAACCTGGCGACCCGACGGGCGGAGGCGCGCTGATGGCGGCGGTCGAGCTGATCGAGATCGAGAAGGCGTTCGGCGCGACGTCCGTGGTGAAGAAGCTGTCGCTCACGGTGCGCGAGGGCGAGCTGGTGGCGCTGCTGGGGCCGTCGGGCTGCGGGAAGACGACGACGCTGCGCATGATCGCCGGCCTCGAGCGGCCAGACCGCGGCGTGGTGAAGCTCGGTGGGCAGCTGGTCGATGACGGGCGAGCCTTCGTCGCGCCCGAGCGCCGGGGCCTCGGCATGGTGTTCCAGAGCTACGCCATCTGGCCGCACAAGAGCGTGTTCGAGAACGTCGCGTACCCGCTCCAGCTCAAGGGCGCCTCGAACGTCGAGGCCGCGGTCAAGGAAGCGCTCGGCTGGGTGAGGCTCGAGGCGTACCTGCATCGAAGGCCCCACGAGCTCTCGGGAGGACAGCTCCAGCGGGTGGCGCTCGCGCGCGCGCTGGTGGGTCAGCCGAAGGTGCTGCTCCTCGACGAGCCGCTGTCGAACCTCGACGTCGCGCTGCGGGAAGAGCTGCGCGGCGAGATCGCCAGCCTGCGGGCGAAGCTGGGCACGACGATGATCCTGGTGACGCACGACCAGGCCGAGGCGCTCGCGTTGGCCGACCAGGTGGCGGTGATGAACAAGGGCGTGATCGAGCAGCTCGCGGCGCCCGACGTGGTGTACCGCGAGCCTGCGACGCCGTTCGTGGCTGGCTTCGTCGGCGGGGCGAACGTGCTGGTGGGCGAAGTGCAGGGGACGTCGTTCATCAGCGAGGGTGTGTCGTTCGCGCTCCCTGCCGGAACGGTGGCGCCCCCTGGCCCCCACACCCTCGTCGTTCGTTCAGAAGACGTCGTACTGGGTGCCGAGGGCCCGCTGCTCCCGCTGCAGGCACGGCTCTTCATGGGCAGCGCGACCGAGTACCGGCTGGGACTCGGAGACTCCGTCGTTCGCGCCGTCGGTTCGGCGCTCTCCCACGCGCGCCCGGGCCAGCTCACTCCGGTCTCGTTTCGCAGCGTGCGTCTGTACGCTCCGTGAATGGAGGCGCCATGGGACTCGACGTCATGGAGTTCGCGAACGAACTGCACCAGGCCCTCGAGCTTCAGGTCGATGACGCGACCGTCGCTGGCTGGCGCCCCCTCGCCCCGAACGGCCCTCTGCGACCTCTTTCCTGACGGGTGACGGCCCGGCGGGCATGACGTATTGACGGCCTCCATGTCGATGCCAGTCACCTACCGGGTCTCGATGCCCAACCCGCACTCGCACCTCTTCGAGGTCGAGGCCGTCTTTCCGCCCGCGGGCCCGACCCTCACCGTCGCCCTGCCCGTGTGGACGCCCGGCAGCTACCTCGTGCGCGAATACGCCCGCCACGTGCAGGATCTCACCGTCACCGACACCGCTGGCACGGCCCTCCCGTTCAAGCGCGTCGACAAGCGCGCGCTCGAGATTCAGGCGAACCAGGGCCACGTTCACGTGAAGTACCGCGTGTACGCGAACGAGCTCACCGTGCGCACGAGCCACCTCGACGCGAGCCATGCGTACTTCAATGGCGCGACGCTGTTCTTCTACAGCGAGGCCCTGCGCGACCGACCGCACCACGTCTCAGTCGACGCTCCGAAGGGCTGGCGTACGACCGTCGCCCTCGAGCAGCGCGGCCAGGAGTTCATCGCCCCGAACTACGACGAACTCGTCGACTCGCCCTTCGAGGTCGGGCCTCACACGCCGATTCACTTCAACGCCGCCGGTGTTCCGCACGAGATCGTGCTGTGGGGCGAGCCGCAGCTCGACGAGAAGAAGCTCGTCGGCGATCTCACCCGCATCATCGAGGTCGAGGCCGGACTCTTCGACGGGCTGCCGATGAAGCGCTACGTCTTCTTCGTTTACGGCACCGACAAGGGCCGCGGCGGGCTCGAGCACAAGGCCTCGACCGCCCTGCTCTACCCGCGCACCGGCTTCTCGTCGTCGAAGGGCTGGGAAGACTTCCTCACGCTCTGCGCCCACGAGTACTTCCACCTCTGGAACGTCAAGCGCATCAAGCCGAAGGCCCTCGTGCCGTTCGACTACTCGCAGGAGAACTACACGCAGCTCTTGTGGTTCTTCGAGGGCGGCACCAGCTACTACGACAACCTGCTCGTGCGCCGCGCCGGCCTCATGTCGGCGAGCCGCTACCTCGTGCGCTTCGGCGAGTCGCTCACCGCGCTCCACACCACTCCGGGCCGCGGCGTGATGCCGCTCGTCGACGCCTCGTGGCTCTCGTGGATCAAGCACTACCGCCCCGACGAGAACTCGCCCAACAGCGCCATCAGCTACTACCTCAAGGGCGAGATCGTCTGCGCGCTGCTCGACCTGCACCTGCGCCGCGCGACGAACGACACGAAGAGCCTCGACGATCTGCTGCGGCTCCTGTGGGCCCGCTTCGGTGACGAGTCGGGCGTGCCCGAAGACGGCATCGAGCGCATCGCCGAAGAGCTCGCGGGCCCGTCGATCAAGGCCTTCTTCGACCACGCGCTGCGCGGCACGAAGGAGCTCGACTACTCGGTCTTCGCGCACGTCGGCCTCGAGGTGCGGCTGCGAACGCGCGAGTCCGCGGCGGACAAAGGAGGCACCCCACCCCGCAAGGGCAGCGAGAAGAACGGCGGCGGGTTCGTCGGCCTCCTCCCGAAGGCCGGGGCGGCGATCGCGACGGTGCTCGACGGCTCGCCGGCGATGGCCGCGGGCCTGTACGCCGACGACGAGGTGGTCGCGCTCGACGGCCTCAAGTGCGACGCCGCGCAGCTCGTGGCGCGCTGCGAAGACAAGAAACCCGGTGACGTGGTGAAGGTGACGTTCTTCCGGCGCGACAAGCTGCACGAGGTGTCGCTCACGCTGAGCCCCAAGCCGGCCGACGGCGCCTGGCTGGCGCGCGTCGACGCCCCCACGGAGCAACAGAAGGCCTCGTACAAGGCGTGGCTGGGCGCCGCGTGGGACGAGACGGAGCCGAAGTCGTGAACGAGTCCGAGCGGGTGATGAACCTCGAGGAGCGCTACGCCCACCTCGAGAAGCTCGTGAGCGAGCTGTCCGACGTGGTGTACCGCCAGCAGCAGGAGATCGAGTCCCTCCGCCACCACGTCAGCATGCTGAAAGACAAGGTGGGCGGAGACCCCGGCATCGTCGACCCGTCACAGCAGGAACGGCCGCCGCACTATTGAGCCAGGACGCGCGTCACCAGCGCGTCGAAGTCAGGGCGGCTCCGCAGCGGCGCCAGGTCGTCGTCTTCGAGCAACGCCTTCTTCAGCTCCGGCATCCCCGCGCGCACGGCCTCGTCGAGCCACCGCATCGCCTCGTCGGGCCGGCCCAGCTTCACGTGGCAGCACGCCTGGTTGAAGGCGTCTTCTCCGGCCTGGAGCTTCTGCCACATGAACTGCGACAGGCGCAGGCACGGCTCGATCGCTCCGGCGTGGAAGAGGCGCGCGGCGAGGTCGGCCACCACGTTCCCGTGCGCGTCGGTGCGCGACTTCGCGTGCACCAGCATCAGCGTCGCCACGGCTTCGACCTCGGTGAAGCGTGACTGGCTCATCAGCGCGCTCGCGAGCAGCGGCGCCGCCGTCACCTCGAGCTGGCCGTTCGTCACCTCGGGCAGCAGCGTGGCGATGACGCCGTCGACGTCGTCCTTCGTCGCCAGCAGCCGGGCCTTGAGCTCTGGCGCCACCTGCCACCCCTCGGGCAACCGCCGCACCGCCTGCTCCGCGCCCGCCACGTCTCCACCGAGCAGCCGCAGGTAGGCGAGCTGCTGCACCACCGCCGCCCGTTGCTCGGGCCGCGCCGCCGCCACCTCGAGCCCCTGCAGCAACGTCTCGGCCTCGGCCCGCTTGCCGCTCCACGTCAGCTCGACGGCCTGCTTCAGCACCGTGTCGAAGTCGGGGGCCTTGTCGGTCCACCGGCTCCAGCCCCGGAGGATGGCGAAGACCCCGATGAAGCCGAGGAAGATGAGCCCGAACTTCGCGGCCCCGGCGATGACGAGCCCGCCCGTCACCACGCTCACCAGCCCGACCCACCGCTGCGTCTTGCCCGTGACGATGGTCGCTGCGGTGTCGAGCAGGTTGCCGCCGTCGAGCGGCATCAACGGCAACAGGTTGATCGCGCCCCAGACGAGGTTGATCCAGACCGACGCGTTGAGCACGTCGGCGCCGACGGTGCGCTCGTCCACCATGAAGGCGCCCGCGAGGGACAGCACGCCGAGGGTGATCGACACGGCGGGCCCGGAGCCGCTCACCACGAAGCTCTGCTTCGGCGTCGGCGCCGCGCCCTGAGGCCAGTACGTCAAGCCCCCGAGGGCGTAGATCGACACCCGTGGGGCGAAGCCGAAGACGCGCATCGCCACCGCGTGCCCGAGCTCGTGGAGCAACACACTGACGAACACCACACCCGTCCACACGGCCGCGCGCTGCCAGCCGCCAGACGACGCGAGCAGCGGTACCAGCAGGAACGTCCAGTCGATGCTGACGGGCACGCCGAAGAGCGAGAACCGCACGAAGCCTTCTCCGCCAGAGCCGAACATCAGCTGCGCTCCTCGAGGCGGGTCAGCAGCACGTCCGGGTCGGACTCGACCACGAGCAGCTCACGCACCCGCGCCGGCGCGAAGCCCTCCTTGACCGCCACGTCGAGGAACGCCACCAGCGGCCGGTAGTATTCGTCGACGTCGAGCAGACCGAGCGGCTTGTCGTGCATCGCGAGCTGTCGCCAGGTGAGCGCCTCGAAGAGCTCGTCCATCGTGCCGAAGCCGCCGGGCAGGGCGACGAATGCATCGCCCCGCTCGGCCATCACCGCCTTGCGCGCGTGCATGGTGTCGACGTCGATGCGCTCGGTGAGCTTCGGGTGGGCGAACTCGACCCGGTCGAGCCCCGCGGGGATCACCCCGATGACCTTCCGGCCGCCGCTCACCACCGCGTCCGCCACCGCGCCCATGAGCCCGTTCTGCGCGCCGCCGTACACGAGATCGAGCCCTCGCCGGGCCATGGCCGCGCCGAAGGCCGCCGCCGCCGCGCGGTACGAGGCCCGGACGCCATCACGGGAGCCGCAGAAGACCGTCACCGTCGTCAGGCGTCGCTCACGGCTCACGGGTGATCACCGTGTCCTTCAGCCAGTTCGCGTCATCGGTCTTCGGGTAGTCGAGCGTGTAGTGCAGGCCACGGCTCTCGTGCCGCCGCCACCGCCCGGTGCCCGAAGACGAGCCCCTCGAGGAGCGAGTTCGACGCCAGCCGGTTCGCGCCGTGCAGCCCGGTGCAGCTCACCTCCCCGATGGCGTACAGCCCGGGCAACGACGTGCGGCCGTGCTCGTCGGTGACGATGCCGCCGCACATGTAGTGCGCCGCCGGCACCACGGGGATCGGCTGCACCGCCATGTCGACGCCGAACTCGCGGCACGTCGCGTAGATCGTCGGGAAGCGCTCGACGAGGTACGCCTTGCCCAGGTGGGTCATGTCGAGGTGCACGCAGTCGGCGCCCGTGCGCTTCATCTCGGCGTCGATGGCCCGCGCCACCACGTCGCGCGGCGCCAGCTCGGCGAGCTCGTGGTACCGCTTCATGAAGCGCTCGCCCGTGCTCTTGAGCCGCAGCTTGCCGCCCTCGCCGCGCAGGGCCTCGCTGATGAGGAAGCTCTTCGCGTCGGGGTGGAAGAGGCACGTCGGGTGGAACTGGTAGAACTCCATGTTCGCGATGCGCGCGCCCGCCCGGTACGCCATCGCCACGCCGTCGCCCGTCGCCACGTCCGGGTTCGACGTGTAGAGGTACACCTTGCCCGCCCCGCCCGTCGCCAGCACCGTCACCTTGCCGAGGAAGGTCTCGATCACCCCGTCGTCGAGCAGCACGTAGACGCCCTGGACCCGGGCCTTGCCGTGCGGCGCCTCGCGATCGCGGATGAGGTCGATCGCCGTCGCGTCGGGGAAGAAGGTGATGTTCGGCAGCTCGTCGCAGGCCGCGAGCATCGCGCGCTCGACCTCTTTGCCGGTGACGTCTCCGGAGTGCACGATGCGCCGCTTGCTGTGGCCCCCCTCGCGCGTAAGGTCGAAGTCGCCGTTGGCCTTGCGGTTGAACTCGGCGCCCATGGCCGCCAGCGCCTTGAGCCGGGCCGGGCCCTCTTTCACCGTGATCTCGACGATGGAGCGCTTGTTGAGCCCCGCGCCCGCGACGATCGTGTCTTCGACGTGCCGCTCGAAGCTGTCGTCGTCGGCCAGCACCGCCGCGATGCCGCCCTGCGCGTAGACGGTGTTGCCCTCGGAGCGGCTGCGCTTGGTGAGGACCGCCACCGTCCCGTGACGCGCCGCCTCGAGCGCGAACGACAGCCCCGCCACGCCGCCCCCCATCACCAGGAAGTCGAAAGACCGTGCCATGCGCGCGCATGTAACAGCCTTGCAGCCCCCGGCGGGCGTCCACTTCACCGGGACTGAACGGGCCCGTGAATGCGGCCGGGGGGCTGGTGGTTCTGACGGTTGCCTTTCTTCGGGCGCCGGCCGAACAGGTGTAGGCTTTCGCCCGACGTCTCACCCGATGGAGTCTCTCGTCGCCGTGCTCGCCCGACTCGCCACCCTCGTGCTGTTGATGCCCTGCGCGGCGTTCGCGGGCGGCATCTACAAGTACGTCGAGAAGGACGGCACGGTCGTCTACACCAACGTTCCACCCAAAGGCGTCAGCCGCCAGGCGCGCAAGCTCGAGGGCGAGTTTCGCCCCGCCCCCGCGCCCACCACGCCCGCAAAGGTGACGAACGCGTCGGCGATGAAGCTCACCGAGTTCGACGAGATCATCGACGAGATGGCGGTGCGGTACCGCATGCCCGTCAACCTCGTGCGCGCCGTCATGCATGCCGAGTCGGCGTTCGACCCCACCGCCGTCTCGCACGTGGGGGCGTCGGGGCTCATGCAGCTGATGCCGGCCACCGCCCGCGAGATGTACGTGAAGGACATCTTCGACGTGCGCGAGAACATCGAGGGCGGCACCCGCTACCTGCGCGTGCTCGCCAACGAGTTCGACGGCGACATGGTGAAGATGATCGCCGCCTACAACGCCGGCCCCGACGCCGTGCGCAAGTACAATGGCCAGGTGCCGCCCTACCCCGAGACCCAGGCGTACGTGCGCAAGGTGCTCTCGCTCTACTTCCAGTACAAGGCGCGCTCCGAGCAGGCCCAGGCGCGCTGACGACAAGGACACGCATGGCGACCTCGACGCGCGCGCCGGTCAACGAAGAGGAGTTTCTCGCCGCCCTCTACAAGGGCGGGGAGCTGCTCGCCGCCGGGAAGATCGTCGAGGCGCGCTCGCATCTCGAGAAGGCGCACAGCCTCGCGCCGAAGAATGAGAAGGCCCAGAACCTGCTCGGGCTGACGTACTTCAAGCTGGGCCTGTTCGATCAGGCCTCGGACATCTACGAGAAGCTCGTCAACGAGAACCCGGCCGACCCGACGCTGCGGGTGAACCTCGGGCTCGTGTACCTGAAGACCAACAACCTGCCCCGCTGCATCAAGGAGTTCGAGACGGCGACCGATCTCGACCCCGAGCACAAGAAGGCCCACAACTACCTCGGCCTCGCGCTCGCCCAGGCTGGCGACTACGCGAAGGCGCGGGAGCACTTCATCCTCGCGGGCAGCGAGCAGATGGCCGAGAAGATGGGCCGCGCGCTGTCGGCGAAGGTCGAGAGCGCCCCCTCGAGTCACGGGCTGGTGGTGCCTCCACCGCCACCGGCCACCGCCACGGCCGTCACCGCGCAGCCCGCTCAGCCGACGCCCCGGGCCTCGCCCCCGAGGCCGCCGCCCGTCTCGCGGCAGACCATCGCCGTGGCCGTCGCGCCGCCGCTCCCGCCGCCAGCCGACGACGAGATCGAGGTGATGAGCGACGACGCCGAGGTGCTCGACGCCGACGCCGAGACCACGTCGGTCGAGGCCGTCACCGCCCCGCCGCCGCCTCCGGCCGAGCCCGCCTTCGAGCCGCCCCAGGAGCTGCCGGCCGAGCTGCCGGCCGAGCTGCCTGCGCAGCCTGACGCCATCGCCTTCGAGACGGTGCCGGTCGAGACCGTCGAGGTGGAGAGCACCGTCGAGGCCGTCTCGGTCGAGACGATTCCCGTCGAGCCCGCGCCCCTGCCCGTCAGCGATCCGATGCCGGAAGAGGTCGACATCGCGCCGCCGGCGGCATCGGGGCCTCGCCTCGATCGCGACTGGGGCGCGCAGTTCGGCATGGACGCCGAGCCCCCAACGTCGGAGCCTGAGCAGCCCATCGTCGAAGGCACGATGGAGGAGCTGCCCGTGCTCGACGCGGTGGCCGAGGCCGCGCCGAGCCCGACGGTCGCGCCGACGAAGCCGTGGGCCACCCCGCTCGTCAACAGCTGGGACGCCGCCTCGGGCCTCTCCCCGCCGGCCGCCAGCCCCGGGCCCGCCGAAGAGGCACCTCCGCCCGGGGAAGCAGGCCTCTCGGTGACCCACGAGCTGCCGTCAGACGACGACGCGTGGAATGCGGCCCGCCGTTCTGCCGTCGTCGAGGCACCTGCCGCAGAGCAGGGCTGGAACACACCGCCAGACCCCGCGAACGAGATGGACTTCGGCGGCGTCGCGCCCGAAGAGAGCACGCCGTCCGCCGAGCCTGGTTGGTCGACCCCGACCGAGGCCCCCCCGGCCGCAGACGATCCCCGCTGGAGCGCGCCCGCTCCCGAGACCTCGTGGACCGAGCCCGAGACCAGCGCGAGCGCCGACACCTGGAGTCAGCCGCAGGAGCTCCTCGCCGCCGAGGCTGGGCCCGCCGAGTCGTGGAGCGCGCCGCAGGAGCTCCCCGCCACCGAAGCGGCGCCCGCCGAGTCGTGGAGCGAGCCGCAGGAGCTTCCCGCGGCCGAGGCTGCGCCCGCCGAGACGTGGAGTGCGTCGCACGAGCTCCCCGCGGCCGAGGCCGCGCCCGCCGAGACGTGGAGCGAGCCCGCGCCCCAGCAGTGGGACGAGGGCCACGCGACCGCCGAAGCGCCGCAGGCTTCATGGAGCGACCAGGAGCCTCCCGCAGTCGAAGCCGAATCGTCGTGGGCCGAGCCGGCCGCGACGACGCCTTCGGAGTCGTGGGCCCAGCCGCAGGAGCTGCCTCCAGCCGAGGCGTGGCCGACGACGGGGGCGCAGGACGAGCAGACGACCGGCGCGTGGGCCCAACCCGAAGCGTCGGAGCCATCGTGGGCGGCGACCGACGCGCCTCCGAGCCTCGACTCAGCAGCAGCGCCAGAGCCCGCATGGACCGAGCAGGCCCAGCCCCCCGCGTGGAGTGCGCCCTCGCCCTCGACGCCCCGGCCTCCCGCGAGCGCGCCCTCGCCCGGCTATGCGCCCATGGAGGCGCGCACGCTCGTCGAGCTCGGCGCGTCGACCAGCACCATCGAAGAGCCCCAGGCCGGCCCGTTTCACGTGGGCCCGCATGGCCTGGCCGTCACCGTCAACGGCGAGATGCTCACCCGCATGACGAACCTGGTGGCCATCGTGGGCTCGGTGCAGGCCCGGCCCGAGAAGAAGCGCGCGCGCGGCCGCGCCATCGACGCCCCCTTCGGAGACGGCGCCGAGCAGATGCAGCGGCTGGTCGGCCACGGCGTCGTGCACCTCGAGATGGGCGGCGCCCGGTTTCACGCGCTCGATCTCGACGACAACGACGGCGCGTACCTTCGCGAGGAGCGCGTCTTCGGCTTCGAAGAGACGATCGGCTTCGAGCACGGCCGCTTGAGCGACGACGAGAACAAGCTCTCGCTCGACCTCGTGCACCTGTCCGGTGATGGCCGCGTGCTGCTGCAGCTCAACGGCGCCATGAAGTCGCTGGCGGTGCCGCCGGGCGCCCCGATGGTGGTGCCGCTGCAGCGCCTCGTCGGCTGGTTCGGCCGGGTGTCGCCGCGGCTGACGGGCTTCGCCGGCCAGGGCGCCGTCGAGCTCACCGGTGACGGCTACGCGCTGCTCGTGACGCCGGGGTGAGTGGCATGGATCGCGAGACGGCCCAGAAACAGAAAGCCGAGGCGCGCCAGAAGAAGCGCGACGAGAAGGCGCGCCGCAAGGCCGAGAAGCTCGCCCGCAAGGAAGCGAAGAAGGCCGAGCGCCGCAGTCGGCCTCCGTCCGCGCTGCTCCAGGAGTTCTGGAATCTGCCCAACATGCTGACGATGGGGCGCATCGCCGTCATCCCCCTCTTCGTCTGGTTCCTCTCCGACGCCGACCCGTTCTTCTCGTGGGCCGCCGCGTCGATCTTCACCCTCGCGGCCGTCACCGACGTCATCGACGGCTTCCTCGCGCGGCGGTGGAACATGATCACCGTGGTGGGAAAGCTGCTCGACCCACTCGCCGACAAGCTGATCGTCGCGGCGGCGTTGGTGATGCTGGTGCGGCTCGGGCGAATCCACGCGTGGGTCGTCATCGTGCTGCTGTGCCGCGAGTTCATCGTCACCGGGCTGCGGCAGATCGCCGCCAGCGAGGGCCTCGTCATCGCCGCCGGGCAGGAGGGCAAGTGGAAGACGAGCCTCCAGCTCACCGGCATCGTGGCGCTCTGCATCCACTACACGCACCCGATGTTCTTCGGGTTCGCCTGGTACGACGTGAACTTCAACCTGGTCGGCAAGTTCCTCGTGTACTTCTCGACGGCCTTCTCGGTGTGGAGCGCGGGCGTCTACTTCCAGGCCTTCCTGCGCATGTTGTCTCGGCGGGGTCAGCCAGCGCCCGGCGCTTGATGAGAAAACCCTCATCGTCACTACAGGACCCGCCTCGCCGGGCCCTGTACGACGCTGGGCATGAACCTCGGCGTGCTGGTTGGAGTGGTGGCCGCGCAGGCGCTGTCCTTCGACGAGGCGCTCGCGCTCGCCGAGAAGAGCCCCACCCTCGAGGGCCAGCAGCGGGCCGTGGAGCGTCAGGCAGCCCTCGCCGAGGCGGTGCCCCTGCTGGTGGCCAACCCGGCCGTCTTCGTCCAACCCGGGGTGCGTCGCCTGGGCACCGGCGCCGTCGGCCCCGAGGCCTACGTGGGCGTCACCCAGGACGTGAGCCTGTCGGGCGCTGGGAGCAGCCGTCGGGCGAGCGCCAGGCGCGAGGTCGAGAGCGCCATCGCCGAGCGACGCCTCGCGCGCCGGCAGCTGCGGCTCGAGGTGGCCGCGCGCTGGCTGTCGCTGTGGAGCGCCCAGGCCCTCCTCGAGTCCGCCCGCGAAGAGGCGCGCCTGGCCCAGGACTGGGCCGCGAAGGTCGAGCGCGCGGCCGCGACGGGCGGCTTCACCCGGGTCGACGTCGCCGTCGCCCGAGCCTGGCAGGCCGAGGCGGTGCTGACGGCGCTGTCCCTCGAGGGCACCGTCTTTCAACGCGGCATCGCCCTCAACCGGGTGCTCTCGCTCGCCCGCACCACGCCGGCCCGCGCGTCGCCAGCGCTGCCCGCGCTCGGCGGTGAAGGCGACAAGCGGCCCCGGCTGTCGGACGACGTGACGCGCAGCCCGCTGGTCGAAGCCGCCGACGCTGCCTCCGACGCGCAGCGGCTGCGCACCGAGGAGCTGCTCGCGGGGCGGGGCACGACGCTCCAGGTCGGCGCGATGGGGTGGCGCGAGGGCACCGGCGACCTCGCCGCGGTCGCGACGCTGCAGCTCACCCTCCCCCTCTTCGAGCGGGCCCAGCGGGAGCGCGCGGTCGCCGAGGCCAGCCTGGCGCGCGCCGAGGCCGCCGCCGACCTCGCGCGGTCGGCCGAGCTGGCCGATCGGGTCGACGCCCACCACGAGCTCGAGCACACCGCCGAGGTGCTCGCCGTCGTCGAGGGGCAGCTGCTGCCGGCGACGCTCGACGCGACCAGCGGCCTCGAGCGCCGCTTCGACGCGGGCGAGGCCGACGCCCAGGACCTGGTGGTGGCGCGCCGGGTGCTCGTCGCCACGCGCGCCCGCGTCGTCTCGGCCCGGGCCGAGGTGGTGCTCGCCCGGTTCCGTTGGAGCGAGCTGACGGGAGGTGCGCCGTGAGAGCAGCCCTGCTGTCCCTCGCCGCGCTCGGAGTGGCGTGCAGGCCGGCCCCCGAACAGGCCACCGGCTCGCCGCCCCTGGCCGCGCCGAGCGCCGTCACCCGATGGGTCGACTCCCGCCCGGCCGACGACACCGCGCTCCTCGAAGCGCCGGCGCGGGTGCTGGCGGCGCCCGAGGCGATCGTCTCGATCGCGCCACCCCTCACCGCCCGCGTCGTGCGCGTGCGCGTTCGACCGGGGCAGCGGGTCGCGCCCGGAGAGCCGCTCATCGACGTGCTGATGCCCGAGCTCCTGCACGCCGCGGGCGATCTCGCCGGCGAGGAGATCAAGGTCGCGGCCTACTCGAAGCGGCGCGCGCAGCTCGAGGCGCTGCGGGCCGAGGGGCTCGCGCGCCTCGCCGAGCTCGCCGAGGTGGACTCGCAGCTCGCGACGGCGCGCGCCGATGCGCAGGCCGCCCGGGCCACGCTGCGGGCCGCGAGCGTGAGCGACGCCCAGGCCGCCGCGCTCCTCGTCGGCGACGGCGTGCTGTCGCTGCGGGCCCCCATTCGTGGGCTGGTGACGGCCCTCGACGCGACGCCGGGCCAGGTCCGCGAGCCCTCGGCAGCGCTGGCGACGTTGGTGGGCGCCGGGGAGGGCCGGGTCGAAGCGCGCCTGCCGAGCACCCCCGAAGGCGGTGGCGGCTTCTCGTTCGTCGCTGGCGGCGTGGCGGTGCCGCTCGAGCTCGTCTCGGTGTCACCCCGCTTCGAGCCGACCGACGGCACGCGGCTGGCCTGGTTCAGCGCCGTGGACGGAGGCGTGCTGCCGATCGGCGCGACCGGCCGGGTACGCCAGCAGGCCGACCCCTCGTGGCGCGTCGTGCCGGCCCGCGCGGTGCTCGAGGCGGCCGTGCCGCAGGTGCGGGTGCGCCGCGGTGACGGCTCGGCCCTCGTCGAGGTGCGCGTGGTGGCGCGCAGCGGCGCCGAGGCGATCGTCACCGGGCTCGCACCGGGCGATCAGATCGCGGCCGACGGCGCGGAGGCCCGATGATTCGCCGCCTCGTCGAGTGGAGCGTCGACGCGCGGGGCTGGGTCACCGGCCTCACCCTCGTGCTCGCCTCGCTCGCGCTGGTGGTGGGCCTCGGCCTGCGCCTCGACGCCCTGCCCGATCTCACCAACAACCAGGTCATCGTGCTGACGCGCTCGCCCGGCCTGACGCCCGAAGAGGTCGAGCGGCTGATCACCCGGCCCATCGAGGTGGCGCTCGCCGGCGTGCCCGATCTCGTCGAGCAGCGCAGCCTGTCACTGTCGGGCATCTCGTCGGTGACCGTCGTGTTCGAGCGGGGGGTGTCACCGTGGCTGTCGCGGCAGATGGTGTCGGAGCGGCTCTCGACGCTGCGCCTCCCCGTCGACGCGGCCCCCGAGCTCGCGCCGCTGACGGGCGGCCTGGGTGAGATCTTCCACCTCACCCTGTCGTCGCCGACGCGCACGCCGGCCGAGCTGCTCGAGCTCGCCACGTACCGCGTGAGCCCCCTGCTCAAGACGGTGCCGGGCGTCGTCGAAGTCAACACCTGGGGCGGCGCCGAGCGCACGTGGGACGTGGTGGCCGACGATGCCCGGCTCTCGGCGCGCGGCATCACCTTGAGTCAGCTCGAGGCAGCGCTCCAGCGCGCGACCGGCGCCGTCCCCGGTGGAGCACTCCCATCGGGGCCCTCGCAGGTGTTGCTGCGTGGGCAGGCCCGGCCCGCGAGGCCCGAGGAGCTCGGCGCCGCCATCGTGTCGGGCAACTCGGTGCGCGTGGGTGACGTCGCCGAGGTGCGCGAGGGCACGAAGCTGCGCCTGGGCGCGGCCACTGCGAATGGGCGCGGCGAGACGCTGTACCTCATGGTGCAGATGCTGCGGGACGCCAACGCGCTCGAGGTGATGGATCGGCTCCACGAGCGCATGCCGGCGGTGCGCGCGGCCCTGCCCGACGACGTGCGCATCGACGTGGTGGCCGATCGCTCCGAGCTCGTTCGCGCGACGCTCGCCACGGTGGCGAAGAACCTGCTCGAGGGTGGGCTGCTGGTGGTGCTGGTGCTGTTGCTCTTCCTGGGGAGCGTCCGGGCCGGGCTGCTGGTGGCGAGCGTGATTCCCCTCTCGATGGCGTTCGCGACCGCGGCCATGGCGCTGCTCGACATTCCGGGGAACCTGATGAGCCTGGGCGCGCTCGACTTCGGGCTGCTCGTCGACGGCGCCGTGGTGCTGGTCGAGGGGCTGTTCCACGGCCTCTCCCGAGACGCGGGGCTCGGCCCCGAGGCGATGCGCGCGCGGGTCCGCCAGGTGGCCGGCGCGAGCGCGCGGCCCGTCTTCTTCTCGGTGCTCGTCATCCTGCTCGTGTACGTGCCGATCCTCACCCTCACCGGCGTCGACGGCATCCTCTTTCGCCCGATGGCCCTCACCGTGGCCTTCGCGCTCCTCGCGGCGCTGGTGCTGTCGCTCACGTGGGTGCCGGCGGTGGCCTCGCTCGTGCTTCGCCCCCAGGACGTGCCGAAGCGCCACCCGCCGCTGGTGCGCCTCGTCGACTGGGCCTACCCCCGGTTGCTCCAGCCGGGGCTCGAGCGGCGGGGCGCGGTGATGGCGGGCACGGCGGTGCTCCTCGCCGTGGGGCTCGTGGCAGGCCGCTCGCTCGGCGTCGAGTTCACGCCGCAGCTCGACGAGGGCGATCTCGTGATCCAGACGGTGCGGGCGCCAGACATCTCGCTCGACGAGGCCGCGCGCGCCGGCAGCCGCCTCGAGGCCACCCTCATCGCGGCCTTCCCCGAGGTGACGTCGATCGTCAGCCGCGTCGGCAGCCCGGCCGTCGCCACCGACATCATGGGGTTCGATCAAGCCGACATCTTCGTGGGCCTGGCACCAAAGGACCGCTGGCGGTTCTCGAGCAAGGCGGCGCTGGTCGAGGCGATGCAGGCGACGCTGGCGCAGCGCGAGCCGGGCGTCGAGACGAGCTTCACCCAGCCGATTCAGATGCGCTTCAACGAGCTCCTCGGCGGCGCCGTCACCGACGTGGCGATCTCGGTGTACGGCGACGAGCTGTCCGAGCTGCGCCGGCTGGCCGACGCGATCGCCGCGCGGGTGTCACGGGTGCAAGGGGCGGAAGACGTGCGGGTGCTGGCGCCGCCCTTCATTCCGCTGGTGACGGTGCAACCGCGGGCGCTCGATGCAGCGACGGCCGGCTTCAGCGCGCGCGACGTGCTCGACGCCGTGCAGGCGGTGCGCGTCGGGCTCGACGTCGGCCTGACGTTCGATGGACCGGTGACAGTGCCGCTGCGCCTCAAGCTGGCGGGCGTTCGCGACGCGTTCGGCCTCGAGGGCCTGGCGCTCCCCGTGGCCGCGGGCGGCGTGGTACCGCTCTCGCGCGTGGCCGACGTGCGGCGCAGCCAGGGCCCCGCGCTCGTGTCGCGGCGAAACGGCGAGCGCCGGCTCGTCGTGGGCTTCAACGTGCGCGGCGTCGATCTCGGCACCGCGGTCGCCGGCGCGCAGAAGGCCGTGGCCCTCGAGGCCCTGCCGCCGGGTTTTCGCCTCGAGTGGGGCGGCCAGTACGAGAACCTGACCGAGGCCTCGGCCCGCCTGGCGGTGGTGGTGCCGGTGGTGCTGGCCGGCATCCTGGCGCTCCTGGCGTTGACGTTCTCGCGGCTGCGCGCGGCCCTCTTCGTCTTCTCGCTCGTGCCCTTCGCCGGCGTCGGTGGTGCCCTCACCCTGTGGGCCCGAGACCTGCCGATCTCACTTCCCGCGGCCGTGGGCTTCATCGCCCTGTCGGGCATCGCGGTGATGAACGGTGTCGTCTGGGTCTCGCGCGCGCTCGAGCTGGTGAACGAGGGCGCCCCGGCCGAGGCGGCCGCGAAGCAGGCGGCGCTCGATCGCGCGCGGCCGGTGCTGATGACGGCCCTGGTGGCGGCCTTCGGGTTCTTGCCGATGATGCTGGCGACCGGCGTCGGGGCCGAGGTGCAGCGCCCGCTGGCCACGGTGGTGGTGGGAGGCCTCGCGTCGTCGACCTTCCTCACCCTCTTCGTGCTGCCCGCGTTGTTCCCCCGCTTCGGTGTTCGGCGGCCCACGGCATGACGCGGCCCGCGTATGGTGGAGGCGTGAAGCTGCTCCTCGTCGAGGACGAAGCGTCGATGGCCCGGCTGCTCCAGCGCGGCCTCAGCGAAGAAGGCCACCAGGTCGACGTGTGCGCCCGCGGTGCGGACGCAAGGCGCCAGGCCGTCGAGATCGCCTACGACGTGGTGCTGCTCGACTGGTCCCTTCCGGACGTCGATGGCGTCTCGGTGCTGCGGAGCTGGCGGGAGCAGGGCCTGACGACGCCGGTGCTCATGCTCACGGCCCGCGGCTCGACGGGCGAGAAGGTGACGGGGCTGCGCGCGGGGGCCGACGACTACCTGGTGAAGCCGTTCGACTTCGACGAGCTGCTCGCCCGCCTCGAGGCGCTCGCGCGGCGCGGAGGCGGAGGGCAGGCGAACCCGTCGCTGGGCGGGGTGACGCTCGACGTTCGCCGGCGGGCGCTGGCCCGTGGAGCGCGGTCGGCCTCGTTGA
>JALOQF010000087.1 GCA_025459425.1 Myxococcaceae bacterium | reverse complement strand
GGGCTGGGTGACTTGAACGGCCAGCGCATGCGCCGCATCGAGCAGTTCCTCCCCAGGCCCGAGCCGAGGTCCGTCGACCCGGTGCTGCAGGGGCTCCTCGAGGCCGGCCGCCTCAACGCCTCGGCCTTCGACCTCTCGCCGTCGCCGCTGGCCAGCTTCCTCCACCTCGCGCTCGGAGAAGACGCGATGATGCAGGGCGTGGCGCTGGCGCGCGAGTGGTGGGCGGGTCGCTCGACGGCCCGCTCGTTCCTCGAGGCCCAGCCCGTCGTCACCACCTCGGCCATCGCGGCCGCGGGCGCCCACATCACCGACACCCGCCGCGAGCTGCTCGAGGGCATCGCGAGCCGCCTCTCGAAGTCGCGCTGAAGGCTGACGCGCCGGGCGCGGCCCGGTACACAGCGCCCCCATGTCCATTCCCGCGCCGCCGGTGCCCGTCTTTCCTCCCGCGCCGTACACCCTCACCAGCGTCACCGGCCTGTCGGCCGCAGGCGTGAAGGCCGGCATCAAGGCCTCGGGCAACCCCGACGTCGCGCTCCTCGTCGCCGACGCGCCCATGGCCTGCGCCGGCCTCTTCACGCAGAACCACTTCGCGGCCGCCCCGGTGCTGCTGTCCCGCAAGCACCTCGCCGCGTCCGGCGGGCTGGTGCGCGCCGTCGTCGTCAACTCGGGCAACGCGAACGCCTGCACGGGCACGCAGGGCGAAGCCGACGCGCTCGAGATGTGCACCCGCGTCGCCACCGCGCTGAAGTGCCCCGTCGAGCAGGTGCTGGTGTGCTCGACGGGCGTCATCGGCGTCAAGCTGCCGATGGACAAGGTGCGCGCGGGCATCGACGCCGCGCTGACGCAGCGCTCGAGCGACGTCGAGGCGGGCCGCCGCTTCCTCTCAGCCATCATGACGACCGACGCCTTCCCGAAGGAGGCAGGCGCGCGCCACGGCGAGGCCACCATGGCCGGGGTGTGCAAGGGCGCGGGCATGATTCAGCCCGACATGGCCACCATGCTGGCCTTCGTCGCCACCGACGTCGACGTGTCGGTCGACGCCATGCGCGCGGCCATGCGCCGCATCGCCAGCACCTCGTTCAACGCCGTGCACGTCGACACGCACACCTCGACGAACGACACCTTCCTGCTGCTGTCGACGCGCCGGGTGCCCGCGCCGGCCGACTGGGAGCAGCAGCTCGAGCCGGTCGCCCGCCGCCTCGCCTGGCTCATCGCGCGCGACGGAGAGGGCGCCACCAAGGTGACGACGATTCGGGTGTCGGGCGCCTCGAGCGACGCGGTGGCCAGAGACATCGCCGCGCACGTCGCCGCCTCCGGGCTGGTGCGCACGGCGCTGTTCGGCAACGACCCGAACTGGGGCCGCTTCGTCAGCCAGGTGGGCAACGTGAAGGGCCTCGCGGCGCCGCAGCGGCTGGTGTGCCGACTCCAGGGCATCGAGGTGTTCCGCGCCGGAGAGCCCACGCCGTTCGACCGCGCCGCCGCCTCGAAGGCCATGAAGGCCGAAGACGTCTCGCTCGAGCTGCTGCTCGACGAGGGCGTGGGCCACGCGCTCCTCATGACGAGCGACCTGAGCTACCGGTACGTCGAGGTGAACGCCGAATACACGACGTGACGAAAGCCGGCTCAGAGACACATCGACTGGTAGGTGATGGTGACGGTGGTGCCCGCCCCCGGCTGCTGGCCGTCGGCGAAGACGATGGTGTTCGCCGTGGGGTCGTACGTCCACGCGTTCGAGACGGCCTGCCCGTTCACCGTCACGTCGACCGGCTGGAGCGTGTCGGGTGGGTTGCGCACGAAGAAGGTGTTGCGCGGGCCCAGCGCCGTGCGGCCCAGCTGCTCGAGGTCGCTCGCCCAGTCGCTCTTGCAGATGGTCTGCTTCACGCCGCGCGTCGCCTGAATGACCGCGTCGTAGCGGCCCGTCATGTCCTGGCCCTCGGTCATGCACGTCATGCTCACCGGTGAGAATGGGCCGATGACGCTGATGGTCACCTGGTGGCGGCGCGCCACGCCCTTCACCAGCGGCAGGCGCGTCACGTAGTAGCTGATCGGCTCGGCCGACTGATCCTCGGCGTCGCTGACGACGATGACGGCGAGGTTCGCGTCGCTCCGAAGGAAGCCCTGGTGCGGCCCGGTGATGAGCGGAGGCGTGAGCGCCTTGAGCGTCGTCGACAGGGGGCGCTCGATGCCTGCGCCGCCGGTGCCGACGTCGACCCGCCGGCGGAACACGTTGGCCACGTCGGGCGTGGCGTTGCTGAGAATCAGCGGCTCGTTGGCGCGCGTGACGAAGGCGCCGCCGTTGGTGCCAGAGTCGTTGGTCGTCACGACGGCCAGCTGGTAGTTCACCGAGGCGAGGGTGGCGTACCGCATGAAGGCGGTGAAGTTGTTGCCCAGCGCGAGCTGCTCGTCGGCCATCGAGCACGAGTCGTCGATGGTGAAGAGCACGTCGGCCATCGACTGCGGCGGCTGAACGTAGGACTCGACCGTGGTGCCGGTGGTGTCACCGACGCCCCGCAGCGGCACGGGGAAGGTGCGAACCGAGCCCCCTTCCTGGCCGCGCAGCTCGAGCGTGCCGGTGTGCTGGCCCAGGTCGGGCGGCCGATAGGTGACGGTCACCGACGCCGACGTCGAGGGCTGCAGCACGAGGCCGCCGGCGGGAATGGCGGCCGCCGCCGCGATGGCGAACGGCGCTCCGACGACGCCCACCGACGCCAGCCGCACCGGGCTGCCGCAGGTGTTGAACACCTGCACCGTTCGCCCCGACGAGCCGCACCCCAGCTTGATGTTCCCGAAGTCGACCTCGTCGGGCACCGTCACCAGACAACGCGCCACGCGAGCGCTCAGGCCCACCAGCGTGGGCGCCACGCTCCCGGCGCCCACCAGCCGCAGAAAGCCCGTGGCCGCCGTGCCGGTGGGAAGCCCCGTGGCGTCGAAGCGCACCTGCAGGGGAACCACCTGCCCCGGGCCGACGAGGAACGAGGGCTGCCCAGAGGCCAGCGTGAAGCCGGGGTGGCTCCCCGAGGCAATCTCGACGCCCGACACCAGGCACCCCGTCTGGGCGTCGTTACGCACCTGCACCGTCAGCGACGCGGTCGACCCGGGCGGCACGTCGCCGAAGCCCAGGCCCAGCGGCGTCACCGAGAGCAGGCAGCGCTGAGACACCTGGGCGAGCGCCGTCAGGCGCACCTGCTGCACCGGCTCGATGGCGTCGTTCGAGTAGACGGTGAGCACCGCGTCGCGCACGCCCGTCGCCGTCGGCCGCAGCGTCACCTCGACGTCGAAGAAGTTCCTCCCGACGACCGCTGGCACCCCGGCCGGGTCTGGGCGTACGAGGGCGACGGAGTACTCGCCGCTCGTCGTCGCGCCCAGCGGCGTCAGCGACAGGAAGGGCGGGCTGCCGTCGCGGCCCAGCACCAGGTTGTACGAGGTGTCGAGGGGCTGCGTCGGCGGCGTGCCCACGTTCTCGAGGCGCAGGCGCCGCGTCACCGACGTCTGCTGTGCGGCCGAAAGCGGCGTGCCCTCGGGGCCGTTGAGGAGCGGCACCTGGCCGAACGCGAGCGGCGAAGGCGACACGCGCAGCCGCGGCCCACCGCCCGAGCACCTCAGCGCTACCCGCCCCGGGAGCGTGGGCATGGTGCCGAGGTCGAGCGCCAACGTGCCCGTCAGGGCGCCGAGTCGGGTCGGCCGGCAGCGCACCTCGACGGTGCTACTGCCACGCGCCGGCACCTCGGCTGGAGCCCCGCCCAACGCGAACCCTTCGCCCTGCACCGTCGCGTTCAAGGTGAGCGCCACGCCGGTGCGGTTGGTGATGGTGACGGCGCGCGTCGACGTCGTCTCGAGCGGCACGCGCCCGAAGCCGAGCTCGCTCGGGCTCCACGAGATGGCCTGCGCCGAGCCGCGGCCGACGAGCTGCACCTGGCCCTCGGGGCACGACGGCCGGCGCCTTACCGACAGGCTCGCCCGGTAGTCGATTTCGGCCTGCGGTGAGAACCGCACCAGCAGCCGCGCGCGGCTCCCGGGCTCGACCTCGAGGGGTGAGGCCAGGTCGACCGAGAAGAAGGCCGGGTCGGCCCCGCCGATGGCGCTGAACGTGGCGAGGCTGGTCGAGGTGCTGGGGTTGGCGAGCGACACCGGGAAGAGCACTGCCTGGTTCACCGGCACCTCTCCGAAGTCGAGCACGCCGGGCACGTAGCAATCGCGGGCCTCGGCGACCGCCTCGACGCTGATGGTGGCCTTCGCCTCGTCGGGCAGCCCGCCCGAGGTCTCGAGCTCGAAGACGGCTTCGTGCGGCACCGTGGCGCGCGAGGGGTCCGCGTCCTGCTCCGGAGAGAAGGTGACGCCCAACGTCGTCTCCTGCTGCGCCTCGAGCGTGACGGACTGGGGCAGCTCGAGCGCGAACGCGGGGCTGCCCGACACCAGCCGCACCCGGCTCAACGTCAGGGGCGCGTCGCCCACGTTCCGCACGACGATCTGCCCGGCCGACGACTCGCCCATCGGCGCGGACGGGAAGGTGAGCTGGGCGTCGCGCGTGAGCGTCTCGAGCCCGGCGGCGTCGCGGGCCGGAACGACGATGACCACCTCGGCGAAGCGCCCCGAGAGGCCGGCCTGCCGGTCGCAGGCCGTGAACGAGAGGTGCACCGCGAGCAGGAAGGGGAGCCAGGCGCGTCGCATCGTCCGAACCATACCCGCGCCGCCGGGGAGCCGCTGCCCCTCGACGCCGTCTCGCTGGCCTGAGCGCACCGTGTGCGCTTGAGTAGGTGCGTGATGCGTGGAGCGCTCCTGCTGGGTGTCGTCGTCGTGCTGCTGGGTTGTCCACCGCCACCGTGCGACCGGAGCTCGTGCAGCGGGTGCTGTGACAGCACGGGCCTGTGCCTGGGGGGCACCAGCCGGGCCTTCTGTGGCGCCGGGGGCACGCAGTGCCAGGCCTGCAGCGGTGGCCGCCGGTGTCTCGCAGGCGCCTGCGTCGCCGGCATGGACGCGGGGGACTCGGCGGTCGACGCGGGCCCCTGCCCGTGTCGCAGCGGGTGCTGTGCCGCCGAGTCGTGCCAACCGGGCAATCTCCCCGAGGCGTGTGGCGTCGACGGGGGCGCCTGCTCGGTATGCCAGCCCGGCGACCGGTGCGAGGGCGGCCTGTGCGTCTCGACGCCATGCATCGGCTGCGTCGACGCGCTGGGGGCCTGCCGGACGGGCTTCGAGACCATGGCCTGCGGGAGTGACGGCGGCCTCTGCAGCGCGTGCGCGCCAGGCGAGCAGTGCCTCGCCCGTCAGTGCATCGCCCGCACGTGCTCTCCGGCCAGCTGCGCCAGCGGCTGCTGCCTGGGAGGGCTCTGCTACCTCCCCTCGCCCCAGACCTGCGGGACGCAAGGCGGCCCGTGCGTCACGTGCGCGACCGCCCAGGTCTGCATGGCCGGAGTCTGTCGCTGAGTCGCTGACGGGGCAGGGGCGTCGACGCGGGCGGTCGTCCATGGCTCTGAGCGATCCACCACGCGCGCCGTTCGGCTCGACGTCGCGGCGCGTCGGCTCGAGCGTTGCCCGCGAGGGGCCCACCTCGCGTGAGCACCGCCGCGCCGGCCCGTTCCGCCACCGAGATGGCTGCGTCGTTTGAGGCTCACCACGCCGGTGGCAGGCCTCAGGCCCGGTGCCTCGGCGGCCTCACCGGCGTCGGCGACGGAGCAGCCCCAACAGCCCGGCCAGCGCGAGGAGCGAGCCAGCGTCGGTCGACGTGCAGCCACAGCCGCCGCCCCGGAAGCCGAGGTCGGGGAGCAACGGCGCCGCGCCCCCATCTTCCACCTCGGCGCCAGCGTCGGGTCCCCCGCCTGCGTCGAGGCCAGCGTCGGCTCCACCGTCCACGCCGGCATCTGCCCCGCCGTCCAGGCCGCCGTCGGCTCCACCATCGGCCCCGCCATCGAGCCCTCCGTCGACGCCGCCGTCGGGGCGCGGGAGGCGAACGGTGAACCGGTTCGTGGCCTCAGGGCTGCGGTTGCCCGCGGCGTCGGTCGCGTCGACTCGAACGTCATGGGCGCCTTCGGTGAGGGCCTGGCCGGGCGGCAAGGACAGGCTGAACGCGCCCGACATGTCGGCCGTCGTCGTGCCCACGAGCGTGCCATCGATGAAGACGCGCACGGTGGCGCCCGGCTCGGCCTGCCCCGACACCGCCGGCGTCGTCGTCTGCACCGTGCTGCCGTCGGCCGGGCTGACGATGGAGGGCGCGGCCGGGGCCCGGGTGTCGACGGTGAGCGTGACGGGCGACGAGGCCGGGCTCACGTTCATCGCGGCGTCGGTGGCGGTCGCCGTGACGCTGCGCGAGCCCTCGGGCAGCGCCATGGGCACCGTGAAGGTGAAGGTGCCCATCGCGTCGGCCGTCGCGGTGCCGACCACCATGCCGTCGACGCGCACGGTGACGGTCGCGCCCGGCTCGGCGGTGCCCGTCAACGTGGGCGTGGCGTCGTTGGTCGAGGTGCCCGACGCGGGCGCGGTGATGACCGGCGCCATCGGCGCGGTGGTGTCGGTCGTGAACGAGATGGGCATCGACGACGGGCTGACGTTGCCGGCCGCGTCACGCGCGGTGGCCGAGACGGTGTGCATGCCGTCGGCGAGGGCCGCCATGGGCGTGAACGAGAAGCGCCCCATCGCGTCGGCGGTGACGGTGCCGGCCACCATGCCGTCGATGGTGATGGTGACGGTGGCGCCGGGTTCGGCGGCGCCCGCGATGACGGGCCGGTTGGTGGCCAGCAGGGCGTTGGCCATGGGGCTCGCGAGGCTGGGCGCCGCGGGCGCGACGGTGTCGATGGTGAAGGCGTTCACCGCCGACACCGGGCCGACGTTGCCCGCCGCGTCGGTGGCGCGCGCCGAGACGGTGTGCGGGCCATCGGCGACGGTGGTGGGCAGGGCGAGCGAGAAGGCGCCCATCGCGTCGGCGGTGACGGTGCCGGCGATGCCCGAGTCGAGGATGATGGTGACGGTGGCGCCGGGCTCCGAGGTGCCGGTCACCACCACCAGGCCCGACGCCAGCACGGCGCCGTTGGCGGGCGTGGCCACCTGCGGCGCCAGCGGCGCCACGGTGTCGACCGTCCACAGGTACGAGGCGGGGGTGGTGTCGGTCTCGGTCGAGGTGCGGGCGCGCACCTCGAGGCGATGCTGGCCGTCGGCGAGCCCCGAGAAGGTGACGGGGTTGGCGCACGGCGCGAAGGCGGCCATGTCGAGGCTGCACTCGTACGTCACCGGCGTCTTGTTCGACGAGAAGCTGAACTCGGCCGTCGCCGATGGTGAGGGCGTGCGCGGCCCCGTGAGGATGCTGGTGTCGAGCACGGTGGTGTCGACGGTGAAGACGACCTGCGTCGCGGCCGGAGACACGTTGCCCGCCGCGTCGCGCGCGGTGGCGCTCACCGAGTGCTGGCCCTGGCTCAGGGGGGCGGTGGTGAAGGTCCAGTTGCCGCTGGCGTCGGCCACCACCGTTCCGGCCGCCACCGAGTCGACGATGACGGTGACGATGGCGTTGGCCTCGGCGGTGCCTCGGACGGTGGGCGAGGTGAGGCCGACGATGGCGTTGTTGGCCGGCGACGTCACCACGGGCGCCGCAGGGGCCGCGGTGTCGACGGTGAAGGTGCGCGGGGCCGACTGGGCCGAGGTGTTGCCGACGGCGTCGGTGGCCTGCGCCGTCACCTGGTGCGGGCCATCGGTGAGGGCGCTGGGCGGGCTGAAGGTGAAGGCGCCCGACGACGAGGCCACCACGGTGCCCACCACCACGCCGTCGATGCGGATGGTGACGGTGCTGCCGGGGTCGGCCGTGCCCTGCACCAGCGGCCGGTTGGTGGCGACCGACGCCCCGGCCGCGGGTGACGTGAGCGACGGCACGGCGGGGGCCGCGGTGTCGACCGAGAAGGTGACGGCGGGGCCAGGCGCCGACTCGTTGCCGACGGCATCAGCGGCGCGCGCGCGCACGGTGTGGCTGCCCTCCGAGAGGGGTGACGGCGACAACAGCGACCAGGCGCCCGAGGCCGAGGCGATGACGGTGCCCACGACGACGCCGTCGACCTCGACGCGCACGGTGGCGTTCGGCTCGGCGGTGCCGGTGTAGGTGGGCGTCGCGGTCGAGAGCGTGGTGCCGGCCACGGGGCTGGTGACGAGCGGCGGCAGGGGCGCGGTGGTGTCGATGGTGAACGAGACGCTCATCGACGGGGCGCTCGTGTTGCCGGCGGCGTCGCGGGCCGTCGCGCGCACCGTGTGCGGGCCGTCAGCGAGGCCGGCGGGCAGGGTGAGGCTCCAGGTGCCGAGCGCGGTGACGGTGGCGGTCCCGACGGGCACGCCGTCGACGATGACGGTGACGACGTCACCGGCAGTCCCCGTGCCCGTGACGGTGGGGCGCGAGGTGTCGAAGGTGGCGCCGGCCACGGGCGCGGTGATGAAGGGCGGCGCCGGGGGCGTGCCGTCGACGGTCCAGGTGTACGAGGCGGGCGTCGGGTCGACCTCGGCGCCGCGCAGGGCCCGCACCCGCAGGGTGTGCGCGCCGTCGGCGAGGCCCGCGAAGGTGGCGGGGTTGGGGCAGGCGGTGAAGCCGGCGTTGTCGAGGTCGCACTCGTAGCTGGCGCCCGGCTTGTTCGAGGAGAACACGAACGAGGCGGTGCCCGAGCTGCTGAGCGCGGGCGGGCTCGAGGCGATGGTGGTGTCGAGCACCGTCAGGTCGACGGTGAACGAGGTGACGGGCGCGTCGGGCCCCACGTTCCCCACCGCGTCGGTGGCCCGGGCGGTGACGGTGTGCGGGCCGGCGACGAGGGCGATGGGCGAGGTGAAGGTCCACCCGCCGGTGGCATCGGCGGTGACGGTGCCGAGCGCCATGCCATCGACGCGCACGGTGACGGTGCTGCCGGGCTCGGCGGTGCCCGAGAAAGTGGGCGTGGCGCTGCCGACGGTGCCACCCATGGCCGGGGCCAGAATCACCGGTGCCGGCGGCGGCGTGGTGTCGACGATGAACTGGTTGAAGGCCGACATGGGGCTGGTGTTGCCCGCGCCGTCACGGGCCGTGGCCGAGACGACGTGCGGCCCATCGGCGAGCGCAGACGGCGTGAACGAGAAGGCGCCCATCGCGTTCGGGGTGACGGTGCCCACGGCCACGCCGTCGATGAAGACGGTGACGGTGCTCCCCGGCTCGGCCGTGCCGGTGACGGTCGGCCGGTTGGTGCTGGTGCGCGAGCCGTTGACGGGCGTGGCGACGATGGGCGCGGCGGGCGCGCCGGTGTCGACGGTCCACGTGTGCGAGGCGGGCATCGGGTCGGTGATGCCACCCACCGTGGCGCGCACGCGGAAGGTGTGGCTCCCGTCGGCCAGCACGCCGGTGGTGAAGGGCGCGCTGCACGCGGTGAACGGCCCGCCGTCGAGGCTGCACTCGAAGGTGGCGGTGGGGTTGCCCGGCGACTGGAAGACGAAGGTGCCGACGCTCGAGCTGCTGGGGTTCGGCGGCCGCGAGGTGATGACGGTGGTGGGCGGCGTGACGCAGGTGAAGCTGGCCGGGTTGCACACGCGGCCACCGGAGCAGTTGGCCGTCGTCACGCACTCACGGCAGACGGCGGGCTGGCCGGCGGTGGTGTCGCAGACGCGCAGCGTGCCCGAGGTGCAGTTGTTCGACGCGCTGGCGTTGGGAATCGACGGCACGGTGCGGCCGCCCATCGGCTCGGCCGAGTCGGGCAGGCAGTCGTTGTCGTCATCGGTGTCTTCGAAGTCGAAGCGGCCGTCGCCGTCGGTGTTGGGCGCGATGCTGGTGCAGCTCGTGCCCTCGAGCCGGTTCTCGAGGCCGTTGCCGTCGGTGTCGAGCTGCTCCGCGGGCCGCAGCGCCACGGCCCAGTCGTTGAGCCCGTTCGCGCCCACCGTCTGAATGGACACCGGCCGCGTCGAGGTGACGGTGTACAGCGTGTTGTTCGCCGGCAGCTGCAGGAAGCCGTCGACCCCGAGCGTCACCGTCGTGGGCGCCCCGCCGCTCGAGTACGTCACCTGCGTGTTGGCCTCGAGCGCGAAGACGGTGGCGCCCTGCGTCTGCGAGTGCACGAGGAACGAGCGGCCGTTCTCTCCGAAGTTCGAGGTGACGTCGTCGCCGAGGTCGCCGATGCCGTCGCCGGCCTCCTGGTCGCCGGCCCACAGCGTCACCGGCCCGGTCGCCACCAGGCGGTACTGGGCGGTGCCCAGGCTCGCGAAGCCGTTGGCCGCGCTGTTGAGGAACGCGGTGCCCGGCGCGACGGTGACGTTCTGGTAGCCCGCAGTGTTGGCGAGCGCGACGCCGGTGACCGTCTGCAGGCTGAAGGTGATGGCCGACGAGCCGGGGTTGAACACCACGATGGAGCCCCGGCGCCACGAGTACGTCGAGAAGTAGAACTCGACGCCGCGGTCGTTGTTGCAGTCGTTGGTCAGGCCGTCGGCGTCGCGCGCCACCGGCGGCACCTGGGTGTTGCCGTTGCCGGCGGTGGCCTGGAGCGCGACGAGGGCGGCCGAGGTGACGGCGGTGGGCGCGCTCGAGACGACCTCGTACGTCTGGTTGGGCACCACGCCCGTCACCTGCCAGCGCTGGCCAGCCGCGAGCGTCGGGCTCACCGCCACCTGGTTGCCCGAGCCGTCCAGCACCCGCACCACCGCCGGGTCGCGCGCGTAGACGAACTGCTGGTTGGCGCCGTTCGCCATCGGGGTGAAGACGAAGCGTCGGCCCCAGAACTTCCGCCCGTCCTCCTGTGGGTAGAAGAAGCTGCCCGAGTAGTTGCAGCAGTCGGCGCCCAGCACCGCCAGCACCGGCCGCGAGGTGACGAGCTTGAACTCGCGCGTCGTGTTGAGCGGCACCGTCACCAGCGCCAGCCGCGAGAGCGTGCCCTGCTGCACCAGCGCGTTCGACGGCAGCGCCCGCACTTCCCACGTGGTGCCCGCCGTCACGCCCACCAGCGTCAGGCCTCCGGCGTTGATCGGGTTGCGGCCGTAGTACGTCTCGGCCGTGGCGCTGAACGCCGCCAGCGTGAACAACAACGCCAGGGCACGACGGGCGGGCAGACGGTGCATTTCGGCTCCTCGGTTTCGATTCCGGCCAGGCTGCAGAATCTTGATCAGCCTGAACCTGAACGCAAGTCGATTTGCGAACAAATACATGGGCTTACACTGACTCATGATGCACGAACGACACCGGGCTGCGGCTCAACGATTCCGGCGGCTTGGGAGCGCGTGGGGTGGGCTCGACACGGTCTGCGGCGCTGACCGACCCGGGTCACTCTGCACGGAATGCAGGGTTCGACCCGGGGTGCATGCAGGTGTCAACCGGCTGAGGTGATCCACCAGACCACCAGGCCATCTTTGACGTGAATGGAGCGGCGCTCGGGGCCACAGCGGTAGCCGTCACGCGCGGTGGTGGGAAGGAAGGCCTTGTCGAGTCGCAGCTCGTCGAACCAGGCCGGTCGGGCGTCGACCGGCGCCGGCTGGCAGCCGCGGGCCCACTTCTCGAGGTCGTCGGGCGCGACGCGGAGCACGGCCTTGAGGTCGAGGTCGCTGGGGCCCGCGAGGAGGCCGCGGCTGTTGTCCTGGAAGACGACGTGAAAGCGCGCGTCCTTCGGGGGCGCCGCGCAGAGGGCGTAGGAACAGAGGAACCGAACGCGTTCGGCGGCGGTGGCGAGCTGCTCGCTCGTCGTGTCGGTCGACCGCCCCTTGTCGCAGGCGGCGAGGCAGAGGCACAGAGACGGGAAGAGCCAGCGGCGCGTCATCACGCCGCAGTGTAGAGCGTCGACGGGCACGACTTGCGAGGAGACGAGTGAAACGACCGGCGAAGGGCCTGGCGAGCACACGACTGACGGGCAACGGCCAGCGCCTGTTCGGCGTGCTCCACCGCCGTCAGTGGGGCAGCGCGTACTTGTCGGCGGCGACGTAGACGCGGAAGTGGTGCTCGCCTTCCGACGTGAGCACCGTCGCGTCGGTGCTGCCCTGCGCGCGCGCCACCAGCGTCACCTTGCGGCCCACGCGCTTCACCTCGACCAACGACGGGTCGTCGACCCGCACCGACGTCACCGTGCCGGGCATCGCCATGGTCATCGAGTGGCCGACGGGGAGCGCCACCTGCTTGCGGGGCGAGGCGAGGGCTGCGGGAGCGACGAACAGGGTCAGCGCGAGGAGAACGGGCTTCATGTGCGGCCTCCCAGTCCACACCGCGTGCCAGCCAAAAACCCCGGCGCCTTCAGGTGGTTGGGTGCGTCGGCCGCGCTGGTCGCGCGCGCGGGCGCGCTCCATTGGTGCATCGATGGTCCACCTTGGCCAGAGTCGGGCCCCTATGGTGTCGCTCGACGGGGTGAAGGCGCTGCTGGCGAAGAACGCGCTGCGCGAGGCCGAGTCGCAGCTGTGGGAGCTGATCCGCATGGGCGCCGAGCGGCCGCACGAGGCCTGGCTGCGGCTCGGCGAGGTGTACGCGGCACGGGGGCACCTGAGGCGGGCGGTGGGCGCCTTTCGCAGAGCCATGGAGCTCGATGCCCGCGGCGAATACGCCTTCGTGCTGCACCAGGGCATCAGCACGCTGGGTCAGGTGCTGCACCGGCAGCGCCGGCCGTTCCTGCACCCCTCCGACGAGACGGCGCGGAACCGGCAGCTCGTCGAGGGCGCGCCCTTCACGGCTCCGCCCGTCGAGGCGCTCCGAGCCGAAGCCCAGGCCCTCGCGTCGCACGTTCCGCCCGCTGGCCGCGCGGCGCTCTCGTCGGTGCTCGATTTTCTGGCGCGCGGCGACCTGGACGAAGCGGTGTCGGAGCAGTCACCGGCGCGCGAGCTCGAGCAGCATGGAGGCGAGGCCGGCGGGGCCCTGGCGCAGAAGGTCCGGGCGCTCCACCTGGCCTGGTACGACGCGCTGCTCGCTCGCGAAGAGCCGGTCGACGAGGCGCCGCCGCTGCGGTGATGGTGCCGGAGCGGACGCCCGGGCGATGCGGCTCATGCGGAGCGACGTCGCGAGAGCCTACGCGGCGAAGGGGCGGTGTTCAGTTGATGCAGCCGACGGTGGGCGGCGACGACTCGTTGTTGCCCGTGCGGCACTCGCGCACCGCCCCCGGGTTCACCCGTGCGACGACGGGCAGGCTGCCGATGCTCTGCGGCGCGCTGAACGCGAAGGTCTCGGCCTGCGTGGGCCCGAGGCTGCGCGTGGTGACGAAGCCCACGAGCGTCTGCGGCGCCGTGGCCGGGGTCGCGACCAGCTCGACCCGCACGCCCGGCGGGAGCGGGGCCTCTCCGATGTTCCGCACGGTGATGCGGTAGTCGACGCCGCCGTTCACGCACGAGCCGGTCACCGTCACGATGGCGTCGGCCGCCGCGAACTCGAGGCCGGGCTGCTTGTTCTGGCGGAAGTTGTTGAGGCCCGGCACCGTCCAGTTTCGTTGTGGCGCGCGCGGCACCGTGCCGTCCTCTTCGATGTTGGTGACGCTGTAGGCGTGCTGGTTCCACACCTTGCGGGTGACGACCCAGTTGTCGTCCATGCTGCGAAACACCCGCACCCCCGAGAAGCGCACCGTCGGATCCTGCTGGCAGGCGAAGGCGTAGGCGTTCGAGACGACGATGAGGTCGGCCTGCCCGTCGTTGTCGACGTCGGCCACCAGCGGGTACTCGATGAGGGTGCCCGAGGTATTGCACGTGGTGACGAGCTCGGTGCCGTTGGCGGCGTCGTAGACGTGCAGGTTCAGCTCGTCGGCGTAGACGACCTCGACGCGGCCATCGCCGTCGAAGTCGAACAGGGTGCTGCCTGTCGCGGCCGACGAACAGTCCTGCGTCTGACGAATCCACAAGAGCGTCTGCGCGGCCGGCGTCACCCCGTCCATCAGCTTCTGGCCATCGAAGACCGCGTACCCGATGCCCCCGGCGAGGGCGACGTCGGGAAAGCCGTCGCCGTTGAAGTCGCCCACCGTCGGAGGCCCGCCGCCGCCCACGTTCCCAGCGCTCCCCGCGGGGCAGAGTGACGGTGACAGCGCGCCGTTGATGTCGATGCCCGAGCGCACGAGCGTGCCGCGCGTGGGGGACGCGGGATCGTAGCTCCAGACGGCGAGGGTGTGCGTCGACGAGTTCACCGAGACGATCTCGGGCCGCCCGTCGCGGTTGAGGTCGCCGACCGCCACGTAGCCAGCGGGGCCGCTCACCGAGGCGAGCGTGCCGCCGTCGAGGAACGCCACCGTGCTCGCGGTGACGACGTCTTGCCGCCCGTCGCCGTCGACGTCGGCGACCGTCGAGTTGGCGAAGAAGGTGAAGTCGCTCTTCACCGCGCCGGTGCGGCCATCGAGGGCCTGTGACTCGGTGACGACCTCGACCGAGCCGTCGCCGTCGAGGTCGGCGAGCGAGACGGACCCGCAGCCGCGCACCGGCGGCACGGCGCTCCAGAGCACCGCACCGTCACCGCGGAGCGCGACCGGCCCGTTGGGACCGCAGCCGACCACCTCGTTCCCCGGCTGCCCGTCGATGTTGCCCGAGGCGAGCTGGCTGGCCGCGTTGATGACGCCGGGCCGCTGCCACACCTGCGTGAGCACGCCGCTGCGCACCGTGAGCGCGCGCACGATGCCGATCTGCGTGTAGGCCCCGTTCGCGAAGGTGACGACGACGATTTCGGGCGTGTCCTGCGCGGTGATGCGGCCGTCGCAGTCGTCGTCGGTGAGCTGGGTGACGATGGGGGCCATCATCACGTCGGTGTCCGTCGGGAGCGTGGCGCTCCCCCAGGCGTACTTCACCACTGGCCGGAACGACTGGGCCGAGCGGGTGAAGCGGCACGGCTCGATGCAGCGGCGCCCGATGTCGGCTGGACCCGCGTCGGGTGGGCAGGCCGGGGGCTGGGTGACGCACTGGCCCGGAGTGGGCGCCGAGGTGCAGACGCCTGCGTCGCTCGTGCCCGGCCGGGACGAGGCGAGGTCGCAGAAGTCGGTCGCGGGGCACTCGCTCGAGTCACGGCACGCCGCTCCGGGCGTCACGCAGCGCAGGAAGCTGCACACCGTTCCGCTCCCGCAGCAGCTCGGGCCGCACGCGAGGTCGGCCGCGCAGCACGAGCCTCCAGCGCAGACGCCGCCGTCGCCGCACGGGTCGCCGTCGCTGCACGCGAAGCTCCCCGCGTCGAACGGGTGGCCGGCATCGGCGCCCCCATCGCTCCCGGCGTCGGCTCCCGCGTCGGGACCGCCCGCGTCCGGGACGCGGTCGCGCACGGTGACCTGGTTGCCACACTGGCAGGCCGAGAGAGAGACGAGGATCGCGAGGAGGGCCAGACGCATGGCCACACTGTCGGGGCTGCCTCGCGCGGGGTCAACGTGTCCGTTCCGTCGCTCCCCTTCCGCCGGGCGCTGGGGTACAGCGCCGCCATGCGCCTCTCGGTCATTGGCTCCGGCTACGTCGGCCTCGTCGCCGGCACCTGCTTCGCCGACTCGGGCAACGACGTGATCTGCGTCGACATCGACCAGCGGAAGATCGACCTGCTCCGCCGTGGCGAGATCCCCATCTACGAGCCGGGGCTGGCCGAGCTGGTCGAGAAGAACGTGCGCGAGCAGCGGCTGTCGTTCTCGACCGACCTCGCGGCGTCGGTCGCGAGCGCGCAGGTGGTGTTCATCGCGGTGGGTACGCCCGAGGGCGAGTCCGGAGAAGCCGACCTGCAGTACGTGCTGGCCGCCGCGAGGGAGATCGGGCGCGCCCTCACCCAGTACACCGTCGTCGTCGACAAGAGCACCGTGCCCGTGGGCACCGCCGACAAGGTGCGCGCCGCCATTGCCGCCGAGACGAAGGTGCCCTTCGACGTGGTGTCGAACCCCGAGTTCCTGAAAGAGGGCGCGGCCATCGACGACTTCCTGAAGCCAGACCGCGTCGTCATCGGCGCCGACTCGGAGAAGGCCCGCGCCTTGATGGGCGAGCTCTACGCGCCCTTCGTGCGCACCGAGCACCCGATTCTCTTCATGGACACGCGCTCGGCGGAGCTGACCAAGTACGCCTCGAACGCGATGCTCGCGACGCGCATCTCGTTCATGAACGACATGGCCGCGCTCTGCGAGAAGGTGGGCGCCGACGTCGACCAGGTGCGCAAGGGCATGGGCGCCGACAAGCGCATCGGCTACCCCTTCCTCTTCCCGGGCGTCGGCTACGGCGGCTCGTGCTTCCCGAAGGACGTCAAGGCGCTCGTCACCACGGCCCGCGAGCACGGCATCGAGTTCGACCTCTTGCGGGCGGTCGAGCGCACCAACGAGAAGCAGAAGAAGCTCCTCGTCGCCAAGGCGGTGAAGCACTTCGGGTCGCTCGACGGGAAGACGTTCGCGGTGTGGGGCCTGGCGTTCAAGCCGAAGACCGACGACATGCGCGAGGCGCCGTCCATCGAGATCATCGAGGGCCTCGCGGGCAAGGGCGCGAGGGTGCGGGCGTTCGACCCGGTGGCCACCGAGACGGCCCGGCGCGCGCTGAAGGACCGCTGCCAATACGTCGAGCGCCCCTACGACGCGCTCGAGGGCGTCGACGCGCTCTTCGTCGTCACCGAGTGGAACGACTTCCGCAACGTGGATCTTGGGCGCATGAAGTCGCTCATGAAGTCGCCGGTCGTCTTCGACGGCCGCAACGTCTACTCGCCGACGAAGCTGCGCGAGGCCGGCTTCACCTATTACGGTATCGGGCGGCCTTGAGCTCTTCGATGGAAGCCCTCTCGACTCCCGCTCCGCTCTGGCCCGTCGCCGCGCTGAAGGCGCTGCGCCCCAAGCAGTGGACCAAGAATGGCGTGCTGCTCGCGCCGCTCATCTTCGCCAAGTCGGCCTTCGAGACGGGGCTGGTGGTGAAGGCCTTCGTGGCGGTGGCGGCGTTCAGCCTGCTGGCGAGCGGCGTGTACGTCATCAACGACTGGGTCGACCGCGAGAAGGACCGACTGCACCCCGAGAAGCGGCGCCGGCCCATCGCCGCCGGGCACCTGGGCCTCGGCTCGGCCATCGCGCTGGTGGTGCTGTGCTGGAGCGCCGCGGCGGCGCTGGGCCTGTGGCTGGGCGTGGGCTTCCTCGGCGTGCTGGGCGGCTACCTCGCGCTGCAGGCCGTCTACACGGGCGGGCTCAAGCACATGGTGCTGCTCGACGTGATGGCCATCGCGCTGGGCTTCATCCTGCGGGTGGTGGCGGGCGCCGTGGCCATCAACGTGGTGGTGTCGAACTGGCTCTTCCTCTGCACGCTGCTGGGCGCCGTCTTCCTGGGCTTCGCCAAGCGCCGCGCCGAGCTCTCGTCGCTCGAAGAGGCCGCCGCGCACCGCGCCAACCTCGCCGACTACACGGTGCCGATGCTCGACCAGATGATGAGCATCGCCGCCGCCAGCACCGTGCTGGCGTACGGCCTGTATACGGTGTCGCCCGAGACGGTGGCGCACGTGGGCTCCGACCGGCTCAAGTTCACCGTGCCCTGCGTCATCTACGGGGTATTCCGCTACGTCTTCCTCGTGCACAAGCGCGGGCAGGGCGGTGCGCCCGAGAAGGTGCTGCTGGGAGACCTGCCCATTCAGCTCACCGTGCTGGCGATTCTCGGCATCGCGGCGTGGGCGCTCTATTTCCCGGGCTGATGAAGCGGGCCGAGGGCCCAGGGCTCCAGGGCCCAGACGTGACGCGTCAGCGCGTAGCGCTCGAGCGCTCGCGAAGCTGTGTGGCTCGGCGAGCTTCCGTCAGGCCGGCAGGCCCGAGCCGTCAAGCAGGCTGACGCGCTGCCCTCCGGCCCTGACGGATCTCACACGCTCCTGGAAGACGTCTTCACGGACGTTCGGGTTCAACTCCCGGGTCTGCCTCGCCCTCGAGGCTCCAACCACAGGTCCGTCGACTCGGGGGGCGGCGCGTCGCTTCCCTCGCCGGCTGCGCCTCACATCGCCTTGCGCACCTTCGTGCCCTTCATCAACGTCTCGATGCGCTCGAGCACCTCGGCCTTGTACACGCGCGAGCCACAGTTCGGGCACGCCCCCTGCGGCACGTCGGTGAGCACCACCACCTTGCCACCGACCGTCAGGCGCACCTCGACCGAGCGGTTGTCATACGCCCCGCCGCACGGGCACCGGCCGTAGTCGCGCTTGGCGTAGTCAGCCATCGAAGGTGCGCTACCATAGCGCTCCCGTGACCCGTGTACCTCCTTCCCGCGTGCCGACGCGTCAGCCCCAGGCGTCCCAGCAGGCGCAGCGGCCGCGGCGAACCCGCCCGCAGATTCCGGTGCAGAAGGAGCCGAAGCTCAAGAGCGGGCAGGGTGAAGACGCCACGCACGCCGAGCAGACGAAGGAAGCGCAGAAGGCCGTCGCCGAAGAGACGGGCGCCCACTCGATGGAGGCCCTCTCGCACGCGCTCGCCCATGCCGAGAAGGAAGACGCGAAGGAGTCGAAGGAGGCCCACGCCGAGGCCCGCGAGCAGGCCGAACGGGAAGACAAGCCGAGCGGTGGTTTCTTCGCGCGCGTCTTCGGCAAGAAGCCCGCGGCGAAGCCCGACTCGAAGGCCCCGGCCCAGGCGAAGGCGCAACCGCAGGCCCAGCCGCAGGTGAAGAAGTCGATCCGTGACGGCTTCGAGAAGAGCGACCCACGCCTCAAGCCGCTCAACTCGGCGAGCTTCCAGTCGCTCTCGCCCGTGGGAGACGTGAAGGCGGCGATGGCGGCGCCGGTGCGCACCGACCGGCCCTTCGACGCCTACGCGGCGCTGCGACAGGCGAAGGAGAAGGGCGTGCTCTTCCAGGAGGACTGGGAGCGCGACGGCCACTCCGAGGACCAGGACGACCCGGAGCTCGCCGAGGCCGTCGAAGACGTCATCGCCCGGCTGTTCGGCCGCGCGGGCGTTCTGCGGGTGGGCCCGGGCCGCAACGAGCAGGGTGAGCCGGTGGTGGTGGTGGTGGCCACGCACGGCTTCTCGGACGCCTCGTTGGCCGCGGTGCCCGAGCGCTCGGGCCGCTTCCCGGTGATGCTCGCGCTGTCGTTCGACCTGTTGCCGCTGCGCCGGGAGCGGTAAGCAGCGGTCTCCATGGACCTCGATTCGCAGCTCCGCGCCCAGGTGGGCCGCGCCGCCGGGCGTGACGTGGCGCAGGCGCCGGTGCTCAAGCTCAAGGGCGACGCCTCGAACCGCTCGTACTACCGCGTCGGCACCGCGCCCGACTCGTGGGTGGTGATGGTGATGCCGCCCGACGCCGCGAAGAAGAGCGAGGAGGCCTCGAAGGGAGACGCGCCCACCGAGCTGCCCTTCGTCAACGTGCACCGCTACCTCACGCGGCTCGGCGTGCGGATGCCGCACATCCTCCGCTACGACGAGCCCGCCGGAATGATGGTGCTCGAGGACCTGTCGGACGAGACGTTCGAGAAGGCCCAGGCCGCGGGCGACCGACACGGGTGGTACCTGAAGGCCGTGCAGCTGCTCGCCTCGCTGCGGGCGAAGGCCGAGCGCACCATCGACCCGACGTGTCTGGCCTTCACGCGCGCCTTCGACGTCGAGCTCTACGACTGGGAGCTGCACCACTTCCGCGAGTGGGGCCTCGAGGCCTGGAGCGGGAAGAAGCCCACCGACGACGAGCGCGCCCAGCTCGACGCCATCTTCCAGCGCATCGCGAAGGAGCTGGCCGCGGCGCCCAGGGGCTTCACCCACCGCGATTACCAGTCGCGCAACCTGATGGTGAAGAACGGCGAGCTCGTCGTCATCGACTTCCAGGACGCCTTGCAGGGGCCGCGGCAGTACGACCTCGTGGCGCTCCTGCGTGACAGCTACGTCGAGCTCGAGCGCCCCTTCGTCGACGCCATGCTCGACGCGTACCTGGTGGCCTTCGAGCAGGAGACGCGCGAGCGCATCGAGCCGAAGGGGTTCAAGCGCTTCTTCGACCTGCTGACGGTGCAGCGCAAGCTGAAGGACGCGGGCCGCTTCGAGTTCATCAACCGGGTGAAGGGCAACCCCGGGTTCCTCGTCAGCATCCCCGCGTCGCTGCGGTACGTGAAGGCCGCGCTCGAGGTGCAGCCCGAGCTGGCCGACCTGCGGCGAATCGTCGCGAAGTACGTGCCCGAGCTGTCCTGACGTCATGCGCGCGATGGTGCTCTGCGCGGGGCTCGGCACGCGGCTCCGCCCGTTGACGACGCTGTGGCCGAAGCCGGCGATGCCGCTCTTCGGC
>JALOQF010000427.1 GCA_025459425.1 Myxococcaceae bacterium | reverse complement strand
CTTCGGCAGCACGCGGTTCACCAGCACGCGCTCGAAGGGCAGCTTGAGGCCCTTGAGGTACTCGATCTGGCGCTCCATGGCGGGCACGCCGAGCTCTTCACCGCGGGTGACGACGACGAAGCGGCACTCGGCGGGGTTGGTGAGCGCCTTCTCGAACCGATCGATGTGCTTGAGCTGCGCCTCGCACCAGGCCATCAGCGCGGCGCCGCCCTTCGACTTGTACTTGCTGGCGATGCCGTGAATCGCCTGGAACCACTGGCGGGCGATGGCGGGCACCTCGAGCACGCGCAGGCTGTTCCCTGCGGGCGCGGGGTCGATGACGATGCGCTTGAAGCGCTCCTGCACGAGGGCGTCGGTGAGCGCCGTCATCGCGGCCAGCTCGTCCATGCCGACGGGCGCGAGGTCGAACAGGTTGCGGAACACCTCGCGGTCCTGCGCGAAGGTCTCGCCCTTGGCCTCGGCGCCGAACATCGGCTCGGCGAGCTCCTTGAGCTTCTTGCGCAGGTTGTTGAACCAGACGGTGAAGTCAATCTCGCGCGCGTAGAGGCCCTTGGTGCCCTTCACCTGGGTCTCGGTGTCGGTGAGGCGACTCACCAGCACGTCGGACAACGAGTGCGACGGATCGGTCGAGAGGAGGAGCACCGGGCCCTCCTTCTCGGTGAGCGTCACGGCGGCGGCGGCGGCGCACGACGACTTGCCGACGCCTCCAGCGCCCACGAAGAAGATGAAGCGCGTGGGCGGGAGCGGCGGCGCGGCGATGGGCGGCATCGAGGGCGCGCGCACGGTGGGCGGCGGGCCCTCGGCGGGGCCGAACTGGAGCGCCTTGGTCTCCTTGCCGCTCGCCCACTCGGCGGCGAACTTCTTCACCTCGTCGAAGCCGCGGGGGCCGACGATGCGCCGCTGGAGCAGCGCCACCTTCGCGCTCATCGTCTGGTACTTGCGCGCGTGAGGCGCCTGGAGGCCACGCCGCTTGGCCACCTCGGGGCTGCCCTTCCCGTCTTCGATCATGTCGACGACGATCTCTTCCGCGGGAATGCCGCGCTCGCCGATCACCTTGAAGAGCAGCTTCGTCTGCGCCTCGGCGACGGGCTCGGCCACCGTGCACACGTGGAGCGCGAACTTCTTCGGATCCTTCAGGAACGCGACCGCGGCGTCGGCCTTGAGCGCGTACTCGTCGACGGGCATCGCCGGCCGCACCACGTTCTTCGACGGCCGGCCGTGACGCTCACCACGCAAGAGCGCGATGAAGCGGCGGAGCACCGCGGCGTGGTCGAGGAAGCGCAGCGCGTGCGAGGTCGAGAAGCCGTCGACCACCACCGCGTCCCACTCGCCCGACTCGGCCAGCTCGATGAGGTGGAAGAGCGCCGCGATCTCGCCCATGCGGGTGGTGCTCGTCTCGAGCAGCTTCTTCAGATCGTCGTCGGCCAGCACGGCGCCCTTCTGGGTCGAGCCCAACAGCGCCGGCTTCCACTTCTTGTTGAAGGCCTCGGCCAGGGCCTCGAGGTCGAGCTCGACCGCCGAGAGCGCGCCGGGCCCCTTGCCAGCCTGCAGCTTCGTTGGCTTGGACGACAGCTTCTTCTTCAGCAGATCGGCCACGCCGCTGTCGGCCTCGAGCGCCACCAACAGCACCCGCGCCTTCGCGTCGTCTTCGAGCGCGGTGATCGCGTGGGCCGTCGACAGCGTGGTCTTGCCAGCGCCACCTTTTCCGGCAAAGAAGTGAAGCACGGGTCCGTCAGCCATCGGTCGACCTTCCTGACTGCGTCTTTGGAGAGCCTGCGTCTTTGGAGAGCAGCACTGCGTCTGTTGAAGAGCGGCGGAACCGACCGGGTGGACGGCCGTCGGTCTGTTCAGGGGGGCGCGGAGTTTCGCCGATAAGCCCCCTGTCGGTCAAGGTAAGACCGTTGTCTTTCCGCACGGTTCCGAAGGCAGCCGCACGATGCCAAGAGGCCTCGCAGGTGCGCGAAATGTCACGGGATTTGACGCAACGAGGGACGAACGAGGCCCCGGGCCAGGCGCTGCACCTCGTGCCGTTCGGGGCGGAATCGCTCGATCAGGCAGGCGACGCCGGCGTCTGGGAGCGTGGCGCCGCAGGTGAGAATGTCGACCGACGCGTACCGGTGCTCGGGCCAGGTGTGGACCGACAGGTGGCTCTCGGCCACGAGCACGACGACGCTGGCGCCCTGCGGGTGGAAGCGGTGGCGCACGCTGCCCAGCACCTCGCACCGCGCGGCGGCCGCAGCCGCCAGCAGGTGCGCCTCGAGCGCGCGCTCGTCGTTGAGGAGCGCCTCGTCGACCCCCCACAGCTCGATCAGCAGGTGTGTGGCGAGGGCCTCGGTCACGCGTAGCGCTTCTTCATCAGGAAGACGATGGCGTCGCGCGCGCTCGCCTCGGTGTGGCCGTACTTCGTCTTCATCACCTCGAGCGTCTTGTCGACCTGCTGCTGCTCCTTCACCGACAGCGAGCTGCGCTCACCGGACAACGCCTTGAGCGTGTTCTCGGCGTTGATGCGCAGGGTGCGCTTGCGCTCGTCGTAGAAGTGATCGGACAGGCGCTTGAAGAGATCGGGGAAGATGCGCCGGTACTCGACGCTGCCCTCGGGGTTGTCGATGCGCCAGGCGCCCACGGTGGCGATGAGCCCCTTGCGGAACTCCTTCGCGTCGTCGCCCTTGGGCATCACCAGCGCCTCGAACTCGGCCATGCGGCCCTCGTCGGGCTTCTCGGCCTGGCCGGTGATGCGGTTGTGAATGCGCTCGCCCTTCACCCACGCGCTGACGGCCTGCACGTAGCGCTCGAAGAGCTCCTCGTACTGCCCCTCCGACACCAGGCCCATCGACTCGCGCACCTCGCGATCGGTCCACTCGAGGTACTGCTCCTCGGCCACGCGCACGAACTCGGCGTGATCGTGGTAGCCGTCGACGATCTCCTGCTGGAGGAACTCGTAGACGCTCTTGTCGCGCACGAGCGCCGACAGCTCCTTGAGCACGGCGAGCGGGTGCAGGCTCTCGTGCTCGGTCGACTGGGCGGCGTTGAGGAGCGCCGTCTTCACCTCGCGGGCCGACGCGCCGCTGCGGCCCTCGTAGTTCGGCCACGCGTCGGACTCTTCGTAGAGCTGCGGCACCAGCTTGCGCAGCTCCTTCTGCTGCTGTTGCGTGAGGCGCTCGGGGGCCTCGTTGTCCTGGTAGAGCTTGAGCTTCTCGAGGGGCGACAGGCGCTCCACCAGCGCGCGGACCTCCTGGGGGTAGCGATCTGGGAGCGGCTTCTTCAGCCGCGTCAGCGTGGCCCACAGCGCGGCGACGGCGGTGGCGTGCGGCGCCATGTGCCGGCCCACGGTGCGCGCGTTCACCTGCGCGTCGTACACCTCGCGCTCGACCTTCCACCGGCGCAGGTACGGCACGCGCACCAGCTCGATGCGGCCCTTGAAGCTGGCGAAGTCGGGCAGCTCCTTGAACGCCGCCAGGTGCTTCTCGTTCGATGAGGCGATCAGCACCTCGTCGAGCTGCAGCGAGAAGTGCTCGAGCGGCACCTCGCCGGTCTCGCAGAAGCTCAAGAGGTACTTGAAGGCCTCGAGGGGGCGCTTGAGCAGATCGGCGTACTCGATGAGGCCCCGGTTCGCGTTCACCAGCGCGCCGTGCGGCTCGAACAACACGGTGCTGTGGAGCGCGGGCGGCAGGTTGCCCTGCGTGCGATCGGCGGTGACCTGGTGGTACGAGGCGTCGACGCTCATCTGCGGCTCGACCGACGCGATGCCGGCGAGGTACCGCCGCGAGTAGTAGAAGCGCTCGACCTGCACGTGGCGCAGCACCTTCAGGTAGTCGCCTCCATACGAGGCGAGCAGCGCGTCGAAGATCTTCTTCGACTTGTGGCCAAGCTGCCCCTCGAGCAGCACCGACGGCACCACGAGGTCGGCCTTCGCGCCCAGCGCCTCGGCGAACAGCCGCTTGCGCTCCTTGAGGGGAATGAGGAGCAGCGGGTGCTCCCTGAGCGGGCTGCCCAGCCGCACCTCGATGTCTTCGGCGTCCAGGTGGGCGTAGGTCGCCAGCGAGCCGGTGGTGCCGCCCTTCTCGCCCCCGAAGCCGATGGAGCCCTTCACCAGCTTCTCGCTCGGGAAGATCCAGTTGAACGTGTACTGGGCGCCGGCGGCCGTCTGCGAGTACTGCTCGAGCCCGCGCTTGAGGCACTCGACGAGCGACGACTTCGCCGAGCCGTTGGGGCCGTGGAGGAAGATGAGCTTGTTCACCGCGCCGGCGCGCACGAAGTTGCCGAGCAGCCGGTAGATGGCGTTCTGCACCTCTTCCTGGCCGGCGACCCGCAAGTCGGGCTCGTCGGGCGTCGCGTCGAACACCTTGAAGCGCCGAATGCGGCCGGTGGGGTGCGGCACCTGCTCGGCGCCGAAGAAGTCGATGGCGTCGACGAGGTACTGGGCGGCGTTGCGCAGCTGCTGCCCGGGCGCGCCCAGGAAGAGCTGCATGTACTCCTCGAACGAGAGGATCGAGCGGTTCTTGACGAAGTCACTCGAGACGGCGGAACCGATGTCGTGCAGCTGGCGGCGAGCGTCCACGTTGGCGAGCGTAGCCCCTCGGCGGTGAAGCACAATCGCCTACACAGCGCGCCACGCGCTGGCATTTCGGCGTGACTTCGCACCAGTCCTGTTACCCTTGTCCGCGTGTCATTCGACGGGCGCGCGCTCGAACGAAGCAGTCGCTACGTGCTCTCGGCGCCGCTGGCCGAGGGCGGCATGGCGACCGTTCACCTGGCGCGGCTCATCGCCGACGAGGGCTTCGCGCGCACGGTGGCGGTGAAGCGGCTCCACGCGACGTACGCCCGAGACCCACACTTCGTGCGCATGTTCCTCGAGGAGGCGCGCATCGCCGCCCGCGTGCAGCACCCCAACATCGTCGACACGCTCGACGTGGTGGCGCGCGACGGCGAGCTCTTCGTGGTGATGGACTACATCCACGGCGAGTCGCTCTCGGGCCTGCTCATGGCCGCGCAGCAGCGCAAGGTGCGCATTCCCACGCGGGTGGTGGTGTCGATCGTCGGAGGCCTCCTGCGAGGCCTGCACGCCGCCCACGAGGCCACCAACGAGAAGGGCGAGAAGCTCGAGCTCATTCACCGCGACGTGTCGCCGCAGAACGTCTTCGTCGGCCTCGATGGCTTCGCGCGCGTCATCGACTTCGGGGTGGCGAAGGCGCTCGGCCGCATGCAGGCGACGCGCGAGGGCGAGGTGAAGGGCAAGCTGTCGTACATGGCTCCGGAGCAGATGCTGGCGCAGCCCATCGATCGCCGCGCCGACGTCTTCTCGGCGGCCATCGTGCTGTGGGAAGCCCTCACCGGTCAGCGCCTCTTCTTCGCCGACGACAGCGTGGCCACCATGGGGCTGGTGATGAAGGCGCCCCTGCGCCCCCCCTCGCAGCTCATCCCCAACCTGCCGGCCGCGCTCGATGCCGTCGTGCTCAAGGGCCTCGAGCGGCAGAAGGAGACGCGCTTTCAGACGGCGCTCGAGATGGTGACGGCGCTCGAGGCCGCCGTGGTGCCGGCCACGCCCCAGGAGGTGTCGCACGTGGTGGCGACGCTCGCGGGCGACCTGCTCACCGCGCGCGCGGGCCTGATTCGTTCGCTCGAAGACTCGACGATTCCCCACACGCCCATGTCGAACCCGGTGCCGGTGGCGAAGCCGCAGGCCAACGTGCCCACCTTCTCGGGCACCTCGCCGCAGCAGGCCGAGCCGCTCGCCCCGCCGGCGCGCGCACGCCCGGCCTGGGTCATGCCCGTCGCCGCGCTCGCCGTCGGCCTCGTGGCCTTCGTGGCCGGGCGGCTCGGCGCGACGAGCCCC
>JALOQF010000426.1 GCA_025459425.1 Myxococcaceae bacterium | reverse complement strand
GAAGAAGGCGAAGGCGATGGCGTACGAGTTCTGAGAGCTGGCTCGAGTCAGCAGTGGCGGGCGCTCCAGCGGTCAGGGGGCGCCCGTCGTCGTTCGGACCTGTGAGGCCAGGGCGAGGAGTCCGGCCCACCACGGAGGCTCCGTCACGGTCGAGTCGACGCCGTCACGCCGAACGAGCAGGCCTTTCGGTGAGAGCACCGCCCAGCTCAAGCGCTTGCCGAGCGCCAGCTCCACCGCCGCCATCGTCGACTCATCCTCCGCGCTGAACGCATGCGGACCCACCGGGTGGCTGTGAACGATCAGCTCGAGCTCGGCCCGATGCCGCCAGATCGCCTCCCAGCGCGCGCGGGAGTCGGGCAGGGCGAGCGCCGAGTCCGAGGCGTCGCTCCAGAGCACCGCGTCGCCGCGGCCGATGATCAAGAACACCTCGCGTGCGCTCATGGCCACCTCAGAATCACGAGCCGCCCCGTGTCCATCGCTTCCTGGATCACACCCGGCAGCGACTCGAGCGTGACGAGATCGTCCCTCGGCGGATGACCGAGGCAGATGCCCGAGTCGATCACCTGCAAGGTCGCGGCGTCGACGATCGAGATGAAGCGCTCGCCCTCGTACCGGAACACCACCTCGAGCTGATCGTTCGCCAGGCGCCGCAGCGTCTCGAGTCGCGCGCCGGCCGCCTGGAGCGCCTCCGCAGCGCGCCGTTCCTGTCCACGCAGGTTGCGGCGATCGAGCTCGACGCCGACCCGCTCGTCCCCGCCACCACGCCAGCGCTGGAGCCGCCGCCTCACCGCGTCGATCTCGGCCTGCGCCCGTGCTGCCTCCTCGGCTCGCTGCTCCCGGAGGGCCTGCCGCTGTTGTTCGAGCTCGAGCCGCGCCAGCTCCGCGAGCGCCTGTCGCTCCAACTCGGCCAACTCCCGGCGCGCGAGGTCCCGCTCGGCTTCGAGCGCACGCAGCACCGCCTCGGCCTTCTCCACGCCCGCGTCGGCGACGGCGCCCACTTCGAGGCGGACCTCCTGCCACGAGAAGCGAATCTGCATGGCCTGCGACACGGCCTCGAGCAGCGACAGCCCGTAGGCCCCGCGCAGTGGCGCCGGCACGCCCTTCACGTCCTTCAGCGCGCGTCGTTCCCCCAGCGCTTCGCGACATGCACCCTCGGCCTCCGACTCGAACTCGAGCGTGTCGAACACCAGCACGTCACGGCTCCACCGGCGCGCGACCACCGGGCTGAAGAGCGCCGGCTCTTCCTCAGGGAGCAGCTCGACCAGCTCACTCACGCCCCCGTCACGAAAGATCCGCTCTCCCTTGAGCCACCCACGCACCTTCGGCAGCGCCGACAGATCGGGCGCCTCCGCGCGCCCCTTCACCGTCGCCTGCCGTCCCGACACGTCGACCTCGTACCAGCCGTGCCGCTCCGGCAGCGTCCCGCTCAGACGGAGCACCCGGTCTCCCGCGTCGAGCGTGTCTCCGCCCACGTACGGGAGCACCCGGGTGTCCGCCTTCGCGAGGAACTTCCGGTAGTCGACCATGCCCGTCAGGCCTTCAGCTCGAGCAACGGCGTGCGCATCACCCGCTCGACCCAGCCCTGCTGCGGCGCGGCGCCCACCGCGACCGGCGCATCGAGCAGCGCCTTGAGCACTCGCGGCACCTGGTAGGGATCGTCGAACGACGCCGCCTGCACCTCGCTGAACGGCACCTTCAGCTGAGCCGCCGCGCTGCGCACCGTGTTGCCCCGCGCGCCCGCGACCGACACCAGCATCGCCATCGCCGCCGGCTGGTAGCCGAGCTCGCGGAACACCCGCGCGAACTGATCGCCCGCCTCGCCGGCTTCGTCTCCGACGACGATCACCACCAGGCGCGCCGCCTCGGGAATGCGCACCCCCGACGCGTGAATCGCCCGCACCGCCGCCGCGTGCACCGTGCCGCCGCTCGCCTTCACCGCCTGCAGCAGGTGCTTCACCGCCGCCGCCGACGCCGCCTTCGGCACCAGCACCGTGCCGAACGTGTCGAACGTCGCGATGTGCACCTTGTCGAGCGGGAAGCCCGCGAGGATCTTCGTCAGCGCCTCCTTCGACTGCTCGATCGCGCCCTCCATCGAGCCGGACTTGTCGATGAGGAACATCACGCGCACGTCGACGTCCTTCGTCGCCTCGGCCACGGCCTTCTTCGCCGCGACGTCGGCGGCCTCCGAGAGCTTTTCCTTGAGCTCCTTCGAGCGGACGTTCTTCGCCACGTTCAGCGCGCGCTGATCGGTCGACTCGGCGATGGCCTTCTCCCAGCGCGCCCGAATGTCGGCGTCGACCATGAGCCCCAGCGACTCGAGCGTCGGCGTCAAGATGCGCAGGTCGCGGTCCGAGAGCGACGGCACCAGCGCCGCCATGATGGCCGGCGTCAGGCCCACGTCCTTCGGGAGCCGGCCCACCACGTCCTTGTACGCGAGGCGCTGCGTCTCGATGGCCTCGCAGATCTCGACCTCGGACAAGCCGTCGAAGCGGTCCTTCTTCTCGAGCTTGAGCGCGCCGAGGCCCACGGTGCGGTGACCACCTTCGGCCTGCTTCTGCTTCCAGCCGAGCACCTCGAAGAAGCGCTGCGACTTCGGCTTGTAGCCAGCCTTGCGCGCGATGGCCTTGATGGTCTCCTTGAAGCCGGCCTTCACCAGGCCTTCGAGGAGCTGCGGGTTCGCCTCTCGGTACTCGAGCCACTTCTGCGCGGCGCGCTTCCACCGGCCGAGCGGCGGCTTCTTCGACGCCGGGTCGCCGAAGCCGGCCTTGCGGTTGAGCTTCGCGATCTCGTCCGTCTCGAGCAGCTCGGCGACGCGCAAGACGGCCTTGGGCGTCATCATGCGCTGCGACTTCTTCTCGTAGAACAAGAGCATCGCCTCGCCGATGCGGCGGAAGTCGTCGTCGTAGAAGGCCACCTGGCCGTCGTCTTCCTTCACCGGCTGGCCCGCGCGGTTCTGCACCAGCATGAGCGCGGCGCACGCCACCTTGAGATCGCGCCAGTCGGTCTCCTTGAGCGCGTAGCTCGCGAAGTGGGCGAAGAGATCCTGGTTGAGGCGGTAGATCTCGAGTAGGCGCGTGTACAGGCGCTCGGCGGCCGTCACGTGCAGGCCCGGGCGCACCTCCTTCGCGCCTCGCGGCATCGCCGCGCCCTTCTTCGGCTTCATCTGCCACACGCCGCCGACCTCGAGGCCGGGCCGGTTGTGCCAGAGGTGCGCGGAGCTGGAGAGGATCAGATCGAGCAGCTTCTCGGCGGGGCCGAGCTGGGCTTCGGGGATCGGCGGGCGGGCAGTGGCCATGGGTGCATCCTCCCTTTCAGTGGAGTGAACGCCATGACTTTCGAACGCCCCGTCACTGACGAGCGCGAAGGCCACGCGGGACGACGAAGCGCGTCACCAGGTCGAGCCCGAGGCTCATCGCCAGCGCCATCACCGCCGAGGGCGCGGCGCCGGCCATCACCAGCGACAGATCGTTCAGCGACAGGCCCGTGATGATGAGCGAGCCGTAGCCGCCCGCGCCGATCAGGGCCGCGATGGTGGCCGTGCCGACGCCCGTCACCGCGGAGAGCTGCACGCCGTTGAGGATCGCCACCGACGCCAGCGGGAGTTCGATGCGGACGAGGCGCCGCAGCGGCGGAAGGCCCAGCACGGTCGCCATCTCGAGCAGCGCCGGGTCGATGGACTCGAGGCCCGTCACCACCCCGCGGACGATCGGCAACAGGCCATAGAGGAACAGGGCCGCCAGCGCCGCGCCCCGGCCGACGCCGAACGCCGGAATGAGGAAGCAGAGCAGGGCGATCGCAGGCACCGTCTGGAGCACGCCCGCTGCGCCCACCACGAGCTGCCGAAGCCAGCGGCGCCGCGCAGCGAGAATGCCCAGAGGCAGGCCCACGAGGAGCGAGGCCAGCAGCGACACGCCAACGAGTGACAGGTGTTCGACGGTGAGCGCCCACCAGCGCCGTTCGTTCGAAGGCCGCGCGGGTGGAACCGGCTGGTGAACGCCGAGGGAGAAGCCCACCAACACGTCGCGCGCGATGATCGAGACGGGTTCGCGGCGCAGCTGTGCGCGGCCGTTGAGCTCGATCATCTTCTCGTCGGTCAGCTGTCCCGCGAGCACCTGCAGCGCCGCCCAGCTCTTCGGGAAGCGGGTCGCGAAGTCGGCCTTCGCGAGGGCCAGGCCCTCGTACCGGGAGAAGACGTGTCGATCGTCCTCGAGCACCACGAGGTCCTGCTGCGCGATGACGGCGTCGGTCGTGTAGACGTCGGTGAAGTCGATCTCGCCTTCGGCCATGGCCGTGTAGGCGATGACGTGGTCCATCGACCGTGCTTCGGCGGTGAGCCCGTACTGGCGCTGCACCGCGGGCCACCCGAAGGCCCCGGCGAAGAACTCCGGTGAGAACCCGGCCCGGAGCCCCGCATGCCGGACGAGCTCCGACACGCGTGTGACGCCGAGCCGCCGGGCGGTCTCCCGTTTGAGCCCCAGGCCGTAGGTGTTGTTGAAGCCGAGGGCCGGACCCACGAGGTACCCCCTGGCCTCGGTGCGCCGCTTGATGTCGTCGAAGTCCGACGCGGTCGGATCCTTCAGCACCACGTGCGCGAGCGTGCCGCTGTATTCGGGGAACAGATCGATGGCCCCCGAGTCGAGCGCCGAGAAGACGATCGCCGTGCTGCCCATGGCGAAGCGCCGCTCGACGCTGGCCTCTCCAGCCGCTTCGATCACCTGCGCGAAGAGCTCGCCCAGTACCTGGCCTTCGACGTCCATCTTCGAGCCGATGACGATGGTGGCGTTGAGGCTGGCGGTCAGCACGAGCGCCGCGATCATGGGCCCACCCGATGGAGCGCACGCTGGGACGAGAGGAAGCGGCTCACGAACGGCGTCGCAGGAGCGGCCAGCACCTCGGCCGTCGGGCCGTGCTGTTCGACGCGCCCAGCGTTCATCACCGTCACGGTGTCGGCGAAGAAGGCGGCCTCGGCGAGATCGTGCGTGACGAAGAGCACGGTCTTGGCGGTGCGGCGGAAGAGGGCTCGCAGCTCGTCCTGCAGCTCCGCGCGCAGCAGCGGGTCCACCGCACCCAGCGGTTCGTCGAGCACCAGCACCGGTGCGTCGAGGGCGAGCGCCCGTGCCAACGCGACCCGTTGCCGTTGGCCGCCGCTGAGCTCCGCGGGGATTCGGTCGAGCAGCTCCGGCCCGAGTCCAACCTGCGTGAAGAGCGCTTCGACCGGGTGTGCGAGCGCGCGGCCCAGCGCCTGACCGGCGAGCTCCACGTTCTGTCGCGCGGTGAGATGGGGAAACAACCCGCCCGACTGAACGACGTAGCCAACGCGCGCGGCGAGCGTGGCGCGGGACAGCGTCGACACGACCTCACCCGCGAGCCGCACCGCTCCGCGCGTCGGCGTCACCAGCCCGAGGAGCACCCGCAGCACCGTCGACTTGCCGCAGCCACTTGGGCCCAGAAGGACGTGGGTCTTCCCCGCCTCGAGCGCCAGGCTCACTCCCGACAAGACGCCCGTCGAGCCGAACGAGACGTCGACCTGCTCGAGCTCGATGCCAACCATCAACGAGGCTCCGCGCTGCGCCGCGCGTCGTGCGGTCGCTCGTGCAGCGCTGTGCCGTGCCCTCGCACCTGCATCGCGCCGAGCTTGCCTCACCACGAGCCTCAACGCTCGCGCCGTTGGAGCACCGAGGTCCAGCGCGGCGTCCCGGGCGAGCAGGCCGGCGATGGCCGCTTCGTCCTTCGCGCTGGCTGACTCGACGCCAGGAAGGAGCTCAGCGTCACCTCGGTCGTCAGCAGCCACGACATCGCGAGCGCCTTCAAGGTCGCCGACACCCTCGCCTTCCTGTACCCGGGGATCAGGAGCACGGGCG
>JALOQF010000425.1 GCA_025459425.1 Myxococcaceae bacterium | reverse complement strand
GTGACACCGCGCATGCGCTTGCGGCTGGGAACAAGGCTCTTTCCGATCCTCGCCGCCTTCGATCCTGACGGGCGTAGGCGGATCCTGATCTGCCATTGCGAGGAGATTGTGCCATGAGCGCGCCGCAAGCCATTCTGGCCCTCAAGGCTGCCATCGACGAGTCCGGGAAGGCCTCGAGCTGCACCGTCGGCGCCGACGACCCGCGCGGTGACGACCTCGTCGTGGTGCGCCAGGTCTCGGTGAAGGCAGACGTGGCGCTGGTGGTGCGTGTCTTTCCGACCGAAGGGGCCGCGTCGATGGTCGTCGTCTCGTTCTTCGCCCCCGACGGAACCACCCTGTCGGCGGTCACCGGCGTGCGGGGGTTGCCCATCGAAGCCCGGGCCACGGAGAAGGCCTCGAGCGTCGGCGTCAGCCGCGAAGCCCGCAAGAGCATCTCGACCGTCCTCGAGGCCGACGAGGCGGCCGCTGGCGAGAAGTCGAAGCCGCCGGCCGACGCGCCCGAGAAGCCCGTCGACGTGACGCACCGACGCTTCGAGGTGACCGTCGCGCCCCTGGGGCTCCCCATTCCGTTCGGTACGCCCGGAGACTTCGGCTCGCTGGTGCGGGTCGGCTACCAGTTCACCCCGGTGTTCGGCGCGTACCTGTCGGGGTTCCTCCGCTGGCTGCGCACCGACGCCGCGGCCGACACCAACCGCCAGCTCAGTGACGCCACCAGCGTCGACGGCCACCTCGGCCTCGGCGTTGCGTTCGTGCCCGTGCGCCTGCCGTTCCTCCTGGTGGCCTTGCGCGCAGGACTCGCGCTGGCGGCGACGAGCGTCGAGCTGCGGCCGCTCTCGACCGGCATCGACGGCGCGTTGCGCGCGGCTTCCTATGGCAGCTCGGGCCTTCGCCCCATGGGACAGCTCGGCCTCGAGGTGGCGTTCGTGCTGTCACCGATGGTTCGAATCGGGCTCGAGGTGCGCAACGCCTTCATGAGCAGCGCGACCACCGCGGTCAACGGCTGTACGGGAGACGACCTGCGCGCGATGGACATCGCGCTGCGCGCGGGCAGGCCTGTCACCTCGGTGGGGGTCGGCGCGGGCTGCGCCGTCGGCAGCTTCGACGGCACCGACGCCTCTGGCGTTCGTCGCTCCAACGACGTGCCCCTCGCTCAGTTCCGGCTCCGTGAGCCGGGAAGCCTCGCCAACAGGCTGTCGGTCGACCTCTCGGTCACCCTCAGCTTCTGACGACGGGCGCCTACTTCCCGAGCGGCCGGCGAGCGGGCCCGGCATCGACCGTGCCCGGGACCTCGGGCTTCAGCTCGACGGCCCGCACGTCGGGGTAGACGACGCTCTTTCGAATCATCTTGCCGTCGACGACCGCGAAGACCGAATAGGTGCCCGGCTTCGCGGGCACCACCACGCGCCCGGTGCCGACGTTCTTGTCCTGCACGAAGACCGGCACCCCCTCGGGCGCCGTCACCGTCAGGCACTCGCACGTCGACCGCAGGCGCTGCAGCGAGCGGAGCGCCACGCCGATGTCGATGCCAAAGTTGATGCTGTTGGCTTCCTTGTTGCCGGCGGTGACGATGCCGACGACGGTGCCCTTCCGGTCGAGAATGGGCCCTCCCGAGTTGCCGGGGTTCAAGGGAATCTGCGTCTGGAACACCGGCTTCTCGGAGGCCGACGAGTAGATATTCGAGACCATGCCGACGTTGAACGTCCACACCGCGCCCTGGCCATGACCGATGGCGGCGACCCAGTTGCCGACCTGGAGCTTCGACTCGGTGTTCACCTCGGCCGTCGGCGCGTTGGCGATGGCGACCTCGACGAGCGCCAGGTCGATGTCGTCCGAGGCGCGCTCGACGACGCCCCCGACGAGCCGCTTGCCGTCGTACAGCACGACGTCGACGTGGTCGGCCTGCCCGACGACGTGGGCGTTGGTGAGAATGAGGCCGCTCTTCGACACGAAGACGCCAGAGCCGAAGCGCTGGTTCGACTTGATGAACACCACGGCCGGCGCCACCCGCTCGAAGATGGACTGGTGGAAGACCTCGACGTCGGCGACGGCCACTTCACCCGGGGTGGCCGCCAGGGCGAGCTGACACAGGAGCGAGAACACCATGGGAAGACCCTAGCCCGGCCGGCTCGAGGCGCCGCGTTGGACGTCGTGCCCGGGCGTGAAGGCGTGGGAGCGGCCCTGGCCCCCGGGTGTGCGCGGGCTGGCGCCAGGCCCTGAGCTCCTGCTGACGGTCTGCTCCGTCGGACGCCCCCCACGCCGTCGCGCGCCGAGCGGTCTCGGGAATTCAGGTCTCTGGGCGTGGCCCTCAGCTTGCTGTGTGGCCGGCCATGGCCTTTCCGATTCGCCGCGTCGTCGCCGACGCCGTGGCTGCTGCGACGCCTGAAGAGCCCTCCACGCCGACGACGGGGACCGCGCCTCGACGAGACGCCTCGTCCGTCAGTCCCTTTCCGGCTGCATCGCCCCTTCACCCCGTCACCGCGCCCGGCTCGTTCGAGCGTGGCTTTCAGGATGCGCTGGCCGACCTCGACACGAGCCGGCAGGGCTCCACGGTCGTCAGTCAGGCCCTCCGACAGGCGCTGACGGGCGCGCTGATGGGGAAGCGGTCGAGCCCTAGCGAGCGAGAGGCGAAGGTGCTCGAGGCGCTGGTGCCGATGTTCCGTGCGGGGCGCGGGCCGGCGCTCGAGGCGCTGCGCGAGCTGGTCGATGGTGGGCCACGCGCGGGCCTGCCGCTCACCCCGGGAATGCGTGACGCCATCGCCGCAGCCCTGCTGCAGATCGAGACGTCCGCCGTGGAAGCCGGGAGCGACGCGGTTGCCCGGCTCTCGAAGCGCGCCGAGCTCGACCCGTCGGTGGTTCGCGACGTGGCGCAGCTGGGCTGGGTGCTGAACCTCGGCACCGAGACGCAGCGGGCCGAGGTGGTGATGCGGGTGCTGCTGCTCGAGTCGGGTTCGCCGCTCGGAGACCTCTGCGCCCAGGCCCGCCGCGCGCTCGAGCCCGGCGGTTCGACCCTCGTTTCGTTGAGCGCAGCCGAGCGCGAGGCGGTGGCGCAGTTGGTCGAGGCCTGGCCGGGAGCGACGAGGGAGCGCAAGGCCGAGTTGATGGCGACCCACGGCCGCGTCTTCAACACGCTCGAGCGACTGTTGGGCGGCGCGATGGTGGGAGTGCCTCCCGGGTACGTGAAAGAACAGCTCGAGCGGGGCAACCGGCTGCCCGCGTGGGTGTCGAGCCCGCTCTCGACGGCAGTGTCGAACGACCTCGCCATCGTGGCGGGCGCCGAGCAACTGCGTGAGCGGCTGGCAGGAGGTGCACGATGAGACGGCTGGTGTGTGGTGCCTTGTTGCTGCTGGCGGCATGCTCCTCGACGCCAGCGCCCGACGCGGGTGTGCGCCCACCGTGGGACGAGGCCGAGGACCGGGCGATGCGCGCCTTCCTCGCCGAGCGCCTGAAGCTGCCACCCGAGGTCGCCGGGCGCCTCCGCCGGCTCGAGTCGCGGCTGCACTGCGGTGAATACGTCGACGACGTGCGCCGGGTCGGCTTCATCGTCGGGCATGAGGACGGGCGCTTCGTGCTCGACGCCGTGGGAAGTCCACCGCGGGCCTCGGTGGCCTGTCAGACGTACGACGACTTCATCCAGGCTCACTCGCACTGAGACGTGCGTCGCGGTCTCGTGTCGGTGGTGCCGAGAGCTTCGTGCTCGACGCCGTGAACGGTCTGCGTTTCGGCTGGACGACGACTTCATCCAACTCACGAGGTGTGCGTCTCGGTCTCGCGTCCGTGGTGCCGAGTGCTTCGTGCTCGACGCCGTGAACGGTCCGCGGTTCGGCTGGACGACGACTTCATCCAACTCACGGGAGGTGTGCGTCTCGGTCTCGCGTCCGTGGTGCCGTGAGCATCGTGCTCGACGCCGTGAACGGTCCGCGGTTCGGCTGGACGACGACTTCATTCGGGCTCAAGCGCGCTGAGACGTGCGTCTCGGTCTCGCGTCCGTGGTGCCGAGTGCTTCGTGCTCGGCGCCCTGAACGGTCCGCGTCCTGGATGACAAGTTCACCCAGGCTCGCGCGCTGAACGGCACCGAGCGCTGCACCGGGACAGGCCAAGACGAACTCCGCCGCGGCCCGCCGCCCTGACCGACGTCCGTCACATCGACGGCAGGCGCAGCGACCCTTCCTTGCAGTTCACCAGCACCTCGTTGCCGAGCTGCGGGGCCGAGGGGTCGAAGATGAACAGGTTCACCGGGAACTCGCGTCGCGCGCCCGCGATGAGTGAGGGAAAACCGTACCGACGCTGGCCGGGTGCGTAGAGCGTGCAGCCGCTCCACCCGAAGGACGAGGTGTTCTCGAGGAAGACCGACCACACGGGCGTCGTCTGCAGCTTGAGCCTGCCGAGCATCTGTCCGCGACCGCCGGGCCGTGCGGTGCCACCGCCGGGCGTCGGGTTGGTGCCGGTCGTCGGCGCCGCTCCGGTGCTGGCGTCGAGGGCGGCGAAGCGCGGGCTGGGCGCCTTCGCGGCATCGGCGTCGAGGAGCAGCCGCGCCAGCTTGCCCTGCACCTCCATCACCGTCGCCTTGCCCAGCTTCATGCGTCGCCCGTCGGCCGACGGTGCACCGACGATGAAGAGCTCCTGCCCGGGCACGAGGCCCTCGGGCTGGCCGGCGCGCGCGTAGGTCTTGTCGCCGTCGGCGAACACCTCGACGGCGCGCTTCACCTCGAGCGCGTCGCCCACCGTCGCCAGCTCCTTCACCTCGCCGATGGCGACGAAGCGCTCACCGCTGGCCTTCGCGGCCTGCTCGTCGAGGGCCAGGCGCGACATCTTCGGGAACACCTCCATCACCGTGCCGGTGCCGAGCTTGAAGCGCCGCCCATCGGGCTGCGGGCCCGAGACGACGGTGACCGTCTGCCCCACCACCAGCCCGTCGGGCTGCCCCGCCCGCGCGTACGTCTTGTCGGCGTCGGTGAAGAGGTCGACCGCCTTCTTCACCTGCACGGGCACCGGGCCGGCCGTCGTCGGGGCGGCCATCACCTTCACGTCACCGAGGGCGGCGAAGCGCGCTCCCGGGGCCTTGCCCGCCGCGTCGTCGAGCGCGACGCGGGACATCTTCGGGAAGACCTCCATCACGGTGCCGGTGCCGAGCTGCGCGCGCTTGCCGTCGGCCTGCGGCGCGCCGACGATGACGAGCGTGCTGCCGACGACGAGGCCGTCGCCCTGGCCTGCGCGCACGTACGTCTTGTTCCCGTCGACGAAGAGCTCGGCCACCTTCTTCGTCTCGACGACGTCGCCCGGCGCAGCCTGCACCAGGTCGCCCACCGGCGGGACGACGAGGGGCGCCGGGTCCTTCGGAGGCTCTGGCGGCTTCTCACCGCCCGGCCCGTTCGACTTCGGCGTCACCGGGTCGAGCGGCGTGACGGGCGCCTTCTGCACCACGGGCGCCTCGACGGGCTTCGGGGTGGAGCGGGTCGACAGCCAGTACCCGCCGCCCAGCAGGCCGAGGGCCGTGACGAGGCCGACGGCGGCGAAGAGGGGGGCCTTGCTGGGCGGCATCGCCGCGGCCTGGAGTTGGGCAGTGCTCATGGGAGGCTCCTTGGGTGGGGAAATGGGCGTGGCGCGCTGCACGGCGGCGTGGCCGGTGCCGGACACCACGGTGGGGTCGACGAGGGGCTGCGTCGGCAGGCTCGGCGGCGGTATGCCCCGAATCGTCGACACGCGCGTCAGCAGCGCCTGGGTCGAGGCGTACTCGGCGGCGCAGTTGGCCTTCACGAACTCGCCAATCTGCACCTTCGACGGCATGCCCGACAGGCGCACCAGCTCGTCCATCAGCGCGCGCGCGAAGTCGTCGGTGGTGGGAAAGCGACCGGCCGGGTCGGGCG
>JALOQF010000424.1 GCA_025459425.1 Myxococcaceae bacterium | reverse complement strand
TCGTCTTGCCCTGGCTGAAGATGGCCTCTTCGAAGCCGATGCGCTCGGCGCGCTGAAAGTCGAGGGTGATTTCCTGGTCCGCCATGGGGCGGCGCTCTATCGGCGGGGAAAGGCTCGCGCCACTGGGAAACCGCGCGGGCGCGCCTACAGCGGCGCCGGCATCGGCGTGGCGTCGAGGAAGCGCACCTTCATGCGCGGAGGCTCCCAGGTGAAGACCCAGCGTGAGCGCCACCAGGTGGTGCCCAGCCCCTTCTCGTCGGACTCCGGCAGCGCGCGCATCACCTTGCGCGAGAGGTGCAGCGCCGATTCGTCGAACTGGCTGTCGCCGGACTTCTCGAGCACCGCGGCGTCGGCGAGCGCGCCCGTCGGGTCGATGGTGAGCTCGACCACCGCGCGGAGCTGGGCCTGCGACAGGTTCTCCTTGATCGACTCGAACCGGGTCATCGACTGTGCCACCGCGTTGTTGAACTGCTGCTGATCGCCCGGCAGCGCAGGGTTGCCGATGCGCGCGTTCTGCGCGAACGCCGTCTCGGCCACGCGTCGCGTCGCTTCGTCGGAGGGGCGCGTTCGGGTCGGGTCGAGCACACTGCCGATGGCGTTTCGCGTGGCGGCTGCCTGCGACGCGTTCGACACCTGCACCTTCGCCGTCTCGCCGGCGTCACCGAGGGCCGCGCCGAGGCGCACGAAGAAGCCGGGTTTTCGACCGGCCCCCTGCGCGGCGCGCGCGACGTCGGTGGCGAGGTCGAGCGACAGCTTTCGCCCGGCGCGTTCTCCCTCGTACTCGGCGACGGCCCGTGGGTCGGGCTGATCCATCGGGTCGTTTCGCAGCGTGGTGCCGCGCGTGTCTTCGGCGTCGCCCGCCTGGGGGAGCCGCATGACGAAGCCGAGGCCCGGCGTGAGGCTCGGTCGCTTGCCGGGCTCCACCCTCGGGCCTTCCGCGCGCTCCGACGGGCTGGCGGTGGGCAGGTCGCTGGTGAGCCCGCCGGGCGTCGCCGGTGCCACAGCGGGCGGGGTCGCGGGGGGCGTCGCGCGCGCGCCCGTCACCTTCCGCACGGTCCGGGCGGTGGGCGTCGGCTCGAGAGGCGTCGGCGGCACGGTGGGCGCTGGCGGCACGGTGGGCGCTGGCGGCGGAGACGGCGCCACGTCGACCCACGTGAGCGCGGCGCTCCGCTCACGAGGCGGCTGGTCGACCGTGCGCGTGTGAACGAACACCGCCCCCGCCGCATGGAGCGCGACGGACACGCCGATGGCGATGGCGCTGCCGCGGCTGTTCACCCGTTCGTCCACTTGAAGCCTTGTAGTCGCACTGGTGGCAAGACGTTTTCCAAACGCGCGGGCATTGTCGGGATTTCTGGAGTCCCCGGTTTGGTGGCTCGCCGAAACGGGCGCGCGCCGCTCCGGAATTCCGCGAGTTGTTCACGCGCGCGAGTTGGTCGCTGACCAGCGAATCCAGAGGGATGGCGTTCGAGACAATCAAGGCATGTCGATCAAGCCCGTCTCGTCTTCCACCGTGCCGGCGCCCGTGGCGCCTCGTGCAGCCCAGCCGCCCACACCGGTCTCGTCGACCGCGCCGTCCGCGCCGACCCGCTTCGAGCCCGCCAGCGCGGCCCCGGTCGCGCTCGAGGCGGCTGCCGTCGCGACGAGCGATGGAACGGTGACGCTCGGCAGTCGCGGCCCCGCGGTGACGCGGCTCAAGACGCTGCTGCGCGACGCCGGCTTCTACGACGGCGTCATCAACGACGAGATGGGCTCGATGGGCGTCGAGGCGCTTCGGCGCGCGAAGCAGGCGCTCCGGCTGACGGGGCCGGTCGACGTCGCGGGTCCCACCACCGTCGCGGCGCTCGAGCGCACCGTTCGTCGCGCCGGAGCGAGCCAGGACTTCGGGGCCCAGCTCCGCTCGAACGAACTCTCGAAGACGCCCATCTACCTGGCCATCGGGCTCGCCGAGGGCACCATCGGCGCCGACGGCCGGCCGACGAGCGCGTACTTCGGGCATGGAGACCCGGGGAACGGCGCGCTCAACCGGGGCTTCGGCTCGTACCAGGTGCGGCAGCACCCGCGCGGCGCGTCGCTCACCGCGGCCGAGGCCGACCGCGTGCAGGCCGACCGGCTCGAAGCCCAGTGGCCAGCCATCGACCAGGCGCTCACCCGCGCCGGGATTCAGCCCGGGCCCACGCGCAACCTCATCGCCGCCAACGCGCTCGACGGGTGGAATCAGGCGCCCGCGACCTTCGGTGGTCGAAACGGGCTGCTCAACCCGGAGCGGCTCGCCGAGCTCCAGCGCTCCATCGCCAGCGGGAAGTCGCCCATCGAGGCCATCGTCGACTGGCGCGCCAACTCGTACCGGGAAGACAACGGCGTGCTCAACGCGCCGGGCCTCGGCAACAGCCTCTCGCGCGTGCGGGAAGACCAGCGACGCCGGGCCGAGGCCGTGGCGCAGGGGCTCTCGCTGCGTGGCGGCTCCACCACCACGACGCCAGCCACCGGCACACCCAGCGCCGGCGCTCCCACCGCTTCAGCCACGCCGATTGCCACGCGGCAGCTCCACAGCGGTGTGACGGGAGATGACGTGCAGTCGCTCCAGCGTGCACTGAACCAGGCGGGCGCGTCGCCCCGGCTCGAGGAAGATGGCGACTTCGGGCCGAAGACCGAAACCGCCGTGCGTCGCTTCCAACAGACGTTCGGCCTCGACGTCGACGGCATCGCGGGGCCCGAGACGTTGGCGAAGCTCCAGTCTGCGGTCTCGCCGACGGCCCGCTCTCCCGAGCAGCCCACCACGACGGGTCAGTCGATCCCCTTCGACGTGCGTCCAGGCTCGCGCGGGCCCCAGGTGCGCGAACTCAAGCAGGCGCTCGCCGCTGCGGGCTTCTACGACGGCGTCATCAACGACGAGATGGGGCCGATGGGCGTCGAGGCGCTGAAGAAGGCCAAGGCTGCGCTCCGGCTGGGTGGGCCGCCCGACGTGGCCGGGCCGACGACGATGGAGGCCCTGCGGCGCGCGGCGGCTTCACCGGTCGCAGGTTCACCCAACGCCATCTCGGAGCAGGGCCAGGCGCAGATGCGCCGCCTCATCGAGCACGCGCGCGCCAACCACCAGGGCGCCAGCCTCGGTGACTGCTTCAAGTTCGTCTGGGGCTACATGACGAAGTCCGGCTACGGGAAGCTCGACGACTGGAACGACCTGCCCCGCATGAACGGCGACCTCGCGCGCGGCCTGCCCGACTACCTGAACGCGAGCCCACGACACCTCGAGGAAGCGGGCCTTCAGCGGCTCGACACCGCCACCCAGCCGCCCATCACCAACCCGCACGACCCACGCATTCCGCCCGGCGCCGTCATCGTCGTCGCGCCAGGCAGCACTGGCACCGCCCACCCGACGGCCGGAGACATCGTGGTGAAGGGCTCCCAGCCCGGCGAGTTCATCAACGATGGCCCGCGCATGAACTACGGCACCCGCGACAGCTGGCAGGGGCGAATCCTCGGCGTGTACGTGCCTCGGTAGGAGCGCTTCACGCCAGGCTGCACCGCCCTCGAGGTCCAGAGAATCCGAGCCTGGCGCCGGCAGGCCGTGGGGTGCGCGACGCGTTCTCCGCGCGAACAGGGGCCACCGTCGCGCTCGGCAAACCCGAGGGGGCTCCGCCTCGACGCGAATCACGCGCCTGTCGTACGCCGCACGACATGCCACTTCGTCTGCTCGCGGTCTTCGCGCTCCTGGCCCTCGGTTGTGGAGATCGGAACCGGCACACGCTGCGCTCCGACGCCGCGCGGGTCGAGGTGACGCTCGAGCCCTTCGGCTTCGTGGTGCAGGGGCGCGATGGCGCCGAGGTGCTTCGTTCGCTGCCGGGTGGAGGTGACGCAGCCCTGGGCGCCTTCGCCGGCACCACCGACACGCCCACCTTCGTGAGCCACATCGTCCCGGGCTGGGACGGCTACACGCCCAACGAAGGCCCGTGGCGTCGCGGCGCGGCGGCCACCGTCGTCGAGTCGTCGTCGTCGCATCTGGTGGTGGCGTGGCCAGTCGAGGACGGTGAGGCGCGGGTGCGGCTGGCGGTGGACGGCCCGCGGGTGCGCATCGAGGGCGCCATCACCGCGAGCCGGGTGAACAAGGTGACGATGGGCTTCGCGCTGCCCGACGACGAGCACGTCTTCGGCCTCGGAGAGCGCTTCGGCACCTTCGACCACCGTGGCCACGCGCTGTACTCGTGGGCCGAGGAAGGCGCGCTCGGCGCAGGCGAAGGCAAGCCCGTCGCGGCCGACAACCCGTACCCGAACGGCCCGTCGATGACGTACTTCCCCGTGCCGTTCTTTCACTCGACGCGCGGCTACGGGCTGCACGTCGACACCACCTTCCGCAGCGAGCTGCGCTTCGGTGACGAGCGGGCCGACGCCTGGCGCGTGGCGGTGAACGCAAAGCAGGTGGCGCTCACCGTGTACGTCGACCCCTCGCCGGTGAAGGTGCTCGACCTCTTCACCGCCGACACCGGCCGCCCGCTCGAGCCCGCGCCCTGGGTCTTCGGGCCGAGGCGCCGCATCGGCCGTGAGTACACCGTCGACGGCGGCGCCGAGTACCTCGTCATGCGCGAGCGCAAACTGCCGCTCACCGCCGTCGACGACGCGATGCACTTCCTGCCGGCGCTCAGCCACCTGGGCCTCGAGCGAGAGCTCGCCGCGTGGACGCGCGACGCCCACGCGCAGGGCTACAAGGTGATGGCGTACAACAACCCCTACCTCGCGGCGAACCACGTCAACGCGGCGCCCGACTGGGCCTTCGCCGTCGACGCGGGCTTCCTGGTGAAGGGGCCCGACGGCAAGCCGGCGACCGACTTCCTCATCTCGGGGACGCCGCTCACCATCGGCATGGTCGACTTCACCAACCCCGACGCCGAGACGTGGTACCGCGGCCTGCTCCAGCGCACCGTGGCGCTCGGCTACGACGGGTGGATGCACGACTTCGGCGAGTACGTGCCCCGCAACGGCCGCTTCTCCGATGGGCGTCGCGGAGACGAGCTGCACAACCTCTACCCGGTGCTGTCGGCGAAGCAGGCCCGCGCGGTGCTGCAGGCCGCGAAGCCCGACGACCACCTCTTCTTCGTGCGCGCCGGCTACACCGGCAGTCAGGCCCACGTGCCCGCCGTGTGGGGCGGTGACGCCGAGACGAGCTTCGACGAGACGCAAGGCGTGCCCAGCACGATTCGCAGCGGGCTCAACCTGGCCCTCGTCGGCGTGCCGTACTGGGGGAGCGACTTCGGCGGCTTCAAGTGCCTGCAGGAGGCGCAACGCGACAAGGAGCTCTACCTGCGCTGGGTCGCGCTCGCCGCGGTGTCACCCATCATGATGGACCAGGACGCCTGCTCGAACCCCTTCGGTCGGCGCACGAAGTGGACGCTCTGGAGCGACGACGAGACCCAGCAGGTGTACCGGCGCTGGGCCGGCCTGCACACCCGCCTGCAGCCCTACTTCCTCACGCTGGCGCGGGTCGCTCACGAGACGGGCCTGCCGCTCATGCGTGCGCCGTTCCTCTTCTGGCCGAATGAGCCCCGCACGTGGACGCTCGACGACACGTTCTTCCTCGGGCCGGCCCTCTATGCCGCGCCGGTGGTGCGCCGCGGGCAGACGACGCGCACGGTGTGGTTGCCGCCGGGCGCCCGCTACGTCGAGTGGACGCGGCTGACGCTCCACGAAGGAGGCTCCGACGTCACCGTTCCAGCGCCCATCGACGCGCTGCCGTTGTTCCTCGTCGAGGGCCAGGTGTTGCCGCTGCTCGACGAAGACGTGCAGACGCTCGCGCCGGCGACCAGCCCCGGCGTGGTGACGGTGTTCGACCGCGCCGACGTGCTCGACGTCGTGGTCGCGCTGGCGCCTTCCGCCACGGC
>JALOQF010000086.1 GCA_025459425.1 Myxococcaceae bacterium | reverse complement strand
CATCACGGCCAACGAGTCAGGCGTCGAGATCACACTCGATGGCAAGGTTCGAGGCGTGACGCCTGACGTGAAGGTGACGGACCTCACACCCGGGAAGACGTACCGAGGCATCGCGCGCAAGGCCGGGTTCGTGTCCGAGACCTTCACGCTCGACAACAAGGGTGGAGAGCCCTCTGTGGCGCTTTCGCTTTCGCTCAAGGCGGAGCCCGTCAAGGACCCGGCTCCGGTGAAGAAGGACATGCCGGTGGTGGTGAAGAAAGATCCGGCGCCGACACCTCCACCTCGCGACCCGCCTCCTCCCAAGGCCTCGGCCGCGAAAGGCCGCCTCATGAAGGTTGCCTCGACGCCGACCGCAGCGGACGTGCTGATCGACGGCAAGCCGACCGGACGAAAGACCCCCATTCTCCCGGGCCAGCCGCTCGAAGTGCCGGTCGGGAAGCACAAGATTCAGTTCAAATTCGGCGGGAAGATGTCCGCCCCCATCGACATCGTGGTCACCGAGGGCGACAACTCGGCCGTGATTCGCGGGGACATTCCCCAGTAGGGCGCCCCTGGGTGGCCGTGACTCGCGGGGAGAGTCCGCTCCCCGGGGCGGCTGCTCGAGGCGCCGGTCGGGGAGCACACGATTCGGTTCGAGTTTGGCGGGAGGCTGGCAACCGCGATCGACGTCGTGGTGACCGAGGGCGGCAACACGGCCGTCATTCGCGGGGACCTTCCCCAAGAGTCCGCTCCCCGGAGTGGCTGCTCGAGGCGCCCGTCGGGAAGCAGACGATTCAGTTCGTCTTGGCGGGAGGCTGGCAGCCGCCATCGACGTCGTGGTGACCGAGGGCGGCAACACGGCCGTGATTCGAGGCGCTAGTCCTCGGGAGTCCGCTCGCCGGCGCGGCTGCTCGAGGCGCCGGTCGGGGGGCAGACGATTCAGTTCGAGTTTGGCGGGATGGTGGCAGCCGCCATCCCCAGGAGGGAGCCCCTGGGCGGCCGTGATTCGCGGCGACATTCCTCGGGAGTCCGTCTCCGGCGCGGCTGCTCGAGGCGCCGGTCGGGGAGCAGACGATTCAGTTCGAGTTCGGCGGGAGGGTGGCAGCCGCCATCGACGTCCTTGTGACGGAGGGCGGCAAGACGGCCGTGATTCGAGGCGCCATTCCTCGGGAGTCCGTCTCCGGCGCGGCTGCTCGAGGCGCCGGTCGGGAAGCACACGATTCAGTTCGAGTTTGGCGGGAGCTGGCAGCCGCCATCGACGTCGTAGTGGCCGAGGGCGGCAACACGGCCGTGATTCGAGGCGCCATTCCTCGGGAGTCCGCGCCCCGGAGCGGCTGCTCGAGGCACCGTTCGGGAAGCACACGATTCAGTTCGAGCTCCGCGGGTAGATGTCAGACCGCATCGACATCGTGACGGCCAACGGCGGCAACACGGCCGGAAATCGCGCTGACAGCGGGTCGGGAAGCACACGATTCAGTTCGAGCTGCGCAGGAAGATGTCAGCCCCTCCCTTCACAGCGTGGGGACCGAGGGCGACAAGACGGCCTCGATTCGCCACGACAATTCCCCATGCGGGTGCGCTCTGGGCAGCCGGTCGCGGGGGCCAGCGGGGAAGCGCTCCGCGGGAAGCTGACAGCCTCTCCACATCGTCGTCACCGCGGGTGACAGCACGGCCGTGATGTGCGGCGACATTTCCCGGGAGGGCGCTCCCTGGGCGGCTGCTCGAGGGGCCGGTCGGAAAGCCCGAGAGTCAGTTCGAGCTCGGCGGGACGCTGGCAGCCCATGCACATCGCGGTGACCGAGGGCAACGACACGGCCGCGTTTCGCGGCGACATGGCCACAGGAGGGCGCTCCCGTCGCCTCGTCTGGGTGCCTTGCTGGTGCGCCGCTCGACCTGGCGGTGCACGACACCTGACGCGACGCTCCGTGGGCGACGGCTTCCAGCAAGCGGCGGCGCGTGGCATAGGGCCGGGCATGCAGACGACCCCCGTTGCAGCACCGTCGACCAACCTCGCCCCTGGATCTTCGCAGCCCTTCCGGTACCCGCTCGAGCGGCAGTTCGTCGAGCCCGACTGGACCCGCATTCCCGGCTACCGCGGCGTGACGAAGGCCGAGTGGGAGACGGCGCTCTGGCAGCGCAAGAACACCATCAAGAACCTGAAGGAGCTCAAGGCGGCGCTCGGCCCCTTGCTGCCCGACACGCTCGCCGCGTCGATCGAGCGCGACCAGCGTGAGAAGGCGACGATGTCGATTCTGCTGACGCCCCACATGGTGAACACCATGAACATGGACGATCTGTGGAACGACCCGCTGCGCCGCTACATGCTGCCGGCGTTCGACGATCGGCACCCCGTCTACCCGAACCACCCCAAGGCCTCGCGCGACTCGCTCCACGAGGCCGAGATGTGGAAGGTCGAGGGCCTCACCCACCGGTACCCGACGAAGGTGCTGGCGGAGCTGCTGTCGACCTGCCCGCAGTACTGCGGCCACTGCACCCGCATGGACCTCGTCGGCAACGACACGGCGCAGGTCGACAAGCTCAAGTTCAAGGTGACGCAGCCGGAGCGGTGGACGCAGATGTTGGACTACCTGCGCAAGACGCCGACGGTGCGCGACGTCGTCGTCTCGGGCGGCGACGTGGCCAACGTGCCCATCGCCCAGCTCGAGAGCTTCGTGAGCCAGCTCCTCGACATTCCCAACATCCGAGACATTCGCCTGGCCTCGAAGGGCCTCATGGGCATTCCGCAGCACTTCCTGCAGGACACGGTCATGGCCGCGATGGAGCGGCTGGCGAAGAAGGCCTTCGAGCGCAACGTCGACCTCGCGCTGCACACCCACGTCAACAACGCCAACCAGGTGACGCCGCTGCTGGGGCGCGCCGCGAAGAAGCTGCTCGAGGTGGGCTTCCGCGACGTGCGGAACCAGGGCGTGCTGCTCCGTGGCGTGAACGCGACGTCGAAGGACCTGCTCGAGCTCGCGTTCATGCTGCTCGATCACGCACGGATCCTCCCGTACTACTTCTACATGTGCGACATGATCCCCAACTCGGAGCACTGGCGGGTCTCGGTGTGGGAAGCGCAGAAGCTCCAGCACGACATCATGGGGTACATGCCGGGCTTCGCGACGCCGCGCATCGTCTGTGACGTGCCGTACGTGGGCAAGCGCTGGGTGCACCAGGTCGCCGAGTACGATCGCGAGAAGGGCATCTCGTACTGGACCAAGAACTACCGCACCGGCATCGAATGGCAGGACCCCGAGGCCCTCAACCGGAAGTACGAGTTCTTCGACCCGCTCTACACGGTGCCCGAGGCTGGACAGGCGTGGTGGCGGGAGCAGGCGCAGAAGTCGGCGCAGCTCTCGCACTCGGTTCACGCGTGAGGTGGCGGGTCGCCATCGCCCTGCTGGCGACCTCCTGTTCCGTGAGACACCCACTGGTCGTCAACGGCGAGGCGGCGCTCTACGAGATTCCAGTCGTGGAGCTCGAGAGCGCCATTGGCTTCTACGAGCGCGTGCTGGAGACGCGCCTCGAGCGCGCCACCATCGATGGCCTGGACATGGCGCTGTTCCCCGAGGCCGTCGGTGGAGCCAGCGGCGCGCTGGTCAAGGGAGAGACCTACGTGCCCAGTCGAGACGGCACGCGGGTGTACCTGCGGGTGGCGAGTGTCCGGGAGACGCTGGCGCGTGCGGTCTCGGCTGGTGGCCGGGTGTTGTACGAAGCCCGAGCGGTGACGCCGACAGCGATCGTCGGTGAGTTCGAGGATCTCGAGGGGAACCGCGTCGCGCTGATCGAGCGCCGCTGACGTCACGTGCCGGGACAGCAAGGTCGGACCAGCCTCGAGTCGCGTTCGGCGGCCATCGACTGAGAAGAAAGCCGGCTGCCCATCTCAGCCATGTGCTCCTTCGGAGCGCGCGGAAGACTGGCGCCAGGCGAGACGTGGCGTGGCGTGGGAGCGCCTCGAGGACCCGACGCGCGAGCGGGGCATCGGCCTGAAAGAAGCCAAATCAGTGACGGGTCCGTCGATCGCGAGGCGCGTGGGTCGCGTGAGGCGAACCCGCCGGTGGCCCAGCTCCGACTGGTCGGCGGAGGATCGAAGAGCGTCGGCGAGCTGCCACCCGTGCCGATGCACATCGGCTCCTGACGGCGGGGGCGACGTGTCTCGGCAGTGAGGGTGAATGGCCGTCGGTGCCGAAACGGGTCGGGTGTGCTCGCAGGCGTCGGTCGGCCCGTGACGGGCGGAAGCGCGTACAGGCGGCTGGTCACCACCAACGCGCCCTGCGTTCTCTGGCTGGGCAGCTGCGCCTCTTGGCTGGCGGTCTCATGGCCGACGCGGAGGGCTCCGTTGGCCTGGGTCAGCACCACCTCGAGCTCGCTCACGGACGCCCGATCACGTGCGCACCGGTGCGCCTCGTCGACGGGCTCGAAGGAGGGCTTGCGGTGCCCCACGGTCCGAGAATGAAGGCGCTCCCGGCTTCACGACCCGTCGACGGGCTCGAGCAACGTGCTCCCGTCACCATGCCGCGCCCGTTCGAGTGCGGCTTTGGTCTCGATGGCCTCCGATCAGCAGCGGGGGCCGAGGTGCGCCAGATGCGCACGGCATCGGTGTGCGGTGCCGGGTCGACCATGCGCCGGTTCGTGCCCCTTCCGTCGGACACCGCGCCTCGGGTACAGGGCCGCTCGTGAGCTTCGACGAGTCAGCTCCAGCGCCGCAGTCCCAGCCGAACCCGCCGCGTGTCGTCTCGCGACGGCGGGAGTTGTTCCCCGATGCCACGGACGAGCAGTGGAGTGACTGGCGCTGGCAGATGCGCAACGCGGTCAGAGATGGAGCGACGCTGGCGAAGAAGCTGTCGCTCACGCTCGACGAGCGCGCGGGCATCGAAGAGACGGCGTCGATCTTCAGGCTGGGCATCTCTCCGTACTACCTCTCGCTCATCGACCCGGAGCACCCGTTCTGCCCGGTGCGCATGCAGGCGATTCCGGTGAAGGCCGAGGCCCGCAAGCGGCCTGGCGAGCTGCGCGACCCGCTGGGGGAGGACCCGAAGCGCCCGGTCGAGGCGATCGTCCACAAGTACCCGGATCGGGTGCTGTTCCTCGCGCTCGACACGTGCTCGGTCTACTGCCGCCACTGCACGCGCCGGCGCATCACCCACGGTGGGGAGGCCGAGCTGAACAAGGCCGAGCTCGCCAAGGGGCTCGACTACGTGCGAACGCACCCGCAGGTGCGCGACGTGCTGCTCTCGGGCGGAGACCCGTTTCTGCTCTCGGAGGAGCGGCTCGAGCAGATCCTCGCTCCGCTGCGCGCGATTCCCCACGTCGAGATGATTCGCATCGGCACGCGCATTCCGGTCTGTCTGCCGATGCGGGTGACGGAGTCGCTGGCGAAGCTGCTCCGGCGGCACGCGCCGCTCTTCGTGGTGACGCACTTCAACCACCCGAAGGAGATCACGCCCGAGGCGCGGCGGGCCTGCGAGCTGTTGGTCGACCACGGCGTGCCGGTCGAGAACCAGGCGGTGCTGATGCGTCGCCTCAACTCGGACGCACGCATCATCACCGAGTTGTCGCACGAGTGCCTCAAGATGCGGGTGCGGCCGTACTACCTGCACCAGATGGACGTGGCCGAGGGGCTCGAGCACCTCCGCACGCCGATCGACGCGGGCGTGAAGATCATCGAGCAGATGCGCGGGTGGACGACGGGCCTCGCGGTGCCGCACCTGGCGGTGGATCTGCCCGGGGGCGGCGGCAAGGTGACGGTGCAGCCCGACTACGTGATGGAGCGCCGGCCGAACGAGACGGTCTTTCGCAACTACCGCGGCCAGCCCTACGCCTACCCAGAGCCGGAAGAGACCGATTGTTCGTGCCCCTACGACGAGGTCTGGCGCGGGCGGTGAGCGTCGGCTCGGTGCGGATCGGTGGCATCACCGGCAGCCCGCTCATGCGACGACCATCGTGCGGGAGAGTGAGGACCCGCCGGCGAACTCCGTGTCGCCCCGCCTGTTGGAGCGAGGTGTGTTGCGACGCAACGGCACCCGTCGAACTCGAACGGCCACTTCCAAGAGCACGAGGTGCCAGCCGGCGAATCGAGCGCTTGCCCGACTTCTCGACGGTCCACCTGGGTGCGTGCCGGCCGACTGTTCGAGCGAGGTGATTGCGAGGCAACGACGCGGTCGGGCTCGAAGCTCCGGTCAAGGTCGGCGAGCCATAGGCGGAGGCGTGGTGATCGCCAGCCGACGAACTCAGCGCTTGCCCGACTTCCCGCCGGTGGCCTTCGAGGCCGGAGCGTCGGCCGACTTCTCGAGCGAGTCCTGCTCGGAGGCCGCGGCCTGATCGTTCTCGTAGTCCTTCGGCAGGCCCTGCTCGACGACCGGTACCGCGCCTTCTTTCTCTTCGAGCACGACGGGAGACTCGTCGCTGAAGCCCTTCTGCACGACGACCTCGCGGCCCTCGTCCTTCTGCGCTTTCGCGGCCTGCTCGGCGGCGGCCTTCTCGCGGGCCTCCTGGTCCTTCGAGGCCTGCTTCACGGCGTCGGCCTGCTCACGGGTGCGGTTGATCTGCGCACGCGCCCACTCGCGCTGTGACATGCCGTACTTGTCGAGCACCTTCGCCTCGGCGGCGTTGAGGTCGCGGATCATCTGCGCCCGTTCGTCGCGCGACAGCTCGGTCGATTTCTTGTTGCCGTACTTCGCCTGGACCGCGGCGGTCTCCTTTGCCTGCTCGCGTTCGATGGTGGCGAGGCGCTCGGCGTCGAACTGACCGAGGCCGAGGGCGAGCAGGGCAGTGAAGACCATGACCTGAAGGTTATCGCGCCTGCGTCACTTCGGGCACCCGGAGCACGACTCGTTGAACTTCGCGCAATCCTCCTGCGAGGTGACGCACTTCTTCTGGAAGTCGTTCCGGTCGGGCGCCTTGCCGGCGATGTCGCACGCCTGCTTCGACAGCCCGCAGGCCTTGTCCTTCAGCGAGCAGAAGTCCTTGCAGGTGGCGTCGGTGCGGGTGCGCAGCTCCTCGAGCTGGGCGGCGATCTGGTCCATCACCTCGTCGTCCGAACCGGCGATGGTGGTGACGGTCTGCTTCGGACAGGCGGTGAAGACGAAGAGCGCGGCGAGGGCGGCGAAGACGAGGCGGTTCATGACACGGTGTGTAAGCGCCGCTGAGAGGCACGACAAGAACTTCACCGGCCAGGTGACGGCTGAGTGACGGGCGTCGTCCACTGACGCCAGCGCAGCACGAGGTCGTCCTTGAAATAGAACCAGCCTGACAGCGCCAGCACGAGGACGATGGCCATGCGCCGCAGCCAGGTCTCACGCGCGTACTGGGGCGATTCGAGCTCGGCCCGTTCGGCGGCCGAGAGGCGGTCACGAATGGCGTCGGCGTGGGTCGTCAGGCTCCGGAGGGCGTCGACCAGGGTGACGAGGCGCGGTGACGAAGCGGGCAGGGCCGCCGCGAGCGCCCTGGCGAGGTCCTGGGCCGCGGCCAATTCCTCTGGAAACGAGGCCGGAGCTGGTGGCGGTTTGCCTGACAGGCTGGCCTCGAGCTCGCTGGCGGCCCGCCACAGCAGAACGTCGGCGGCCGGCTGCTCGACGCCGTAGAAGGCGGCGAAGGCCTCGGGGGAGCGGCCAGGCCCCGACGGCCCCTGGGCGACGAAGCGCGCGAGCAGCACCTGGAGCGAGCGCGGGTGCAGCCGGGTGAGCGCAGCGAAGAGGGCCTCGACGTCCACACAGGGGTTTCTGCCACGGCCAAAATCTTGAGGCGATCGATCGCTGCCGTACCCTGTGCGACATGCGTGTGGCACTGCTGCTGGGCCTGCTCTGGGCTGCGCTGGCGGGCGCGGCCGAGACGATGCGAATCGCCGTGGGCCCCGAGACGGGCGCGGCCATGGTGTCGGGCGAGGCGCTCTCGTGCGGCGACGATCTCGACGACGGCGAGTTCGTGTCGCTGGGGAAGGCCCGCATCACGCTCCGCCGGAGCGAGCGCGGCCTGACGCTCGACGAGGCGGCCATTCCAGGCGACGCGATTCGGTGTCGGGGACAGGGTGCGCTCGAGGTGAACGGCGTCAAGGTGCAGGGCGACGTGGTGGTGCTGAAGGGAAAACGCGAGCTGGTGGTGGTGAACGTGCTGCCACTCGAGGCGTACCTGCAGGGCGTGCTCGGGAGCGAGATGCCGAAGTCGTTTCCGCTCGAGGCGCTGAAGGCGCAGGCCATCGCGGCGCGCACCTACGCGCTCAACAAGAAGCTCGAGCAGTATGGGCAGCCGTTCCACCTCGGCAGCTCGGTCATCAGCCAGGTGTACAAGGGGCTCGCGGCAGACGACCCACGCACGCGCGAGGCCATCGAGGCGACGAAGGGGCTCGTGCTCACCTGGCAGCTGCAGCCCATCGAGGCGTACTTCCACGCGTCGTGTGGCGGGAGAACGGAGTCAGGCGCCGAGGCCCTCGGGCGCGACCTGCCGTACCTGCAGTCGGTGAGCTGCCCGTGCGGGAAGCTGCCGACGAGCCACTGGACGGTGAAGGTGGCACCAAAGGAGCTGGGGGCGAAGGCGGCGACGCTCCAGGTGCAGGGACGCTCGCCGACGGGGCGGGTGCGGCGGGTGCAGGTCGGCCCGCGGAGCATCGACGCGGTGAGCTTCCGCGAGCGCATCGGCTACATGCGGCTGAAGTCGCTCGACTTCGAAGTGGCGGCGCAGGCGAAGGACGGGTGGGTGCTGAAAGGGCACGGGTTCGGCCACGGGGCGGGGCTGTGTCAGTGGGGTGCGCGGGTGCTGGCCGATGGCGGGAAGGACTTCCGGCAGATTCTCGAGCACTACTACCCGGGTACCGAGCTGCAGACGCTGTACGAGTGAGCTCCGGCTGTGATGGCCGGCTCCGTCGAGCCTGGCGAGCCGATCGGCACCTGTGCTGCATCGGTCGTACGCGGCCAGCGGCCCCCTTTGCTGACAATCGAGTTCCTCCACGCCGCCCCGTCAGACGCCGAGGCCGTCGAGAAGTCCATCGTCGGCCTCCTGCACGTTGCTGGCCTCGTCTCGTGCGAGACCACGTGTGGCGAAGGAGGGCGCTGACGACCCGGTCTCGGTGCGAGGTGCCGCGACGCAACCGCCGCCTCGCGGACCGAGGGCCTCCCAATCGACGAACTCAGGCGCGCCGCTCATTCCGGGAGCTGAGGGGCGACGTCGGCGTCGGCGCGAGCTTCGTTCTCTGCGAGGGAGCCCGCTTCCTCCCGTTCGGGTGGTGGACGCGGGTCGGCACGTCGCAGCTCGATTGAGGCGACCCTCCCTGGCACGAGACGAGCCCGAGTGAACGGGTGAGCACGCTTGTGCAGCGATGGAAGCGTCGATAACGGACGCGCCGATGCACACCGACGACTTCGACTATCACCTCCCGCCCGAGCTCATCGCGCAGGCGCCGCTCGAGCGCCGGGACGCCAGCCGGCTGCTCCACGTCCGCCGCGACACCGGCGCGTGGACCCACCGCCACTTCGTCGACCTGCCGTCGCTCCTCCGGCCGAACGATCTCCTCGTGCTCAACGACTCGCGCGTCATTCCGGCGCGCCTGCTGGGACGCAAGGTCGAGACGGGCGGCCAGGTCGAGCTGCTGCTCGTGCGCCCGGCCGGTGACGTGTCGACGGTCTCGGCGCTCGCGTCCTCTGCCGAGGGCACCGCGTGGAGCTGCCTCGGTCAGGCGTCGAAGCCGATTCGTCCCGGTGCGAAGCTCGCGTTCGACGACGCGCTCACGGCCGAGGTGCTCGAGGCGAAGGGCGGCGGTGAGTACGTCGTGCGGTTCACCTCGTCGCTCGCCACCCTCGAGGCGGCCATCGCCCGCGCAGGCCGGCTCCCGCTGCCGCCCTACATTCACCGCGCCCCCGACGCTGCCGACTCGGAGCGTTACCAGACCGTCTACGCCGCGACCCCGGGCTCGGTCGCCGCGCCCACCGCCGGCCTCCACTTCACCCCCGAGGTCTTCGCCGCCCTCGACGCGCGTGGTGTGCAGCGCGCCTTCGTCACCCTCGACGTCGGCCCTGGCACGTTCCTTCCCGTGCGAGAGGGCGACGTGTCGAGCCACAAGATGCACAGCGAGCGCTACGCGGTGCCCGAGGCCACGGCCCGCCGCATTCGCGAGACGAAGGCCGCCGGCGGGCGCGTCATCGCCGTCGGCACCACCGTCGTGCGCACGCTCGAGTCCTTCGCCGACGAGGCGGGCGTCAAGTCGGGCTCGGGCGAGACGGCCCTCTTCATCACCCCGGGCTTCGGCTTCCGCGTCATCGACGGGCTCATCACCAACTTCCACCTGCCGAAGTCGACGCTGGTGATGCTGGTGTCGGCGTTCCTCGGGCGCGAGCGCACGCTGGCCGCCTACGCCGAGGCCGTGCGTGAGAAGTACCGGTTCTTCAGCTACGGCGACTCGATGTTCATCGAAGGTGGCGCATGAGCCTCGCGCCCGAATCACGGGGTGATCAGCGGGTCGCTCCGTCGCTGGTCCGCTACGAGCTGTTGCACGTCGACGCGAACACCGGCGCGCGCCGCGGGCGCCTGCACACGCCGCACGGCATCATCGAGACGCCCATCTTCATGCCCGTGGGCACGGCCGGCAGCGTGAAGGCCGTCGCGCCAGACGATCTGCGCGCGCTCGAGGCGCAGATCATCCTCGGGAACACGTACCACCTCATGCTCCGGCCCGGCGAGCAGCTCATCGGCGAGCTCGGCGGGCTGCACCGCTTCATCTCGTGGGAGCGGCCGATGCTGACCGACTCCGGCGGCTTCCAGGTCTACTCGCTCGCCGAGATGCGGAAGATCACCGAAGACGGCGCCACCTTTCAGTCGCACCTCGACGGCGCGAAGTACGTGTTGACGCCGGAGCGCAGCATCGAGATTCAAGAGACGCTCGGCGCCGACGTCATCATGGCCTTCGACGAGTGTCCGCCGGCGCTGTCGGAGCGCGGGTACCTCGAGCCGTCACTGGCCCGCACCACGCGCTGGCTCGGCCGCTGCGTCACCGCCTGGAGCCGCCTGCGCAGCTCGCTCTTCGGCATCGTGCAGGGCGGCCTCTTCGAAGATCTGCGCAAGCGGCACGCCGAAGAGATCTGCGCCGTCGAGCTTCCCGGCTACGCGCTCGGCGGCTACGCGGTGGGCGAGAAGCCGGAGCAGATGCACGCGGGCGTGGCCTTCACCGCGCCGCTGCTCCCGAAGCACAAGCCCCGCTACCTCATGGGCGTGGGCACGCCGCTCGACCTCGTCACCTGCGTGGGCAGCGGCGTCGACATGTTCGACTGCGTCATGCCGACGCGAAACGCGCGCAACGGCTTCCTCTTCACCAGCCAGGGCAAGCTCGTCATCAAGCACGCCCGCTACGCGAAGGACGAGCGGCCGCTCGACCCGGCGTGTGGCTGCTACACGTGTCGTACCTTCTCGCGCGCGTACCTGCGGCACCTGTTCATCGCCGGCGAGCTGGTGGCGATGCGGCTCAACACGCTGCACAACCTGCACTTCTACCTGTCGCTGATGAAGGACGCGCGGAGCGCCATCGAGCAGGACCGCTACGCGGACTTCATGAAGTCGTTCCTCGCGCGCCCCGCGGCGGTGCCCGACGGGGCCTGACGAGGCGCAGGGGCTTCGACCCAGGCCACGCCCTGGAGCCCGAAGGTGAAGCGGAAGGTCGAGCCCTGGCCCACCGCCGTCTCGACGCTCAGGGTGCCGCCGAGCGCCTCGCAGGCCGCCCGCACGGCGCTCATGCCGATGCCCCGGCCCGAGAGCTCCGAGACGTCGTCCTTCGTCGAGATGCCCTCGAGGAACATGGCGTCGACGCCGGTCGCCGGGCTGAAGCCCTGCTGCCGGGCGCGCTCGAGGAGCCGGGCCTCGTTGATGCCGCGGCCGTCGTCCTGCACCTCGACATGGAGCGCCGAGCCGACGACTCGCGTGCGGAACGTCAGCGTGCCGACGCCCTTGCCGAGCGCAGCCCGGTCGGAGGGCGCCTCGAGGCCGTGGTCGACGCAGTTGCGAACCAGGTGCACGAGGGACGAGAAGAACGGCGACCAGCGGGCGCGATCGAAGCGCACGCCGTGGCTCTCGACGACGACGTGCAGCGGGCCCTTCGACAGCCGGGCCGCGGTGGACTGGGCCTGCTCGGCGAGCCACTCGAGGCGGCGCGCGGCCGGGTCGAGGGCCAGCGCTTCGACCATGCGGCGCACGTCACTGCGGGGAACCGCGTCTTCGCTGAGCGCCGCCACCACGGCTTCCCACGCGTCGCGGTCGACCGACATCGCGACGTCGCGCTGCTGACCGAGCAACGAATGGAGCCGCGTGCGCAGCGCTTCCCACTCGTGTCGCAGCCCGTCGGCCTGTTCGCGCGAGAGGTCGCCCACCGTGTCCTGCAGGTAGTCCTCGGCCTGGTGGCAGGTGCGCGAGAAGGCCGTGAGCCCGAGCGTCGCGGCGTTGCCTTTCAGCGTGTGGAGCTGGCGGCGGACGACCGAGAGATCGCGGTCGCCGAGCCGGCAGATGGCGTCGACGAGGCGGTCGCACTCGTCGAAGGCCTCGACGAAGCTGGCCCGGTCGCGCATGACGCGCTCGAACATGGCGAGGGTCTCACGCTGCTGCAGCTCGAGCCGCTCGGAGCGCAGCGCCTGGGTGACGTCGCTCACCACCACCAGCACCCGGTCGAGCCGCTCGCCCTCGAGCACCGGGCGGTACTGGAGCTCGAGCGTGCGCTCCTTCGCGGTGATCCGGCGTGGGAGCTGATCGAGCGCGACCTCGAGGGGCAGGCAGTCGTCGGTGACGAGGCTCCAGCCGGCGCGGAGCCAGGCGCCCGCCTTCGGGTCGATGGCCGACACCACCTCGTGCAGGGCCGCGCCCTCGGCGCAGGGGCCGAGCAGGGTGTCGGTGGCGCCGCTGCGCTCGCCGCGCACGACGCCCTCGCGGTCGACGAGCACGAGGCCCTGCTCGACGTTGTCGAGGACCCGCCGCATGCCCGCGTTGGCGCGATCGACGGCGCGCTGCTGCGCCGCCATGGTGCGCTGGAGCCGTACACCGTAGGCCACGACGCCGGCCACCATCAGCACCACCAGCCCCATCAAGAGGTACTGCCCGCGCTGCGTGGCTTCGGCGTCGTCGAGCTGGCGGGCGAAGAGTTCGCGCTGAACGGCCTGCACCCGGGTGCGGAGGGCGTCGAGGCTCGCGCTGGTGCGGGCGAAGGCTTGATCCATCTGGCCCATGTGGGTGCCGGCGGTGTCGAGGTCGCCGCGCTCGAAGGTCGCGAAGATCGAGGTCGCCTCGGCCATCATCGCGTCGAAGTGCACGCGGGCCTGCGCGAGCTCGGCGCCCAGCGCCGCCTGGTGCTCGGCCGACAGCGTCGAGAGGTCCGCGCGCGCCGCGGTGAAGGTGGCGTCGACGTCGGCGCGGGTGCGAGCCAGCCTCGCCCGCTGCCCCGGCACGTCCTTGTCGACGAAGACGTCGTTGCCCGGCGCGTTGGCCTCGGTGACGAGCTGGCCGAGCTGGGCGTAGCGCGCCAGGCGGCCCGCCCACTGCTCGTTGGTGGCGACCGAGCCCCGGTACGTCGCCAGCAGCGTCGCGCCGAGGAAGAGGCTCACCACGAGGGTGCCGACGTTGAAGGCGGCAAGCGCGAAGTAGACGCGCTGGGTCGAGCTCCCGGGCTTCATCGTGCCACCGCCTGCGCCACCGGTGTCGTGGCTGGCGCGCGCGTCAGCGGCACGCGGGCCTTCCGGTGCGGCACGAAGGTGACGCCCGCGAAGAACGTCACCACGCGCGTCTGCCAGTAGAAGCCGACGTCGGCGCCGACGTCGAACATGATCTCGTCGACGGGCGCGTAGCTGATCGCGTTGAGCCAGCCGCCATCCAGCGGCACCGCCTGCCCATTGCCGAAGGTGCTGTACACCTCGGTCATCACCCCGAAGCCCCAGGCGATGTTGGTGGACAGGGCGAGCGCGGTCAGGCCCTGCGGCGTCGGTGCGCGGGTGAGATCGAAGACGTTGAGGGCGAAGTTGAGGTCGGCGTGCACCGGGCCGACGTCTTTCGACAGGTACCACCACGCGGCTGCGTCGATGGTGCGCTGGGCGCTGTCTTCGAACCCGTGCGTCGGCAGCGACGCGTGCACCGACAGGGCGTTGGCGGGAAGGAAGGTGCCCTGGTCGTTGAACTTCACCTTCACGCCGGGAATGACGCCATCGACCGAACGCGGGGCGAGCCCTGCGCCGAGGAGGAACAGGTTGTTGGTGGCGAGCTGGAACTGGAGCCGCTCGTGCACCGAGAGCTTCAGCAACAGCTGCCCGGAGTGGACGAGCTGCCCCGCCGAGCTCCTCCCGCCGTAGCCAGCTTCGACTTCGACGAAGCCGGGGGGCACGATCTCGGCCGTGCAGGCGATCGTCGGCCTGCAGGGGAGCGCGGTGACCTGCTCCGGCTCGTCATCGGCCGCGCGCTCGATCACCGTTGGTTGCGCGAAGGCGCGCAGCGCCCCCGCCAACACCACCACCATGCCTGCTCGACCCATGAGAGACCCCCGTCAGTGCTTGACGGCGATCAGTGCAGGCGCGGTGCCGGTTCCTTCTTTGAGTGAATTCGAAGAAGTGAATGATTCGCGGCGGGGGTTGAGGGGGCCGCTGGGTCGCCAGCGACTACCGGCGCGCGCCCTGGGGAATGCAGCTCTTCTTCGCGCCGCCGCGGTTGCCGATGTCGGGGTTGCCCAGGGCGACGTCGGCGCAGACGTAGCCGTCGCGGCACTGGGCGTTGGTGGTGCACTCGACCGAGCAGATGAGCTGGCTGTCGCCGAAGAAGCTGCAGACGGTACCGGCGGGGCAGTCGTACGTCTGGCCCTCGGCGACGCACCCGCGCGAGCAGTACCCACCGGGGATGTCGACCAGCCCGGCCTGCTGCTTCTGGAAGCAGGTGTAGCTTGGGTTGCAGTCCGCGCGGGTGGTGCACGGGTTCCCGGCCGTGACGATGGGCCCGCAGGCGACGACGGGCAGGAACAGGGCAGCCAGGACGAGGGGTCGGATCATGGGCGCAGGCCCCTAGCACACCTTGCTGGACCCATGTGTGCCTGATAGAGCCCCCCGCCTCCAATGACGCCTCTTGCCATTTCGACGCTCCTGGCAGCCGAGGGCGGTGCCTTCGGCGGCCCCATGGCTTTCTACCTGGTGGCCATGGGGGCCATCGTCTACTTCCTGATCATCCGCCCGCAGCGGCAGCAGCAGAAAGAGCACGAGGGGCTGGTCACCTCGCTCAAGACGGGCGACGACGTGATTCTGCAGTCGGGCCTCTTCGGGAAGATCGCCGCCGTCACCGACCGTGACGTGATGTTGGAGATCTCGAAGGGCGTGAAGGTTCGTGTCCTGAAGTCGAGTGTCCAGGGCAAGGTGACGGTCGAGGCGCCGAAGGCCGACGAGGCCGCCAAGAAAGAGGAGAAGTGACGATGGATCGCAGCTGGTGGACCCGCCTCGCGTTGGTGGTGGCCGTGGCGCTCGGGAGCGTCTGGTTCCTCACCCCCACGTATTACTCGTTGTTCGTCCTCGACCGCGCCGACCGCAACGACGTCGCCAAGCTCGAGAAGGTGCTGCCGTTCTGGTCGGCGCCGGCGAAGTACCGGCTGTCGCTCGGCCTCGACCTGCAGGGTGGCATTCACCTGGTGCTGCGCGTCGACACCAAGACGGCGCTCGGCAAGCGCGCCGAGCGGCTCGGCCAGCAGATGGTCTCGTACATCGACGGCAAGAAGCTGGGGAAGCTCTCGGCCGTGGCGAACACCGAGACGTACGAGGTGACGCTCACTGCGGCGGACGCGGCGGCGATGGACGGCATCGAGAAGGAGCTGCTCGCCACCTTCCGCGACTTCTCGAAGGTGTCGCGCAACGCCGGCGTGCTGGTGCTCAAGCTCGACGCGGCCCAGGTCGACTTCCTGATGGCCGACGCGGTCGATCAGGCCATGCTGGTGGTGCGCAAGCGCATCGACAAGTGGGGCGTGGCCGAGGTCGACGTGCGCAAGCTGGGCACCGACTCGATCCAGATCAGCCTGCCCGGCGAGAAGGACCCGGAGCGCGCCAAGGAGCTCATCGGCACCACCGCGCAGCTCGAGTTCCGCATCGTCGAGGCGCACGGCGACCTCTTCAAGGATCTCTACACGAACACTCCGCCCGACCCGTCGGCGGGCATCACGCTCGTCACCTCGCGGCAAGACCCCGATGGAAACGAGCCGGAGACGCCGTACCTGTCGGGGACCGACAAGAACAAGCTGCTCGCGTACGTGGCGGGCAAGGGTGGTGAGGGCAAGCAGGTGCTGCTCCACTGCGTCGAGACGCCGAACAACAAGAGCTGCCTGCGGTACGTGACGTGGCTGGTGCAGGCCAACGGCCTGTCGGGTGAGAACCTGGTCGGCGCCGACGCGTACAACGACCCCCAGACGAACAACATCGTCGTCAGCTACGAGTTCAACGAGCAGGGCGGCAAGCTGTCCGAAGATCTCACCGGCAAGAACATCGGCCGGCTCATGGGCATCGTGCTGGACGACAACCTGCTCTCGGCGCCGGTGATTCGCGACAAGATCGGCACGCGCGGGCAGATCACCCTGGGCCGCTCGGGCAACCGCGAGCAGCGCTTCAAGGAGGCGCAGATTCTGGCGCTGGCGCTCAAGTCGGGCGCGCTCCCGGCGCCGGTGTCGATCGGTGAGACGCGGCAGGTCGGCGCGGCGCTCGGAGACGAGCTGATCAAGAAGGGCACCACCGCGGCGCTCGTGGGCCTGGCGCTCGTGATCGTCTTCATGGCCATCTATTACAAGCTGGCGGGCGTGGTGGCCGACGTGGCGCTGGTGCTCAACGGCCTGCTGATTCTCACGGGCCTGGCGCTGTTCAACGCCACGTTGACGCTGCCGGGCATCGCGGGCTTCGTCCTGACGCTCGGCATCGCGGTCGACGCGAACGTGCTCATCAACGAGCGCATTCGTGAAGAGCTCGCCGCTGGCAAGGCCGCGCGGGTGGCCGTCGACCAGGGCTACGACCGCGCGTTCTGGACCATCTTCGACGCCCACATCACCACGCTCATCGCCGGGTTCATTCTCCAGCAGACGGGCACGGGGCCCGTGCAGGGCTTCGCCACCACGCTCATCATCGGCATCATCGCGTCGCTGTTCACTTCGATCGTCGTGACGCGCGTCATCACCACCTACCTGGTGCACGGTCGCAACGCGACGACCGTGTCGATCTAAGGGGCTCCCGTCATGCAGATCATCAAGGGCAAGACGAACATCGACTTCATCGGCAAGCGCCGCATCGCGGTGTTTGCGTCGTCGGTGCTGAACATCGCGATCCTCGTGGGCATCGCGCTCTTCGGGTTCAACTGGGGCGTCGACTTCGCGGGCGGCACGCTCATCGAGGTGCAGTTCAAGAAGTCGATCACCGCGGAGCAAGTGCGTGAAGGCGCGGTGAAGGGCGGGCTGCAGGAGCCGCAGGTGCAGTCGATCGGCTCGGCCGACGAGAACACCTTCATCCTGCGCATGGGCGGTGTGACGCAGCTCACCGAGGCAGGCGCGAAGGCGGCCGAGACGGCCATCAAGGCCCTCGGTGGTGTCGAGGTGACGACCTTCAACAAGGATCTCGACAACGGCCTGCTGACCTTCCGCACGAAGGGTGAGGTGAAGGTCGATGACATCAAGGCGGCGGTTTCGGGGAGCGGTACGGGCGTGCAGAGCGTCACGCAGCTCCCGGGCTCGAGCGCCGAAGCTGGGTTCGAGTACCAGGTCGCCTCGGCTGGCATGTCGGAGAAGGTCCAGGCCGCGCTGATCGCAGGGCTTCCCGGCACGAAGTTCGACTGCGAGAACAAGGAAGCGGACTGCGTGCGCCGCGTCGACTACGTCGGCCCGCAGGTCGGCGCGCAGCTCCGCAACAAGGGCATCGCCGCGCTGCTGCTCGCGATGCTGGCGATCCTCATCTACGTCGCGTTCCGCTTCGACCTGAAGTTCGGCCCGGGCGCGCTGGTGGCGCTCCTCCACGACGTGGTGATGGTGGCGGGCTACTATCTCGTCACGCGTCGCGAGTTCAACCTGACCTCGATCGCGGTCCTGCTGACGATCCTCGGGTACTCGATCAACGACACCATCGTCATCTACGACCGAATCCGTGAAGAGATGGTGAAGTTCAAGGGCAAGCCGCTCCCCGAGATCATCAACATCGCCATCAACGACACCCTGGCGCGCACCATTCTCACCGGAGGGGTGACGGGGCTGTCGTTGGTGGGTCTGCTCATCTTCGGAGTCGGCGAGATCTTCGACTTCGCGGCCGCCATGCTGTGGGGCATCGTCGTCGGGACCTACTCGTCCATCTACATCGCGAGCCCGCTGGTGATCTGGCTCGACGAGCGTGAGGCGGCGAAGGCGAAGGCTGGCGGTTCACCGAGTGGCGGCGCGATGAAGGCCAAGACGGCCTGAGCCGCTGACGCAGCGACGGTTGAACGGAGGCGGGGCCGCGGTTGGCTCCGCCTTCGTCGTTTCTCCCGTCGGGCCGCAGGGCTCCACGCGCGCCGGGGACCGGCTCGACGAACGGCTTCACCCGCTCGACGAGGGGCAGGGGCGCGCGGGTGCCTGACGCCGCCAGGGTGAGCACGTACGCCGTGGCCGAGGCTCCCAGCCTGGCCGCCTGCTCGTGGTCACTCAGGCTGCTTTGCGCTGGGTCGACGCCAGCCACGCGCGGGCGTCGTCGGGCGAGTTGAACATCTCGCGCTGGAGCTCGAGGTCTTTCGGGGTGTGCTTCTTGTCGTTGATCACGTTCTGCACCGACAGCTTCCCGACGACGGATTCGGGCATGACGACCGCGAAGTGCTTCAGGCCGGCGGCGAGCGCGCGTGGGAGCCAGTCCTGAATCGACCAGAGCTGATCGGCCGGGTCGACGACCGTGTACTTGCGGCTGTCGACGATGAGGCGCGAGGCCTTTCGGGCAGTCAACTCCTTCAACATCGCGTTGCAGCCGTCCTGGAAGTCGGCGCCTTTCACGAAGCCGTTCCAGGTGAACTCGACGCACTGCGCGGGTGCGTTCCAGAGGAGGGTGTAGTTGGGCATGTCAGGCCCCGACAGCACGTGGACTGCCATCGATCGATGACAGCCAGTATCGGGTGTTGGTCGCAGCGCGGGTGGGTGGTCGCGCCAGCGGTGGGTCAGACCTCGACGCGGGCGACCAGCCCCTCGGTCACCCAGCTGGCGATGGCCTGAAACGCGCGGGCTGGGGCTTCCTCACCACACGTTGCGAACGCGTCACACAGCGCTGGGAGCGTGGCGCCGGTGAGGGCGAGCGTCAGGGCCGACGCTTCTTCAGCGCTCACCGCGTCGTGGAACACCTCGAAGCCCTGCCGGAAGACGACGAGCGCGGTCGGCTGCCGGGCGATCTCGACGTCGCGCCACGAGGCACCATCGGCCTGCGCACGAAAGAGCGCGCGCACGTCGTGTTCGAGGGACAGCACCTGGACCGCGTGGGTCAACGTGAAGCGCGTCGTCGCCGCGGTCTCGGGGGTCACGCGCGTCAAGGCGTCACGGCCGGCCACAGGCGAGTCTGGCGCGATGAAGACCTGGTTGCGGGCGAACTCGAGCGCGGCGAGGTCGGCGAGGAACGGGGCTCCCTCGACGGGCCGCTCGCGGAGGAAGGTGGCGAGCTGCTGCCCCAGCCAGTCGAGCGACGGGTGCGTCGACGGGTGGGCCCGCACGTACTTCGCCGCCAACACGTCGAAGTCCTCGTCGCCGAGTACAGCGCGCACCTGGGGAAACTCGGCGCGCAGCACGTCTCGGAGCCGCAGCCAGTACATCTCGGCGTAGACGCCGACGCGCTCGGCTGGAGACAGGGCGCCGGCCTTCACCAGCACCGCCGCCCGCTCGAGCGGGACACCTCCGACGATGAGTTCCCACATCTCGTGCTGCAAGCCTTCGAGCGTCATGTGGCGTGCCCTTTCGGCACGGCGAAGTGACTCGCGCCAGGAGCGGGTCGGCGCATGCCGCTGCGCTCGTGGCGAATCATGGCCGAGCGGCCTCCGCGGGCGTTGGCGACGGTCGGCCCGTCGAGCTCGCCGGCGTCACTTCGGCGGCGAGCGCCTTCGCCCGCTGCGCCTCGGCGAGCAGCACGTCGAGCTCGGGCACTCCTTCGTCCCACTCGATGAGACAGCTGACGCGTCGAGGTACGTGAGGGGGTCGAACCCGTGGTTGCGGGACGAGACGTAGACGTTGTTCACGTCGAGGAGCAGTCCGCAGTCGGCCCGGCGACACAGCTCGGCCAGGAAGTCCCACTCGGTCAGCTCGTCGGCGCGGTACGAGAGGTAGCTCGACACGTTCTCGAGGAGCAGCCTTCGGCCCAGCACGTCTTGCACGCGCTGCACGCGCTCGACGACGAGAGCCAGCGACGCCTCGGTGTAGGGCACCGGCCAGAGATCGTGCGAGTAATGGCCGTGCGCCCGGCCCCAGCAGAGGTGATCCGACACGAGCGCGGGCTCGAGATCGTCGACGAGCCGCTTCCACGCCTTGACGTACGCCGGGTCGAGCGGCTCGACGCTGCCGATGCCCAGCGAGACGCCATGCAGCACGACGGGGCGGTCGCGGCGGGCCTGCTCGAGCACGGCGCGCGGGCGACCGCCGAGGCCCAGGAAGTTCTCCGAGATGGCCTCGACGAAGTCGACGCGCGGCGCCTCTTCGAGAAAGGCCCGGTAGTGCCGGTTTCGCAGGCCGACGCCGTGGCCGAGTCGCGGGAACATGGAGTGCCTCTCACGTCGAGCGGTACCAACGAAGTCAGGCGGCCGTCACGCGGTGAGGGGGGAGGGGGAGGACCTCGCTCACGGCATGGCGGCCGCCTGGGAACGACACGTCAGCTCACTTCTTGGCGTCGGCGACCACCGTGCCGCCCTTCGCCTTGCAGTCCTTCTCGGCGAGGCTGACCCAGCCCTTGCCCTTGCACTCGTTGTTGCCGGCGCAGTCGTGCCCGGCACCGCCGCACGCGCCCTTGCCCTTGCACTCGTTCACGCCCGTGCACTTCACCTGCGCCGCGTCTTTGCCCGCCTTGGCCGGGGCCTTGTCACCCGCGAAGGCCGAGGTGGCGAACAGCGAGGCGACGGCAGCGGCGACGAGGACGTTGGGGGTCTTCATGGTGTCTCCAGTGGAGTGGCCCGCGCCGAAAGTGGCGTGGGAGTGCACCGGATACGCAAGAACCCTTGAACTGGTTTCATCCACTTTCTCTGGTGTCGCGAAGGGCAAGGCGTTGATCTTCAAGGGTCCACACGCAGCGAAACGCCCCGCCAGCCAGAGGCCAGCGAGGCGCGCTGCGCGAGGGCCGCAAGGCGAGCCGGCGCCGGGGCCCGGGGTCACTTCGCCGCGGGCTTCTGCACGAGCTCGAGCTCGATGGCGACCTTCACCTCGTCACCGACGACCTTCACGGCCTCGGCGGGCGCCTGCCACTTGAGGCCGAAGTCCTGGCGGTTGAGCACGGCCGAGGCGGTGACGGCGCGGGTCGGGTTGCCGCTGAAGGGGTTCTTGATCTCGGGGGTGACCTCGGCGTCGAGCGTCACCGGCTTCGTGACGCCGTGAATCGTGAGATCGCCGACGATCTTCAGCTTCGTCTTCGAGACCTTCGTGATCTTCGTCGACTTGAAGGTCATCGTCGGGAACTTGTCGACCTCGAAGAAGTCGGGCGAGCGCAGGTGCTCGTCGCGCTTGGCCCACTTGGTGTCGATGGCCTTCACGTCGATGGTGGCGTCGATCTTCCCCTTCGAGGGGTCGGCGTCGTCGAGCTCGACCATGCCGGTGACGGGGCCGAGCGTGCCGTTCACGTTCGAGACGCCGAAGTGCTTCACCGAGAAGGTGGCGCTCGCGTGGGAGGTGTCGATTTCCCAGGGGGCTGCGAGGGCCGAGAGCGAGACGAGGGCAGACAGGACGGCGAGGTGACGCATGGAAGGGTTCCTTCGAGGAGCGCCCGGAAGTGGGCTCGCCGCAATAGGGCCCTGCGCGCTCGGTGGTTACCGCTCCCGCCCGAAAAGCGAGACCCCGACCCGCCACGAAGGGCGAGCCGGGGTCGGTCGAACGGAGACGCTGCGAGGCGGGTTACTTCTTCGCCGGCGCGGCCTTCGCGGGCGCCGCGGCGGCCGGCTTCTTCATGAGCTCGACCTCGAGGGCGACCTTCACGTCCTTGCTGACGACGAAGCCGCTGTTCGCCATCGGCATGTTCCACGTCAGGCCCCAGTCCTCACGGTTGAGCGTGAGCGAGCCGCTGGCCGCGCGCGCCTTCAGGCCC
>JALOQF010000423.1 GCA_025459425.1 Myxococcaceae bacterium | reverse complement strand
AAGAACGCCGCCGACATGCGGCTCGTCATCGACGCGCTCGAGCTCTGCTACGCGCGCGAGCACATCAACACCTACGTCATCGCGTCGGGTGACAGCGACTTCGTGCCGCTGGCCGCGAAGCTGCGCGAGAACGACCGCTACGTCATCGGCCTGGGCGTCAAGCAGGCCACCTCGCCGATGTTCGTGAAGGCCTGTGACGAGTTCATCTACCTCGACTCGGCGTCCCGCGAGCGCGAACGCGAGCGCGACAGGGACAACAAGGAGCGTGACCGCGACGAGCCGCGCCGCCCGCGCACCGACGGCCAGGGCAAGAAGAAGGCCGAGATTCCCGGCTTCGTGAAGCAGGTGGTGGCCTCGCTGCTCGGCCGTGCCACGGGCCCGCTCAACCCGTCGTTCATCAAGGAAGCCCTGGTGCGCAAGAAGCCCGACTTCGACGAGCGCGACTTCGGCTTCTCGTCCTTCAGCCGGCTGCTCGAGGCCATGGAGCGCGAGGGCCTCCTCACCCGCGTGCAGCAGGGCCGCCAGACCTACGTCACCGCGAAGGACGGCGCCCCCGAAGCGCCCCGGGCCGAGGCGCCGCCCGAGAGCAACGCCGACGAGCCGAAGGCCGAGCCCGTGCCGCAGCGGCCACCCCAGGCCATCGTCGACGAAGAGCAGATTCCAGACCCGGACGAGGAAGGCTGAGTCACCCCGGCGTCACGTGGATGAGCATCTGCGAGATGGCGACGCAGTAGCAGCTGAAGCCGACGAGAAAGAGCAGCAGCGCCGCCGAGAGGAAGCGTGACTTCGTGTCGCGAATCTCGAGCATGCGGGTCAGCGTCTCGCGGGTGTCGTCGGTGAGCTCCTGCGTGAGCCAGCGCAGGCGCAGCACGCCGCCGATGCCCGTCGCCGCGGCCGCCAGCACGATGAGGATGCCGGCCGACACCAGCACCCGCGCGAGGTCGTTCGTCTGCGCGATGGCGCGCCCCGAGAAGCCCGTCACGGTGATGACGATGCCCGAGAGCGACAGCATCACCTGCGTGCGCAGCACCAGCACCGAGAGCTGACGCTCCACCACGCCGTAGGCTTCTTTCGGGTCGTCCTTCGTGAGGGTGAGGATGCGGGAGACCTCGTCGCGCTGCGCGGCCGTCGTCATGGCGAGGGGCGCATATCGCACTGGCGCGGCTTTTCACGCTGCCCCGGCACCCGCATGATGGGCGGCGTGTCTCGCCTCTCGCACCTGCCCGCGGCGCTCTTCGCGATGGCCTTCTTCGCCGCGCTCCCGGCCTGGTTCCTCTCGACCCAGCAGGGGCCGGTCGACGTGTCGTGCGACGGCGCGGCGCGCCGGTGCCACGTTTCCACCTGGGTCTTCTTCGAGACGCGCACCGGGAGCTACGAGGTGGCGTCGTTCGCGCTCCAGTCACAGCGCACCGGCCGCTCCCGCTCACTGAGCTTTCGGCTGGTGCTCGAGCAACCTGGCGGCACACGGGTGCCCCTCACCGACTGGTACACCACGCCGCCGGACGAGGCCCGCGCGGCGCTCCAGGCCGCCCTCGACGAGAAGCGCACGGTGAGCCTCGGCATTCCACCGAGCGGGGTCTTCTGGTTCGCCGTCGGGCTGACGGTGCTGTTCGGGCTCGTCGGGTTCGCGATTCCGATGTTGTCGGGCGGCGCGTCGCCCGCGTCCGTCAGTCGGGGGCGGCCCGAGTGACGTCATGAAGAAACCATGAAGAAGTCCTGAGAGGCCGGTGCCACACTCGACGGGCTTCTGCACGACCCTGCGTCCACCACCCTGGAGGCCTCCCATGCCTGGTCGCGCGTCGTTCTCGTTCCGGTTCCTCGCCGTCTCGTCGAGCCTGCTCGTCGTCAGCTGCGCGCTGCGAGCGCCGCGTGAAGAGGCCGCCCGCGTCACGCGCGCCCCCCAGACGCTCCCGGTGCTCGAAGCCGACGAGGAGCCGACGCCGCGCACGCCCGGCACGCGCGTACCGGCGATGGTGCTGAAGGACTGGGGCGTCAACCCCACCGTCGAGACGGCCGCCGAGCCGCTCAGCACCTTCGCCGCCGACGTCGACACCGCGTCCTACGCCCTCGCTCGCGCCTACCTCACCCGCGGCGTGCTGCCCGACGAGGCCGCCGTGCGCGTCGAGGAGTTCGTCAACGCCTTCGACTACGGCTACCGCCCCCCGAAGGACGACGCCTTCGCCGTGCAGGTCGAGGCCTTTCCGTCACCCAACCGCAAGGGCTACCACGTGCTGCACGTGGGCGTGAAAGCGCGCGAAGTCGCGAAGGCCGACCGCAAGCCGTCGCACCTCGTCTTCACCATCGACGTGTCCGGCTCGATGGCGCAGCAGAACCGCCTGGGCCTGGTGAAGCAGGCGCTCGGGCTGCTGGTGAACGAGCTCGACGAGCGCGACCGCGTCTCCATCGTCGTCTACGGCACCAGCGCGCGCGTCGTCCTGCCGCCGACGGCCGCCACGCAGCGGGAGCGCCTGCTCGAGGCCATCGACCGCCTCTCACCCGAGGGCTCGACGAACGTCGAGGCGGGCCTGTCGCTCGCGTACGACCTCGCGATGAAGGGCTTCGTGCCCGGTGGCATCAACCGCGTCATCCTCTGCAGCGACGGCGTCGCCAACAACGGCGTCACCGAGGCCGGCGCGCTCTGGCAGACGGTGAAGGGCCGCGCGTCAGAGGGCGTCACCCTGTCGACGGTGGGCTTCGGCCTGGGGAACTACAACGACGTGTTGATGGAGCGCCTCGCCGACCAGGGCGACGGCCAGGCCGTCTACGTCGACACCCTCGACGAGGCCCGGCGCGTGTTCGTCGAGCAGCTCACCGGCACGCTGCAGGTGGTGGCGAAGGACGTGAAGCTGCAGCTCGAGTTCAACCCGCGCGTCGTCGAGCGCTACCGCCTGCTGGGCTTCGAGAACCGGGCGCTGGCGGCGCGCGACTTCGCGAACGACCGCGTCGACGCGGGCGAGCTGGGCGCAGGCCACGCCGTCACCGCCATCTACGAGGTGAAGCTGTCGGGGAAGGCCGACGACGCCGCGTTCGCCGTCTTCCGTGCGCGCTTCAAGGCGCCGCAGGGCGGTGCGTCGCAGCTCGTCGAGAAGCCGCTCCCGATGGCCGTCATTCGCGCCGACGCGAAGGCGGCGACGGGCCCCGCGCGGCTGTCACTCGTCGTGGCCGGGTTCGCCGAGAAGCTGCGCGGCAGCTACTGGGCCCGCAACCGCACCTGGGACTCGCTGCTGGCCGAGCTGTCGACGTTGCCGCCGGGGCTCTCGGACCGCGCTGACGTCATCGAGCTCGCCTCGCTCATTCGTACCGCGAAGTCGCTCGACCGGCGGCCCGACCGCTTCGAGGCGAAGGCGCCGCTCGCCACCATGGACTTCGACCGCCTGCCGGTCATCGAGTGACGGCTCATGCGCGCGCCCGGGCGCCGGCTGACGGCGGGACTCCTGCTCGCTGGCCTGGCCGCACTGGCGGCGTTCCTCGGCGCGCTCGTCTTCGTCTTCACCGCGGAGGATGACGCACGCCGGGCCGAGCTCGAGGCCTCGCGCAGCGCGCTCGAGGCCTACGCCACGTCGACGCTCCAGCGGGCCCTCGAAGACGAGTGGCGGCTCGGCGTCGTCCTCATCGACGAGGCCCTCGAAGACCCCTTGCGCGACGACACGAGGCTGCTCCTGGTGGCCGACGACGGGGTGGTGCTGCCACGCCGCGCTTCTGGCACCGGCGCGGGCATCACCGAGCTCGCCCAGCAGCTCGTCGCGGGCACCTTCGTCGAGCACGGAGACGTCGACGACCCGGCCACCGAGCGTCGCGCCTTCGTCCTCGCGCTGCGCGGCGCCCTCGACACGAAGGCCACGGCCGACCTCGAGCGTGCCGTGCGGGGCCTCCTCGCCCACCGGCGGCTGCACCGGCTGACGCCGCGTGACGAGCTGTCGACCCTGCTGGCGATGGTGGAACTGCTTCAGACACGTTCGACACCAGCGCGGGTACTGCTCGAGCGCGTGCTGCGGGAAGGCTTCGGGCCAGACGAGCGCGGCCTCATGCGCCAGGTGCTGCATGACGCACCGATGCTGACAACCAGCGAGGTGACGGCGCTGTGCAACCTCGTCGAGGCCCAGGCCCGGCGCGCGCAGGTGCCGGTTGATGACTTCGTGCTGCGGTGCCGACACGTCACGGCGGCGCCCGTCGTCCTTCCACGCCTCGTGACCGGCCTCGTCGGCGAGGCGCGCGCGGCCCGACTCCCATGGGACAGCACTGGCGCGCGCGACGCTGGCGGTGCTGCGAAGACCGGGGCGCTCGATGAACGCTCGAACTGGGATGACGGCCGTCACCCGGACGCGCTGCCTCGTGACCGGGGCCGTTCTCTCGTCAACGAGCGGCCCGCCCGTGACGCTGGCGACCTGGCGAAGACCAGCATTTCCGATGACCGCGCGCCGCCTCGCGACGACCGGGGCCGTCCTCTCGTCGACGAGAGGCCCGCCCGTGACGAGGGCGACCTGGCGAAGACCAGCATTTCCGATGACCGCGCGCCGCCTCGCGACGACCGGGGCCGTCCTCTCGGCGACGAGCAGGCGGGGCGAGACGACCTTCAGCTGGCCGGCGGTTACCTGGTGAAGGGCGAGCCTCGTCGTGGCGTGGCGGTCGACGCGCGACGCCAACTCGAGCTCGAGCTTCGGTCGATGCAGGAGCGCGGACTCCTGGGACTCGACGACGCGCTCGAGCTGACGGTGGCCGAGGGGCCCGTGCGGGCGCTGCAGGTGGCGGTCGCCTCGCCACGCTGGGAAGCCGCCGCGCGGGAGCGCAACCGGGCCCTGACGCTCAAGCTGGGGCTGCTCAGCCTCGCCTTCGTGCTCGGGCTCGGCCTCGTGGCCCTCGTCTTCTCGTTGCAGCGACAGGAGCAGAAGCTCGTCGACGTCAGGGCCGCGCTCGTCTCGACGGTGAGCCACGAGCTGCGCACGCCGTTGGCCTCGCTGCGGGTGATGGCCGAGACGCTCGAGCGCAGGCTCGACGGGGTGCCCCAGGCGAAGGAGTGGCCGGCACGCATCGTGGGCGAAGTCGACGGCCTCACCGTGCTGGTGGAGAACATCCTCGCGTTCAACCGGCTCGAGCAGGGCCGCGACGTGGTGCACCGCGAGCCGCTCGCGTTGACGTCGCTCTCGTCGTGGCTCACGGCCGACGCGGGGCCCGGGCTGACGGTGACGACGGCGGGCCTCGAGGGGCTGACGGTCGACGCCGACGCGACGTGGCTGCGCATCGCGGTCCTGAACCTCTTGCGCAACGCGCGCACGTACAACGAGCGGGAGCCGGTGACGTTCCACGTCGAGGCGCGGCGAGAAGGCGCGCGCGTGGTGCTGCACTTCGTCGACAACGGCATCGGCATTCCCCGTGAGGCGTGGGAGTCGGTGTTCGAGGCCTTCCATCGTTTGCGGGAAGCGCGCGGGCGCGGCGCTGGAGGCAGCGGCCTGGGCCTGGCGTTGGTGCGAAAGGTCGTCGAGGCCCATGGCGGCACGGTGCGTGTGCACGAGTCGTCACCGGCCGGGACGACCTTTCGGGTCGACCTGCCGCTTCGCCCGTGACGCCATCGGCGTGCCCAACTCGTCGAACTTCGGGCAAAGCCGCCGACCATGTCGTTTTTCGTGAAGGCTTCGCAGGGTTCCCGGCACGCTGCCACCGTGCGGGCCTGCCTGGCCACCCTCGTCGTCGTCTGCTCCGTCGCGTGCGGTCCGCGGGAGACCCGGCTTGGCCTGGTGTTGCCCACCGATGAGCCCGACGCGGGCGTCACCCTGAAGGCGGCGGCTCTCGACCGCTGTCAGGCCGCCGTGTACCCGAACCTGCCGCTCTTCGTGTGTCAGGGCGCGTCGAGCCCACCGGAGTTCCAGTGCGTCGTCGCGGTGCGGCCCGACGGTGGCGTGGCGGTGCTCCGGCAGCTCCCGTTGTCGGGGACACGGACGGTGCAGCGGCTCCACGGCGTGACGGGGGGTGGCGTGGTGGCCGAGGTCGTCGACAGCTCAGCGGGGCCGCGGGTGCTCGAGTCGTTTCCGTACCCGGCGCCCGGGAGCGCGACGTCGCTCGCGTCGGGCCCGGCGACGACCCGCTGGTCGGGCCTCGCGCTCGCGGCGACGAGCGTCGACCTCGTGACGTGTGAGGCGGGGCGCTGTGCACTCCAGGAGCTCCCGCTCGATGGGGGCGCGGCCGTCGAGCTGGCGAACGAGACGCAGAGCGCGGCGACGACGGCCATCGAGCGCAACACCGCCGGTGTTCGAGCGTGGGCCGATGATGCCGGCGTGGCGACGTGGTTCCCCACCCAGGGCCTGCGGCGCACCGAGGCGGTTGCGGTCTCACAGGTAGCGCTGGCGACGGACGGCACGGTCTTCTTCCTCGAAGGCTCCACGCTGACCCGGGTGAACGGTGCCGGGGCGCGCGTGGAGGTGGCGCAGGGGCTCGACGGTCCACACGCGCTCTTCCTCGTCGGAGGCTTCGTCGTGGTGGTCGAACGTCGCGCGGTGCGCGCCTTCCCGCAGGCGGGCGGTGCTCCGCTGGCGCTCTACGCGCTGCCTGCTGGTGACACGAGCACGCTGGCGAACGCACGGCTCGTCGGAAGCCGGCTCGTGTTCGACCAGCGGTGTGGCACGGTGGGGCCGACGCCGCTTTCAGGCCGCGTCGAGCTCGACCCGACACTCGGTCAGGCGCGGTGGCTCAATGAAGACCCGGCGTGGCCGTACCTGCCGGGCGCTCCGGGCGGCGCGAGCCGGGTGGCGCCAGAGCTTCGTGAGGTGCTGGTGGTCGACGGCGT
>JALOQF010000422.1 GCA_025459425.1 Myxococcaceae bacterium | reverse complement strand
GTTGCCACCACCGACGTTGCCACCACCGACGTTGCCACCACCGACGTTGCCACCACCGACGTTGCCACCACCGACGTTGCCACCACCGACGTTGCCACCGGCGGTCCCCCCTCGGTTGGTTCCAGCATCACTCACGCCTGCGCCGATGTCAGTCCTCCCGCCGCATGCGGGTGCCCATGCGAGCACGTACACGGTAACGAAAATCGCTCTCATGGCTGATCACACCCATTGCGACGGAGCACAGTGACCGAGGCCGCGTCGAACTCGGTCACGAAGATGTCGAGGTCGCCATCGAAGTCGAAGTCGAACATGAAGGCACCGTAGGGTCCCTGGCCAGCGTCGACCGCAAAGGGCGCCGCGAACGAGCCCTGGGACGTTGCGATGAAGACGGACGCAACTCCGGAACTCTGAGGAACGACCAGGTCCGGTCGTCCATCACCGCTCAAATCTCCGACCAAGGGGAGCATTGGGGCTGACCCCGTCGCGAGCGTGAAGCGGCCGAAGCCCCCGTCCGAGAGGCGGGGGTAGATGTCGGCAGTATTGGCGGCGCGGCTGACGGCCACGATGTCGGCCCGACCATCTCCGGTCACGTCGCGCACGACCACTGAGCGCGTCATGAGACCTGCATCGAGGACCAACCGCTCCTCGAAGCCCGCATCCGCCAGGCCTGCCCAGAGTTCGACCCGGCCCTGCCCATTGTTCGCAAGGACCAGGTCACTGATCCCATCGCCGGTCAGTTCGGCGATCTCGACATGGTGAATCGCGCCTGAGGTCGCGAAGGTTCGGGCCGCCGAGAACCCCTGGGCGCTCCCGAAGAGAACCGTGAAGCCACCGACGTCAAGGTTCGCGGTCACCAGGTCCGGCCACAGGTCGCCGTTCAACGGGCCGACCGCTACCCAGAGCGGACCCGGACCAACTCCGACGGAAACGGGAGGGTCGAAGCCTGCGTCGCTGTCCTGGTAGCGGATGGTGATTTCGGCATCGTCTCGATTGGTCACGATCAGGTCTGCGCGCCCATCTCGATTGAGGTCGGCGACCGCGAAGCCGTGTGGACTCGGCCCAACGGCAATTGTGCCGACGCGGCCCCAGGCGCCGCCATCGAAACGATGACGTGACACGGTTCCATCGAAGTAGTTGGCGACGAGGACGTCGCCGCCGAAGATAGGAGGTGCCGGGAGCACAGCGACTGGTTGTTGCCCCACGGCGAAGGTCAGTTGCTCAAACCGAGGAACGGCGCACAGGCCTGCATCGGCTGCAGCATCTAGCCCTGCATCGACGCCACTATCTGGCCCTGCGTCCCTGCGTGCGTCTGGACCAGCATCGAGGCCACCGTGTGGACCGGCGTCAAGGCCCCCGTCGGGCCCCGCGTCCATGCCCCCGTCGGGCCCCGCGTCCATGCCCCCGTCGGGCCCCGCGTCCATGCCCCCGTCGGGCCCCGCGTCCATGCCCCCGTCGGCCCCTGCGTCCATGCCCCCGTTCTGCCCGGCGTCAATTCCTCCATCGAAGCCGGTGTCTCGGCCACCGTCGTTGCCCGCGTCCGAACCGGCATCGCTCCGAGTCTCTGCCTCACCACCATCTCCCGCGGAGTGACCGGAGCCTGCATCCATGGCGATCCTTACGCAAAGTTGGGTCGGCTCATCGCACACCGTCCCAGTGCGGCACCCGTCGGAACAGCGCAGTGGCTGCTCGTTCGCGCAGCTCGAGAGCCCCGGCAGAAAAATGAGAACGCCGAGGGAACAAAGAATCGCTCTTGGCATGTGGCCCACCCACTGACGGCGATGACGGAGACCTCTATCGCATGACAGCGGCTCCACGGGCAGCGCAAACCGGCGTCAGCCATGGTCCAGACACTGGGTGCCAACAGGTCGAGTATCAGCCACGCGACGAGCGCGCGCGGGTCATCGCCAGGAGCGACACGCCGAAGGGGATGCTCCGGCGCGTCACCACGTGGCGCTCGGCTGAGAAGAGCCGGGTCAGCAGGCCGTTGGCGATACCCTGGCTCGCCTCGAGCTCGGGCTTGGTCGGGTTCCCCGGGAACACGCGGCGCGCGAGCCGGACTGCCGCGACGGCCGGAAACAGAAGTGAGTTGTAGTAGCTCCAGAAATCCACCGTCAGGCCGGCCTGGCTCAGCTGGGTCGTGAGCGTGCGCAGGTCGTAGCGGAGCCGATGCTGGTTCTGTTCGTCATGCACACTCCAGAGAAACTGGAAGGCCGGCACGGTGACGAGCAGCCGGCCCCCGGGCGCCAGCCGGGCGCGGAGTTCACCGAGCGCCGAGACGGGCTCGTCGAGGTGTTCGAGCACGTCGAACAGGGTGATGACGTCGAACATCAGCTCCGGCTCGAGGCCCAGGCCTGGGAGCGTCCCCAGACTGACGTGGGCCGACGTCCCGACCCGGCGCCGCGCGGCCTCGAGGGCGAGTGGCGAGGCCTCGACGCCCCACACCGTACCGAACTCGGTGAGCATCGCGATGTTCGGGCCGGTACCGCACCCGGCGTCGAGAATCCGACGCTCGGAACCGTTCTTCGGCAGGTGCCTGCGGAGGGTCTCGCGAAAGATCGCGCGCCGCCCGACGAGCCACCAGTGTCGATCGGAGAGCTCGTCATGCGCGGTGTGGATTGCGTCGTGCATGGCTACGGCTGGCAGTCGACCGTCGACAACTCCCAGCTCGGATTGCGGCCGTTCTCGCCTGGCGAGTTGTCGGAGTAGATTTCGTCTTCGAGCCAGATGCCCACGCGTCCACCGGGGTGCTGGAAGTCGCGGGGACCCATCGCACGGCTCGCGTTCACGCAGTCCTCGAAGTTGGCGAAGCCGCCATTGCCGAGCATGAACCCCACGTTGCCAGGAGGGACGACCAGCTTGTTGGTTCTGGTCTCGGCGACGACGAACCAGGTGCTCCGGCCGTCGGCGTAGCCGTGGACCGTCCAACCCTGATTCGCCCCGTACCTGAAGCAGCCGTCGACGTAGCGAACGCGATAGCTCCCGGCGGGGAGCGGCTGACCACCGTTGAAGTAGATGATGGAACCAAAGAGGTCGAGCGTCGACGAAGTCGCCAGGCTCCTGGCCGTTCCGAACTTGCAACTCGAGGTTTGCGAGGGCGCCGTCGAGAAGGTGGTGGCCGTGTTGCCACGGCACAACGTCCCCGCGTCATCCCACGTGGCGGTCAGCGTCACGGTGCCGGTGCACTCGCTCGTTGCGCTGCTGACGCACCGGTAGGTCGTTTCGGCGGTGCCGAAGGCGTCGAGCGTGAGGGTGCTGTTCTCGAACTCACCCACGGGAGCCGAGAGCCGAACGCTGCCCGTGCCGATGGTGCCTCTCGCTGAAGTCGCTCGGACGCGTACGCGCGAGGGCGTCCCGTTGGCTGAAACGGAAGCTGGCGTCAGTTCGAGACGAACCTCACAGGTGCCGTCGGGCATCTGCGAGCACCCAACCGTGAGCGTCGCGGCGAAGAAGAGAACCTGAGCTGAGCGAGACATGAGGCTGAGCATAGGGGCCTCGAGCCATTGGACCAAGGCGCTCCATGGCCACGCGATGATCGCCACCCGCCGGGCATGGACGTATACGGCCTGCCCCATGACCTTCGACCGCCGCCTGACGGGACTGTGCTTTGCGCTGGTTGCGTTCGCGCTGGGCCAGGGCGTTCTGGTCGCGAACGGAAACCTCCACCCCGTCTCGATCACGTCGCTGACCGTGGCCTGCATCGCCGCGTTCCTCGCGGTGGTGGTTCGGCTGCCGAGCCACTTCGAGTTTCCCTTCGAGCGCGCGGTGCTGGTCCTGTTGACGGGAGCGTTCGCCTATCAGCTCTACCAGCTCGTCATCACACCGCCCGGAATCTACCTGCAGGTGCGCAGCCTCAACGACCTCGCCCCGTTCTACGTCGGGTTGGCCCTGGCCGGTCTCAGCGTGGGCTTGTCGCTGTCCTCTCGGCCGCTGTTGGGGGCGGCCACGCCCGTGCTCATGGTGTCGGCGTTCGTCTTCCTCGGAAACTGGATGATCAAGACCTCGCCCAGTCCGCACATCGACGTCTTCGTCTTCTTGAAGGACGCCTCGACCGAGCTCCTCTCGGGCAAGAACCCCTGGGCGATGACCTTCCCCGACATCTACGGCAACTCGCCCTTCTACGGCGAAGGGGTCTCGGTGAACGGCCGCGTGATGTCCGGCATCCCGTACTTCCCGCTCTCGCTCCTGCTGGTGCTCCCCGGGCACCTCCTGGGCGACGTGCGCTACGCCCTGGTGGCGGCCTCGGCGCTGGCGGCGTTGCTCCTCATGTACGCGCGGCCCTCACCGATGGCGCGCCTCATGGCGGCGGTGTACCTCTTCCACCCGCGCTCCTTCTTCGTGGTCGAGCAGGCGTGGACCGACCCGCAGGTCGTCTTCGGCCTCGCCGCGGTCGTCTTCGTGGCCACGCGCTTCCCGAAGGCGCTCCCGTACGTCTTCGGGCTCTTCCTCGCGAGCAAGCAGTACCTCATCTTCGCGGTGCCGGCCGGGCTGCTCCTCTTCGAGCAGAAGCCCACGCGCCAGGAACTGGTGCGCTTCTTCGGCATCGCCTTCGGCGTGGGCGCGCTCGTCACCGTGCCCTTCTTCCTCTGGAACCCCGGCGCCTTCTGGTTCTCGGTGGTGAAGCTGCAGACGATTCAGCCCTTCCGCACCGAGTCGATGAGCTTCCTCGCGTGGTGGGTGCAGCAGGGCCACGACAAGCCGTCGACGGCGTGGGCGTTCCTCCTCGCGGCGCTGGTGGTGGGCCTGGGCGTGTGGCGCCTGCCGAAGGGGCCGGCGAGCTTCGCGGCCACCGTCGCCGCCTCGCTGCTCGTCTTCTTCGCGTTCAACAAGCAGGCGTTCTGCAACTACTACGCGTTCGTCATCGGCGCGGCGGCGATCGCGGCGGGCGCCAACCGGTCGAACTCGGCCGACGAGGTCGACGCGTGACGCCTGCGCCGAAGTGGGTGGCGCTCGTGGGCGCGGCCTTCTTCGCCGCGTGGGGCCTGTGGAGCCTCTCGGTCGCCTGGAACCTCCCGCTCGATTACTGGGACGCGTACGACTACCTCGTCAACGCGCGGTACTTCGCGGGCCACGACATGGCGCGCCTGGGCCAGGCGTACCGGGCGGAGCGCGGCCCCGGCATCTCGCTCCTCGTCGCGCCGCTGCTGTGGCTCGGCTATGCGCCCGGGCAGCGCGGCACCGCGGGCCTGGTGCACCTCGTCCCCTGGGCGATGGGCGTGCTGGGCGTCGTGCTGCTGGTGCGCTCGTTGCTGCCGCGCGTGGGCCTCGGCCTGGCGCTCCTCGCTGGCGCGCTCCTGGTGCTCAACCCCCTCATGCTGCACTACCTGCCGCGACGCGCCGTAAAAAGTTCCTCCTACACTCCCAAAAGTGCGGCTCTGTCGTTTTATTGTGCTCGACGCTTGCCCCTTCTTATGTGATCGCCCATAATGAGAGATCTGTCTTGCAACTATTTTGAAAATGTGAACCCATAAGTTAATTGAAAGTTACATAAGACAACCCTTGATACAATTACTCATTGATAGATCATACGCCCTTCTCGATTTTGGCCCGGTGGTAGTATGTCGAAAACGAAGTGAAAACCTCTTGATCAACCATAAATCACATTGAACATATCCACTACATCCAATGCTTCCGCCAGTGCGGTAAGTAACTTGGGTGTCACCGTTTCGTCCAACGTCGTGACCACTCTCAATTTGATACGCTGGACCAGTTTGTCAGCGTTTTGTTGTTGCTGACGATTCCGGCTCTTGTTCTGATTGACCAATTCTTCTAACGCTTTGTTGACAACATTACTAATAATGTACGCGACATCGGTCATGCTTTCGTGTGTTTCATGGGCATACAACAGAGCCAAGTAGCTCAGCGTTTTGCCGAGCAATTCGACTAACCGGGCGGCTTGACCAGCAGCAAAGTCA
>JALOQF010000421.1 GCA_025459425.1 Myxococcaceae bacterium | reverse complement strand
GTGACGCGCGCCCAGCCGTACACGCCGACGTACATCGCCAGCAGGCCGACGACGGCTGCGACGACCGGGCGTGGTCGGCGGGGCGATGGCGGAGCCGAGGCCATCAAGGAGTCCTCACGCGCTCGTCGGTCTCTCTGGGCTGACGGGCGTGGGGAGCGTCCTCGCGGTGCTGTCGCTCCCGGTGGTTGGTGAGACGCTTCTTTCGCACAGGTGCAGAGCGTGGCGCGGCGCCTGGCCTCGTGCCAGTGCCTTGGCGATTGGCCAAATGAAACAGCCGTGTCACGACGTGCCCGAACGGTCGGCAGCATCGACGCGCGCAAACGAATCGAGCTTGCGTGAGCCCCGCCTGTTTTGGCACGTGCGCACGCATGTCGCTTCGAACGGCGGTCGTCTTCTTCGTCGGTGTGCTGAGTGCGTGCGGGCCGGGCCCGGTGTCCCCGGCTGATGGAGGCGCCGCAGGCGGAAGCTCGAGTGCGGCCGGCGGCAGTGCGGGCGCCATGGCCGGCGGAGACGCTGGCGGCGCCTCGGGTGGTTCGGCCGGCGGAGCGGCAGGCGGCGTCGCTGGTGGCAGCGCTGGTGGAGACGCGGGCGGCAGCGCGGGCGGCGGCGACGCCGGGGGCTCGGCGGGTGGCGCGGCCGGTGGCACGGGCGGTGGCACGGGTGGTGGCGCGGCTGGGCTGCGCAACGTGACGCCGCCGGCGTTCTTCGGCACCTTGCGGGTGTTCGGCACGGTGACGGTGGTGAACCCCGGCTCGGGCATGCCGGCCAACGGCACCTGGCAGCCGAGCACGGGCCTCACCTTCAGCTACCAGTGGGAGCGCTGCGGGGGCGCCGGGCTGATGTGCTCGCCCATCGCGGGCGCGACGCAGCAGAGCTACCGCATCACCGCGGCCGACTTCGGCGCACGGCTCCGGCTGCTCGTCACCGCGACGGACGGCACCCAGCGCGTGAGCGCCGCGTCGCAGGTGGCGTCTTCGGTGCAGGCGCCCACCGCGACGGAATGCACGCTCACCACCACCACCCGCAGCCCGGGCCAGGTCGTCGAAGAGGCGAGCGTGCCGTGGACGAACCCGAACCTCGCCCTCACGGAAGACGGCATGGGCGCGACGGTGAGGTTGCTCCCTGGCCGCTCGTCGCAGGTGCTTCGTCTCTCGGGCTTCGGCCTCAACCTGCCACCCGGCGCCGTCATCGCCGGCGTCCGCGTCGAGGTTCGCCACCGCGCCTCGGTGCCCGGGGCCATCACCTTCGAGAACCTGCGTTTCTCGAACCCAACGCGGAGCAGCCAGGCGCTTCCGCTGCCTGGCACGACGTGGACCACCGCCTCGCAGACGGTCACCATCGGGTCGGCGTCGACGAACCCGTTGGGGCTCCTCGAGTCGTCGGTGAACTCGCCAGACTTCCGGCTCGACCTCATCGTCCGCAACCAGGCGGCCGTGCCGGCCGACGCCATCATCGACGTCGCGCGCGTCATCATCGACTACGCGAGCGGGACCATCGTCGACGGCAACCCGGCCGGGGCGGTGTTCACCAGCGTGTCGACCGCGGCGGGCCAGGTGCCGTGGACGACGCCGGCCAACGCGCGCACGGCGGACGGCACGGTGACGGAGTCGTTGCTGACGATGACGAGCCTCGCCTCGGAGACGTTCCGGGCCACGAACTGGGGCCTCACGCTGCCGCCCGGCGTGACGTCGCCGAGCGTGCTCGTTCGCATGCGGCGGCGGAACGTGGCGGGCTCGTCGGTCATCGACCGGCGGGTGGCCCTCGTGCGCGGCTCCACCACGCTGGCCACGTGGCCGACGTCGCCACCAACCGGTGGATGGGGCAGGTGAGCGCGGCCGACGTCACCGCGAGCGACTTCGGCGTCGAGCTGAACGTCGACACGCTGTCGGGCGGGGTGCCTGGCCGGCCCGCCATCGACGAGGTGCTGGTGTCGGTGGTGCACTCGGTGACGCAGCAGGTGACGCCGCCCGCGCTGCCGACGATGGCGACGTCGGTGGAGCCGCGCGTGACGTGGGTGATGCCGGGCAGCGCCGCGATGCAGGACTCGGCCTCTGCGTCGGCCACCTTCACCAGTGCGCTGGTGACGACACGCCTGGCGGCGTCTGGCTTCAACTTCGGGCTCCCGGCCGGGGCCTTCGTCAGCGGCGTCGAGGTGCAGGTGCGCAAGAGCGCCTCGGTCCTCAACGCGGTGCGGGACGAGCTGGTGCAGCTGCGGCTGGGCGCCGCCACGAGCCAGTCTCGGGCGAACACGAGCGGCACGTGGTTCCTCGCCTTCAACGTCGCGACGTACGGCGCCGCGCAGGAGCGCTGGGGCTTCGACGACGAGCTGACCGCCGAGGCCCTGAGCGCGCTCGGCCACGACGAACGCGTTCTCGTCGGTGGCTCAGGTGGAGTCGATGGAGGCCACCGTGCACTGGTGCCCCGCGCCGTGACGTCGTAGCGCCAGGTGATGTCGTCGGGCTCGAGCGCGTCGGGCCCACCAGCGCACTGGGCGACGCGTGCGGCGAACGAGCCATCGAGCGCCGCGCGCGGCTGGCTCCCTTGCCCAGCCGGCATGAAACCAGGCAGCCGCCCTGGCCGTCTCTCGTCCGGTCCCTCTCGCGGGAGCAGCCCATGCACACCTTCGACGACGTGGTGGTAGGCGCAGGCCAGGCAGGGCCGTTTCTCGCGGCGCGGCTCGCCGAGGCTGGTCGGAAGGTGGCGCTCGTCGAGGAGCGGCGCCTGGGCGGCACCTGCGTCAACGACGGCTGCATTCCCACGAAGACGCTCATCGCCAGCGCGCGGGCGGCCTTCGTGGCGCGGGAAGCGGCGCGGTGGGGCGTCGAGACGGGCCCGGTGCATGTCGACTACGCGCGCGTGAAGGCCCGCAAGGACGCGGTGGTGAACGAGTCGCGCGAGGGGCTCGAAACGTGGCTGGGCGCCCTGACGAACCTCACCCAGTTCCGCGCCCGGGGCCGCTTCACCTCGCCCACCACGCTCGACGTCGGCGGAGAGACGGTGCGCGGCGAGCGCTTCTTCCTGAACGTCGGCGCCCGGCCGGTGGTGCCCGACACGCCGGGGCTGCGCGAGGTCGCGCTCACCAACACCGAGATGATGGAGCTCACCGAGGCGCCGGAGCACCTCGTCATCCTCGGGGGCAGCTTCGTCGGCCTCGAGTTCGGCCAGGCCTTCCGGCGCTTCGGCAGTCGCGTCACCGTGCTCGAGCGGGGACCGCGGCTGCTCCCTCGCGAAGACGACGACGTAGTGGCCGTGGTGCAAAAGGCCCTCGAGCGCGAGGGCGTCGTCGTGCGCACGAACGTCGTCGTCGAGCGGGTCGAGAAGGTGGGCGCGGTGGTGCGCGTGGTGCTCGCGGGCGGTGGCGTCGTCGAAGGCAGCCACCTGTTGGCGGCCGTCGGCCGGGTGCCGAACAGCGACCGCCTCGACTTGCAGAACGCGGGCGTCGTCACCGATGCGCGCGGCTCCATCACCGTGGACGACACGCTGCGCACCTCGGCGCCGCACATCTGGGCGCTGGGCGACGTCAACGGGCGCGGCGCCTTCACCCACACCTCGTACAACGACTTCGAGGTGGTGGCGGCGAACCTGCTCGACGGGCAGCAGCGCTCCATCGCCGGGCGGCCCTTCGTGGCGGGCGTGTACGTCGACCCGCCGGTGGGCCGGGTGGGGTGGTCGGAGAACGAGGCGCTCGCCAGCGGCCGTGCGGTGCTCAAGGGCGTGCGGCCCATGACGCGCGTGGGCCGGGCGAGGGAGCGCGGCGAGACGGCCGGCTTCATGAAGGTGCTCGTCGACGCGAAGACCGACGCGCTGCTGGGCGCGACGCTGGTGGGCATCGAGGCAGACGAGGCCATTCACGTGCTGGCCACGGCGATGACGCTCGGCGCCACGGCCACGGCGCTGCGTCAGGCCGTCTTCGCACACCCCACGGTGAGTGAGCTCATTCCCACCGTGCTGGGGAGCCTCGCGCCGCTGACGAAGCGTGACGCCTGAAGGCGCGTCAGGCGATGCGCTGGCGGCGTCGTGCCCGCCCGGGGGCAGGCGACGGACCCGGTTCCCGTCACGCGAGAGAAGCCCACGTGCCCTTCAGGCGGCTCGTCCGAGCGCTCGTGCCTCCGGAGTCGATGTCCCCCGCTGTTCCTGGCATTGCCTTCACGCCATCCGCGCCAGCAGGAAAACGGCCGAGAAGCGCGGCGTCATTTCGCGCCAGCGTCGTCCTCGTGGCTGCGTCCGTCATCGGGACGGAACCGGTTGACCACGGGGGGCGGGCCCGAAGAGATGGCACGCACCCGCAGCAGGGTCTGGCGTCACGCACGGATGCCCCTGATGCCGCGGGCGCCACCCTCCGCCGTCGGGCCTCGAGCTCTGGCGGGCGGTGCTCTCGAAACGCGAGCAGCCGGTCAGCGACGCGCCTGGAGCGCTCGTGTCGCCGCCCAGACCGACAGGCCCACGCCGAAGATGACGACGAGCCAGACCCCGAGGCTGGGGACCGCGTAGAGGCCTCCGCCGCCGAGCGGGAGCTTCACTGCGGCCAGGTTCGCCAGCGTCGTGTCGAGCCCGGCGTCGGCGTTCGTGCCCAGCTTCACCAGCATGCGACCCGACGACGAGAAGCCCACGGTGAGCATCCACGCCGAGGCGCCGAAGTAGACGAGCGCCGCGACGAGGCCCACCGCGCTGGGCCGACGCCCATCGAGCGGGCGCACCCACAGCCGGAACACGCCCAGCACCGTCATCGCCGCGAACAGCACGAGGAGCGCGCCGACGTTGGCCAGCACCGTGCGCAGCTCGTGCGTGTACAGCACGGCGAGCGAGAGCAGCCCTTGCAGCACCACGGCGGCCGTCGGCGGGTGGCCCTCTTTGCCAGCGAGCATCGTCGGCAGCACGCCGTCCTTCGCCATCACGGCGTACACGCGCGGGCCGACGAACGTCATCGCGCTGATGGCCGAGACGAAGAGCACCAGCGTCACCGCGCTCATCACCTTCGCCGCGCCGGGGCCGAGCACCTTCGCCATCACCGCCTGGCCGAGCGTCACCTGGTCGAACTGCGCCGCGCCCGAGGTGAAGGCGTCGTAGCGGAACACGACGGTGCCCTGCTCGGGCGTCAGGTTGGCCACGAAGATGAAGTTGACGATGACGTACAGCACCGTCACTGCGGCGCAGCCCAGCATCATCGCGCGCGGCACCGTGGCCTCGGGGTCCTTGAACTCGTCGGCGGCGTACACGGCGGCGTTCCAGCCCGAGTACGCGAACGCGATGTAGAAGAGGCTCGAGGCGAAGCCGCCCAGCGTCTCGCCGTCGGAGGACGGTGGGGTCCACGTGGGCCACGAGAGCGAGCCGGCGCCGAGGCCGACCAGCACGAAGCCCACCAGCAACAGCACCTTCACCGCGACCAGCCCGTTCTGCACGCGGCCCGACAGGTGAAGCCCCGCTGCGTGGAGGAGCGTCAGCGCGATGATGAGGGCGGCTCCGAAGGCGCGAGGGTCGAGGGAGGGGAAGAGCACCCGGGCGAAGGCTCCGGCGGCGAGCGCGTCGAGGGCGATGGGCGCCGAGAAGCCCACCAGCAGCGAGCCCCAGCCCGCGACGTACCCGAGCGCCGGGTGAATCAGCGTGCCGACGTAGCGGTACTCGCCGCCGCCCGAAGGAAGGAACCGCGCCACCTCGGCGTACGCGCGGGCGCCCGAGAGGGCCAACACCCCGCCCACCACCCAGGCGAGCAGAATCGGCAGCGGCCGCATCGACTGCGCCATGAAGCCCGTGGAGAGGAAGACGCCCGCACCCACCATGTTGGCGATGACGAGCCCGACGCCGCTCCAGAGGCCGAAAGTGCGCGAGGTGCTCACGGCGAGGCGCTGTAGCCCACGGCTCGGGCCGCGAGAATCGCTTCGCCTGGTGTTGGGCGAGGGCTGGCGTTCGTCGGTTCGCGTGGAAGACCGTGAAAGGCGTGGGTGGCACGAGTAGGGTGCATGAGATGCGCTGTGCACTCCTCATCGTCGGGCTGAGCCTGTGCGGTTGCCTGCCGTGGGATCCGCGGCCCGATGCCGGGAGCGGGGATGCCGGGACGGACGCAGGCACGGCGGCAGGCGGTGGAACGGCCGGTGGTGCAACGGCAGAACGTCCGGTGGTGGAACGTCCGGTGGTGGAACGGCTGGTGGCGGAACGTCCGGTGGTGGAACGTCCGGTGGTGGACCGTCCGGTGGTGGAACGGCCGGTGGTGGAACGGCCGGTGGTGGAACGGCCGGTGGTGGAATGGCCGGTGGAAGCGGCTCGAACGTCGGCGGCTGCGTGCCATCTGACGGTGGCGAGCGATGTCACCCGGACTGCACTCCGGGACCCGGTCTGCGCGCCCTGCCCGACACAACTGCGTGTTGCCTCGACGATGAGTGCACGGGCGGCCAGTGCTTCGGTGAGGGCTCGAATCGAAGGTGCGAGTCGGGCGCGATGCCCTCTGCCGTGGGCCAGAGCTGCGGAGACATGACTGACTGTCAGGCGAATACGGCCTGCGACATGGCCGAGCACGAGTGCGTCACCAACTTCCCGACGACCCTCGGAGACGATGGAGGAGCGACGTGCCTCGTCAGCTTCGACCAATCGGGCTGCGGTTTCGGCGTTGGTGGAACAGGCCCTGCGTGTCGGCTCCCCGGTCAGCTTCGGAGCACGGGGCCATGTTGCCTCGAGCGTAACGACGCGGGCATGCCGGCCAGCTGCCTCGACGTCGGCACGTGCCGTCGAGAACCTCCGGGCTCGAACTCCCTCGTCCCCAGCGCCGGCGGAGTCTGCCCGCTGTGAACTCGTGTTCGGTCGTCCTTCTGCTGGGCCTCTTCGCTGCGCCGGCGCTGGCCGATGAGGTGGCCAACAAGGCGCTCGCGCTCAACAAGGAAGGCACTGCACTGGCGGAGCAGGGCCGCTTCGACGACGCCATCACCCGCTTCAAGGCCGCCGAGGTGTTGCTGCCGCGCTACCAGCACCACTGCAACATCGGCATCGCGTACCAGGACTCCGGTCGGTTGCCGCAGGCCCAGCGCTTTCTGCAGAGCTGTGTCGCGCGCGGGGGCAAGAACGCCTCGGCGGCCGTGAAGGGTCGGCTCGCGACGGTCGAAGCGGCGCTCAAGGCGAGCGCCTTCGGCTCGGTGGTGGTGAAGGGCTCGTCGGTGCGCGTGGCGTTCGCGCCGGCGTTCGACGAGCAGTGGGTGGTCGAGGGGCAGCGCCGGTTCTTCGTGCCGGTGGGACCGGTCGACCTCGCGGTGTCGTCGCTCACGGGCGCGACGTGGTCGAAGCGGGTCGACGTGGCGGGTGGCCAGGAGACGGTGGTCGAGCTCGGGACTGGGAGCGTGCCCATCGTTCCGCCGGCCGAGCCCGTGGTCGACCGTGTGCCCGAGCCCCGGCCGCCCGAGCCTTCGCCCGTCGTGGAAGCGCCAGCGGTGTCTCCGGCGGTGGCGAGCCCGGTCGCGACGACGACGACGGCTCCGGTGGTGGCTCCTCGCGAAGGGCGCGGGCTCTTGCCGTGGCTGCTCGTGGGGGGCGGCGTGGCGTTGGCGGGCGTCGGCGTAGCGACCTTCTTCGCGGCGCAGGGCGTGGGGCGCAGCCTTGGGCCGACCGACGACCTGACCGGCTACCGGGCGCTCGTCGTCACCACCTACGGGGCGTGGGCCCTGGGCGCGGTCGCGGCCGCGGCGGGGTTGGTGCTGGCCCTGCTGCCCGGGTCTGCCGAGTCCGTGCTGGTTCCGTTGCCGACGCCGGGCGGGCTCGCCGTCGCCTGGGCTACGCACTTCGACGTGCCATGAACGGTCCTCCCGAGCCCTCAGACGCGCTCACGGTCGACGACACGGTTCGCCGCGCGAAAGACCCGCTGCTCGGCACCACGGTGGCGGGCCGCTTCGAGGTGCGCGAGCTGCTCGGCCAGGGCGGCATGGGCGCGGTGTACCTCGCGCGTCAGCCCTCGGTGGGCCGCGAGGTGGCGCTCAAGGTGTTGCATCGGCACTACTCGCACGACGAGACGCTGGTGAAGCGCTTCGAGCGTGAGGTGCACCTGTGCGCGCGGCTGGTGCACCCGAACGTGGTGGTGGTGCACGACGCGGGCGTCGCCGACGGGCTCATCTTCATGGCGATGGAGCGGCTCCAGGGGCGCACGGTGGGGCAGCTGCTCGAGGCGGGGCCGCTCGAGCCTGCGCGGGCCTGTCGGCTGGCGGCCCAGGTGTGCGCGGCGCTCGCGGCGGCGCACGCGCAGGGCATCGTGCACCGCGACATCAAGCCGTCGAACGTGATGGTGGTCGAGACGCCGGGCGCGGCCGAGCTGGTGAAGGTGCTCGACTTCGGCATCGCCGCCATGCAGGACGGAACGCGCCTCACGCAGACGCATGGCCTCATGGGGTCGCCCAACGCCATCGCGCCGGAGCTCATCCGTTCGCCGTCGAACGTCTCGCCGCGAGCCGACCTCTACGCGGTGGGGACGTTGCTCTACGAGATGTTGACGGCGCAGCCGCCCTTCGGCGCCGACACGCCGAACGCGGTGTTCGCGCGTCAGGCCTCGGGCGACGTGCCGCCGTTGCCCCCGGCGGTGCCGCCGGCCCTGGCGAGCCTCGTCGCTTCGTTGATGAACGCGGAGCCCTCGCGCCGGCCGCCGAGCGCCGAGGCGGTGCAGCGCGCGTTGTCCGAACCGAGCCTGTTGGCGCCGCCAGTCACCGCGGCCGAGCCCGAGCCGGTGCCCGTCCGTTCGAGGTGGCCTTGGGTCGCGCTCGTCGCGGGCGTCCTGACGGTGGTGGGGCTGGGCGTGTGGTCGAACGCCACGCCCGCGTCGCCCGAGGTCATTGCACCGGTTCCGCCACCGCCGCCCGAGGCGCCGGCGCAGGCCAGTGACAAGGGGCTTGCGCCGATGGAGCCACTTCCGGCGTTGGCGCCCATCGATGACCCAGGTGTCGGCGACACGGCGCCGGTGGCGAGCCCGACGTCAGAGACGCCTGACGCCGGCGCGCCGCGCAAGAAGCCGGCGAAGCGACGCTCGGACTACGAGCCGTGAAGCCCTGAACACGGCGTGACAGGCGGAGTTCCGAAACCTGAATCCGCCCCGGTACGCCATCGCCCAACCCCCCCAAGCCCCCCCAAGACTCCCAAGCCCCCCAGGCAGTCCCTCAAGTTTCCGTGAAGCTCCGCCCCGGACCTGACACGGTACGCCCACTGGCCGGAAACCCGACGAGGAGCCGATGACGATTCGACGTTCGATGCTGTGGTGTCTGGCCGCGCTGACGGCCTGCGGTCCGATGGATGCACCGGTGGACGCTGGAGCGCCAGACGCTGGCGCGCGGGCCGACGGCGGCGCGTCGGGTGACGCGGGCACGGTCGTCGACGCGGGTGCCGTGGTCGACGCGGGGACGGTGGTCGACGCTGGCCAGCCGATGGACGCGGGCCTTCGCCCCGACGCGGGAATGAGCGGCGCCGACGCCGGCGTGCGCTTCAGCGTCGATGTCGCGCCGGCCCTGCAGGTGTGCACCGGCTGCCACTCGGAGCGGAACACCTGGGCCGACGTGCGCGCGCGCGTCACGCCCGGAGACCCGGCGACGAGCGTGCTCTACCAGCGCGTCACCAGCCAGGCGCGCCCGATGCCACCCTCGGGGCCGCTCTCGACGAGCAACCCACAGGGCACGGCCAACCTCGAGGCGTGGATTCGGGCCGGCGCGCTCGACAACTGACGCGTTCAGCGCGGCAGCTGCCCGGACGCGGCCCGCTCGAGGAGCGCCTCGGACGCGGCGATGAAGGCATCGACGTGGGCGGGCTCGAGGCCCGGGGTCGGCAGAATCGCGCGGCCCTTCGCGCCCACCATCACGCCAGAGCGCCCGTCGAGCTCGGGCGCGAACAGCACCGGGACGATGCGCTCGGCGTAGCGCTCGGCCGATGGCATCACCAGCCCGATGAAGAACTCGGTGAGGCGGTGCACGAGGCTGCCCTCGCCGAGGTAGTTGGCCCGAATGTTCGTGCGCACGAGGCCCGGGTTGAGGCCGACGTAGCGCGCCCGCGGGTCGTGCCGCGCGCCGTGGAGCACCAGCATCTCGTTGCCGGCCACGGTGTTGAGGTGCACCTTCATGGCGTCGTAGCCGCGCTCGGCGTTGAGGTCGCTCGCGTCACCGAGCTCGCCCGTGCCGGGAAACCCCATCACGAAGATGCGCGGCGGCGGGCTGCTGGCGGGGCGGGCCGTGCCGAGGCGGGGCGAGAGGCCGCGCAGCACGGCCAGGCGTGAGAGGAAGCTCACCGCGAGGTCGCGCTCCACGCCCTCGGCCGTCGTCTCCCGCTGCTTCGCGGCGATGATGCCGGTGGTGAAGAGCACGGCGTCGGCCGTCTCGACCGGGAGCGTCTGGCCCAGGCGCCGCGCCTCTTGCATCGACGAGAGGTCGGCGCGAACGAAGCGCAGCCGCTCGACGCCCTCGTCCCGGAAGGTGCGGCCCACCACCGTGACCGACGCGCCGCGCGAGGCGGCCAGCCGGGCGATGGCGCGCCCCAGCCCGTCGGTGCCGCCGACGACGACCAGGGTCTTCCCGGCGAGGTCGAGCGTGCCGAGCCTGGGTGGGGTGAGGGTGAGGGTGGGGTCTGGAGTACCGCGCATCGAGCTGGCCATGGGAACGCCTCCTGATGCGCCTACCCTCGCCATCGGTCGACTCATTGTCCATCTGGCAAATCGCATCGCTGCTTTGCAGAATCAGGAAACCATGGACACGGAGCGCCTCGCCTCGTTCGTCGCCACCGCCGACACCGGCGCCCTCTCGCGCGCCGCGGCCCGCCTCAGCCAGCAGGTGTCGACCATCAGCCGGCACGTGAGCGACCTCGAGGCCGAGCTCGGGGTGCAGCTCTTCGAGCGCACCGGGCGGGGCGTGCGCCTGACGGCGGCGGGAGCGCGCTTTCTCGCGCGAAGCAGGCTCGTGCTGCACGAGGTGGAGCAGGCGCGGGCCGAGGCGCGGGGCGACGCGGTGGAGGACGCCACGCTGCGGCTGTCGTCTCCGCCCGACCTGGCGCAGCACCTCGTGGTGCCGGTGCTCGCGTCGGTCGCCGCCCGGTTTCCCCGCGTGTCGTTCCAGTCGCGCAGCGACGTGCGCCGGGTCTCGCTCGTCGAAGAGGCCTACGACGCGGTGGTGCGCCTGGGCCCGCTGTCGCCGTCGGAGCTGCTGCCGCGCCGGCTGGGCACGTTGACCATTCGGCTCTATGCGCCGCCCGGGCAGGGCGTCGACTCGATGGAGGCCCTCGCCGGCCGGCCCTTCGTGCTCGTCGAGGGAGCGCCGTCGGCCGAGGTGCACGCGCGCGACCGTGGCCGGCCGGTCACCTTTCGACCGCGGGGCCGGCTGCGCGTCGGCTCGTTCTCCGAGGCTGCGGCGGCGTCGGCGCACAGCGGCGCCCTGGTGATGTTGCCGAGCCTCACGGCGCTGGCGGCGATTCGGGCCGGCACGTTGAGCGGCGCCGCCCGCTGGCTCACCTTCAAGCCCGTCGAGGTGCACCTGCTGCGCACCGCCCGGCACCGCGGCAACGAGGTGCTCGACGTGCTCGCGCAGCAGCTCTCAGAGGCCCTCGCCGCGGCCGAAGCTGCCGTCGCCTGACGGCTCGAGCGCGCCGGACTCCCGGGTGCCTCCGCCCAGGGCCAACCACACGCGTGGCTCGCGCTCGGCTAGAAACAACCCTCTGGCGGACAGGGAGGAAGACACCCCGTGCTCGTCGCCATCATGAGGGCCCTGCTTCGGCCTCCGCAGTTGCCGGGGGTGACGTACTGGCACACCTGAAAGCTTCCATGCCGGCTGCTCGAAGCCCTCCCGCAGCCCACGTATTGGGTGGCTCTCCACAGCACTTGCGTGAAGTGACCTCCCCAGGTGGACTCTTCGTTTTCGACCCAGCGGGTCATGACGTTGGAGACGGTGCTGTGTTGAACACCACCGTTCCACGCCAGATTCTCTCCATACCCCTGTGATCACTTGAGTTGGGCCTGAACGTGACGATACCACGCGGCAACTCTCGCTTGGCTCAGCCGCTTCCGCAGGGACTGGATGGCGACGA
>JALOQF010000085.1 GCA_025459425.1 Myxococcaceae bacterium | reverse complement strand
CGCTCGAGCCGGCGCACGCCCAGGCCCTGTCCGAAACCCTCGCCGCGTGGCCCGACGTGCACGCTCGCACGCACTGGTTCCTCGGCGACGAGTCCACCGTCGATGGCGCTGACTTCTACGTCGGAGAGGACGAGCTCGGGCACCTGCACCTCGATGGAGAGGCGCACATCGCCGTCGGGCTCGAGCTCCGTGACGCCCTCGTGCGCGCGAAGCTGGCCCGGCCCTTCGCCTTCAGCCGCGCGTTCGTCACCTGGCCCGTCGACAGCGCCGCGGCGAGGGAACACGCCCAGTGGCTCTTCTCGCTCCGCTACGAGCTCCTCCGTGGTGGCCAGCTCGGTCACGCCCTCGAGGCCGTCTCGTCCAGACGCCGCGCTGCCTGACGCGCCACGCTTCGTCGAACGCCTCGAATGGCCTCGTCGAGCGCTCCGGCCGAAGTCCTACTCCTGCGCCTGGTGTCACCTTCCTCGCGACAGGGACCCACCTTCGGAAACACCGCTGAGCCGCCTGCGGGGCCTCGGGCCATGATGTCCGTGTGGTGGCCCACCTCCAGCTCGTGCCGAACGACCCGCAGGGGCCCTTCGTCGAGGCGCTCCAGCGTGGAGACACCACGGCCCGTGCCCGGTGGTTCGACATCGAGGTGGCTCGGGTGCAGGGCCTCGTCGTGCGCCTCGTGGGGCCGCGGGCCGACCTCGACGACCTCGTGCACGACGTCTTCGTGCAGGCCTTCGCGTCGGTGCAGCGCTTCCGTGGCGGTGGTGACGACTTGAAGGCCTGGCTCACCGGCGTCACCGTGCGCGTGGTGCGCGGCCAGCTGAGAAAGTGGCGCGTGCGGCGCCTGGTGATGCCGTGGCGCACGAGTGACGACGACGTCGAGCCCGACGCCCCCAGCGCCGACGCGTCACCCGCCGAGCGCGCCGCCGTCGCCCGCACCTGGGCGCTGCTGACGGGCCTCCCGACCGACGAGCGCATCGCCTTCGCCTTGCGCTACTTTCAGGGCCTCGAGCTCACCGAGGTCGCCGACGCCATGGACGTCTCGTTGTCCACCGCCAAGCGTCGCCTGCACGCCGCGCGCGAGCGTGTCCTCGCGGCGGCCCGGGTCGACCCGCTCCTCGTCGAGTGGCTGCCGGAGCTCGAGCCATGAGCGCTCCCAACCGTCGCCTCCTCGACGCCGTGGAGAAGTCGGCGCGTGCGGCCGAGGCCCGCCTCGCGGCCAACCGACCCTCGCTGCGCCGCCGCGTCCTCTCCGCGTCGCCGCTGGTGCCGGGCCGGCGATGGCTCGCGCCCGCAGCCGCGGCGCTCGTCGTGCTCGGCGTCGCCGCTTTCGTCGCGCTGCGTGCGCCGTCGCTGTCCTTCGACGTCGATGGCGCGGCCGCCGACGTGGGCGCCTTCGTCGCAGCCGAGGCCGAGCCGCGGCGCCTCACCTTCTCCGAAGGCACCCGGCTCGAAGTCGGGAATGGCTCTCGCGCGCAGGTCGTCACCCTCGACGCCCGCGGCGCCACCGTGCGGCTCGACACCGGCCGCGTCCACGCCCGCGTCACCCATCGCGCCGACACCCGCTGGCGCGTCGAGGCCGGGCCCTATGTCGTGCGCGTCACCGGCACCACCTTCGCCGTCGCGTGGAACCCCGAGCGCCGGGACTTCGAGGTCGCGCTCGACGAAGGCAGCGTCGAGGTGTCCGGCCCCCTCGTGGGCACGCGCGTCGTTCGCGCCGGAGAGCGTCTGTCCGTCACCGCCGAGCGGGCGCTGCGCATCGAGCCCCTCGTCGCCATCGATGACGTGCCTGATGCCGGGCCGTCAGTGCTGGCCGCTCCACCGCCGCCCGTGCCCACACCGACGAAGCCGCCGGTCTCGCGCCCCAGCCCCAGCTGGTTGCCGCTGGCCCGTCAGCACGCCTGGGCCGAAGCCTGGGCTGCGGTCGGCTCCGTGGCGCCGTGGTGTGAGCGCTCCAGCGCCGACGAGCTCTTGTTGTTGGCCGACGTCGCCCGCTTCGCCGGCCACCCGCGCGAGGCCCGCACCGTCCTGCAGGCCGTGCAGCGCCGCTTCCCGAAAGCACCCCAGGTGCAGGAAGCCGCGTACCTCGAGGGCCTCGTGCTGGTGAACGCGCTCGGCGCGCCGGCCGAGGCCTACTCGCGCTTCCGGTCGGCCTTCGACGCCAACCCGGGCGGCCCGCTCGCCGAAGAGGCGCTGGCCCGGGCCCTCGAGCTGGCCTTGTCCCAGGCGCGCCCCGAGGCTTCGACGCTGGCCGCCCGCTACCTCGAGTCGTTTCCCACCGGGCCCCACCTCGAGCTGGCGCGCCGCGCCCAGAGGCCGCCGACGCCATGACGTGGGTCGTGTTGGCATCACTGCTGGTGGCGACGCCGGTGAGCGCGCCGCGCGTCGTGCTGCGCACCGAGGCCCTGCGTGACGTCGAGCGCCGCCTCGAGAGTGAGCTGCGCGCGCTGGGCTTTCAGGTCGAGGTGGACACGTCGGCCGAGGTGCTGACTTGGCGCTCGCTGCGCAAGCGTGCCCGTGACGCCCAGGCCATCGCCGCCATTCAGCTGCAGCAGGGCGAAGGCGAGCTCGAGCTGTGGGTGAGCGACCTCTCGACCGGCAAGGTACTCATTCGGGCGTTGCCCACGCAGGCCGCGTCGTCACCGCGCGTGGTGGCCCTGCGCGTCGTCGAGCTGTTGCGCGTGTCGCTGCGGGAAGTGGGCGCGCCTTCGACGGTCGACGTGGCCGAAGCGCCGCCGCCGCCGGAGCCGGTGCTGGCCGCCGTGTCGCCTCCGCCCTCGCCGCCGCGCTGGTGGGCCTCGGTGGGCGCGCTGGGCACCCTGGGCCCGGGAGGTGTGTCGGCGAGCGGCCAGCTCGTGCTGGGCGCCTCGTTCCGCATGCTGCCGTGGCTGTCCTGTGGCCTCGAGGGCTGGGTGCCCGTGCTGCCCGGCCAGGTGACGGGCCCCGAGGGGCTGGCGGACCTTCGGCTCTTCGGCGGCTTTCTCGGCGCGCGGGCCACGCCGTGGGCGGGTGCGCGCGTCGAGCCGGGCGCGTCACTGCGCCTGGGCGTCGTGGGAGCCGAGCTGGTGGGCACGGCCGTCGCCCCCTTCATCGGGCGGCTCGAGCGCGTGGCCGTGCCGGCTGGAGCCCTGGCCCTCGACGCGCGGCTGGTGCTGTCGACGACGGTCGCCCTGCGCGCCGAGCTCTTCGCGACGCTGGCCGTGCCGCCCATCGTGGTGGTGTTCGGAGAGCGCGTGGCGGCGCGTTTTGGCCAGCCCACCCTGGGCCTGTCGGTGCAGCTCGAGGTGGGGCTGAGCCGTCCCGCCGCGGTCGAGCCATAGACGGCACCATGCGCCTCGTCGTCGTCGCGTCTACCGTCCTCGTCGCGTGCTCCAGCATGCCGCCCGGCGTCGTCACGCCCATCTCCCCGCCCCCGGAAGACGCGGGGCCCGGCCCGTGCGCTGGCCAGACGTGCGGTGGCCATGGCCGCTGCGCCGTCGTCGATGGCACCACGCCGGTGTGCCTGTGCGACGCGGGCTTCCGGGCCGAAGGCACCACGTGCGTCGAGGTGTCCGACGCTGGCCTGCCCGGGGTGTGCGACGGGCTCGACTGCTCCGGCCACGGGCAGTGTGCCGTCGTCGATGGCTCGCGGGCGGTGTGTCTGTGCGACGCCGGGTTCCGGGCCGAGGGCACGGCCTGCGTGGCCGTCGTCACCGGGCAGGAGTGCCAGGGCGTCACCTGCTCCGGCCGGGGCACGTGCGTGGTGCTGCAGGGGCCTCCACCGGCGCCGTCGTGCCGGTGCGAGGCCGGGTTTCGTGAAGTGGGCGGCACCACCTGTGTCGCGAACGCCGACCCCTGCGCGGGCGTGACGTGCAGCGGCGCGGGCACGTGCGCCGTGCGCGGAGGCGTCGACCCGGTGTGTCTGTGCGCGCCCGGCTTCGTCGCGTCGGGTCCGCGGGCGTGCGTGGCGGTACCAGACGCTGGCCCCAGCGGAACGCCCTTCGATGGTGGAGGCACGTGGCCGGCCGTCGACGGTGGGCTCGACGGGTGCACCGCGACGTACTCAGTGCTGGCGTCGGGGCTGTCGGAGCTGGCCCAACCCATCGGCCCGGGCCCCGGCGGCGTGCTGTACGTCGTCGACCCGCTGACGGACTCCGACGGGTTTCGTACGTACGGCGTGACGGTCGTCGCGCCCGGGCAGGCGCCGCGGAGGCTGTTCGACTCGTCGGTCATCACCCAGGCGCGCCGAAACGCGACTCATTTCTATCTCATCGCGCAGGTGGGCACGACGCGGGGGCTCTTCCGGGCGCCGCTCACCGGTGCGACGCCGACGCGGGTGCCGGGCACGACACCGACGCAGGCCGTGTCGTCGGTGTTCCCACTCGACGCGGTCGTCTACTGGACGCGAACGGATGCCCAGGCGCCGGTGACGACCGACCTCATGCGTACCGACCCCTCGACGCTCGTGAGCACCGTCGTGCGCCGCCTGCCGGACTTCGCGGTGCTGGTGCACGCCGACGCGACCCACGTCTATTTCACGACGCGCCTCGAGGTGGGCCGGCTGCGGCTGAGCGACAACACGCTGCAGACGCTCTTCTCGTACCCGGAGCTGCGCATCCCCGAGTCGCTCGTCTTCGAGGGGAACGACGTGTACCTGCTGGAAGACTCGATTCTGCCCACGGTGCGGGTGCTGAAGCTGAACCTCGCGGTGACGCCGCCGACGACGACGGTGCTGGTGAGCGAGACGCCGGCGATGTCGGGCCGCAGGCCCTACCAGCTCGACGTCGGGCAGAGCACGCTGACGCTGGCGTTCCTCCAGGGTGGGCAGTCGAGCTACGCCACCGCGCCGAAGTCGGGCGGTCCGATGACGGTCATTCCCGGTACGGCCAACGCAGGGCTCTCGACGGCGCTCGTGCGGGTGAACCAGTGTCAGACGTTCTGGCACGTTCGCAACCGGGCCACCGAGGTGGCGTGGCGGCTCGACCCTCCGTGAGGGCGCGAAGCGTCGGCGTCAGGCTCGTCACCGTCGCCGAGGGCTGTTCCGTCCATCACCAGCCGCCTCGGGCCGAGCGGGTGTAGACGCCTGGTCCTCACTGGAGCCTCGCGCTCCGTTCCCACCCTCGGCTCCGCCGGCGCTGCTGAACGCGCAACCGGTTGGATCAGCTGCGCTCGCGGTGCTGGCACTCGGCGTGAACAGCAGGCCCTCGACACCCGCTGGCTTCGAGGACGCCCATGCGCATCGCCAACCTGCCCCAGGTCGCCACCACCAACCCCGTCACCAACGCCGTCGACGCGCTGGTGCCGGGCGGGACGCCGAAGTCGCCCACGGCCCCCACCACGCCGGGCAGCTCGTTCGAACAGGCCGCGCCGAAGCCGCTCGACCTGGGCGGAGGCAACACGGCGTCGTTCGAGTTCGGCAACGCCAGCCTGAAGGTGACGTTCCGCATCTCCATCTCGGGCGGCCTCATGGCGAACGGCTCGAGCGGCGGCACCCTGGGCACCGGGGCCAACGTGGGCGGGTCGACGTCGGGCTCCAGCTCGGTGGGCAGCTCGGGCCAGGTGACCGACGGCTCGTCACCACCCGCGAAGAAGCAAGAGGTCTTCCTCTTCGGCAACAAGCGCCGCGCCCGCAAGCTCGGCGACTACCTGCGCATCGCGCAGAAGCGCGGCATTCCCATCGACGCCTCGAAGTTCAGCAAGGAAGACCTGAACCGCACCGTGAAGAAGGGTGAGACCATCGCGGTGACGGCCGACGGGCGCATCGTCGCGTCGAAGCGCACCGAAGACATCATCGCCGACCAGCGCTTCGGCGTGAGCCAGCACATGAAGGGCCAGGGCAAGGGCCGCTTCTCGAGCATCGGGCACGGCGGCTCCATCGACGTGAATGGCGAGCAGCTGAAGGTGAACACCACCATGCTCAAGTCGCCCGTCGCGCTCGACCTGAACGGCGACGGCCGCATCGGCACCACGGGCGTGTCCACCGCGCAGCAGCGCATCGACTCGCAGGTGGGCAAGACGGTGTCCTTCGACGTCGACGGCGACGGCAAGGCCGACCGCACCGAGTGGATGGCGGGCGATGGTGACGCGCTGCTCGTCGACGACCGCGACGGCGGCGCCACGAAGGCCATGAACGGTGGCCGAAACATCGACGGCACCCGGCTCTTCGGCGACCAGGGCGGGAAGTACGCGAACGGCTACGAGAAGCTCGCGAAGCTCGACCAGAACGGCGACGGCAGCCTCGACGAGGGCGAGCTCGTGGGCGTCAAGGCGTGGATCGACGACGGCGACGGCAAGCTCGAGGCCGGAGAGCTCAAGACGCTGAAGGAGCTCGGCGTCACCCAGGTGAACACCCGCATGGAGCGCGTCGCGAACGAGCGCGGCGAGTCGCTCATGCGCTCCGACTTCGTGCGCAACGGCCAGCGCCAGATGAGCGAAGACGTCTGGTTCGCCACGAAGGGCTGAGTTGGTCGTGGCGTCCGTCGGCGCGTCGCGAGGTCGTTCACGGCGGTGCAGTCCGTGCCGACCCGGCGCCACGGGAGAGCGCTCGAAACCATCGACCTCCGCGGACTGGCATCGTGAGCGACGACGTCTGGTTCGCCACGAAGGGCTGCAGTCGGTCGGCGCGCGCCCTGCTGTCGTTCCACCGACGGCGGTGCGGTCCGTACCGACCCTGCGCCACGGTGAGCGCGCGCGAGACCATCGACCTCTGCGAATTGGCATCGGATTCCGGCCGTCCGAGCTCGAGTCCGGCCCGCAGTGACGGCGAGACCGACCCGGGGCTCGAGTCGGGTGCTGGTCGACCCAGGGAGCCGCGATGACCCGGCGCCGTCGCGAAACCGAGGACCATTCTTCGAGGAAACGAAGGCTCGCGGCCGTCCGGTACGGCTGCTGCACTTCGTGCGATCCATGGCGAGCGACGGAAACGGCGGATCCGAGGGCCTGACCCTCGAGGCCGCCCTGGAAGGAAAACGAGGGGCGGGGAGCGCACCTCCGGCCGACCCCGCCGAGCTCGCGAAGCTGGCCGAGTGGACCGCCCTGATGCAGGCGCGCGGGTCGACGGTGAGCGACGAGCTGCCCGCGTTCCCCGGCACGGCGACGAAGCTGTTGTCGATGCTCGAGGCTGGCGACCCGGAGCCACGCGCACTCGTCGAAGTCATTCAGACCGACGCGCCGGTGGCGGCGCAGGTGCTCAAGCTCGCCAACAGCGCGGCCTTCACCCGTGGTGTGGAGATCACCACCGTGCAGCTCGCGGCCACGCGCCTGGGCGTGCGCACCGTGACGGCGGTGGCGCTGGCGGCTTCGACGAAGGCGCTGCTCGACCAGCAGGAACGGCAGATTCTCCAGGCCTTCCGCGAGCGCTGGCGCGCGTTGTCGGACACGAGCCTGCGGGTGGCGACGGCGGCGCGCGCGCTGTCGAAGAAGGTGAACCGGGGCAACGCCGACGAGGCCTTCCTCGCCGGACTCATGGTGGACCTGGGCAAGGCCGTCGGCCTGCGGTTGGTGGGAACGCTCGTGCAGGAAGGCGAGCTGCCGGCGACGATCTCCACCGCGGCCGTCGAGCAGCTCCTCGAGCGCACGCACGTCGAGTTCGGCGTCGACCTCACCGCCGTGTGGGACCTGCCGGGGTTCATCAACCACGTCTGCGCGCACCACCACGACCCGACGGCGGCTGCGGTGCCCGTGAACGACGTGCTCCACGTGGTGCGCGTCGCGGCGATGCTCGATGCGCTCCAGACGAACCCGTACACCGGTGTCGAGGTCGTCTCGCAATTGCGGTGCAGCGCCGAGGCGCTCGGGCTCGTCGAGCCACGGCTGCGCATGGCCGGCTGACCGCGGCGACGCCTGTGTCCGCGACGGCGGCGTGCAGGGTGCCCGGCGACAGAGGTTGCTGTTCTGAGCCATGCCTGCGCCCAGCAACGACGCCCCAGGGCGACACGCTCCTTCACGGTGCGCGCCGACGTCGGCCGGTCGTCGCGCTCGAGCAGCACCGCCGCCTGCTTCCCGGCGTCCGGCGGGTTGCGCTCGCTGAGGCCAACCAGTCGCCCGCATGGGCCGCCGCGTCAGGACCAGCAGCGCTCGGAGCGTGGGCCTGCTTGCCCGTGATGAGGCAGCCGCTCGAGGGAGGCGTCACCCTTCACGGGCCGCGCGACCTGCGTGGAGCAGATGCAGCTCTTCAGGGCGCCCTCGCGCACACCCCATGGCCGAGGCGCCTACTGCTCGATGGGGCCGACGGCCTGCCCACGGCGCACGCGCTCGAGCAGGTACGCCACTGCGCTCAGCGACGTCGGCTTCGGCAGGTAGGCGTCCATGCCGGCGTCACGACAGGCCCGCACGTCTTCGGGCAACGTGGACGCGGTGAGGGCGATGATGGGGGTCGAGCTCGTCGAGGCGCCCAGCTGGCGAATCTTCCGCGTCGCCTCGAAGCCGTCGATGTCGGGCATGTGGCAGTCCATCAACACCGCGAGCACCCGGGTGCTGCTCAGCAGCGCGAGCGCCTCGCGCGCCGAGCTCGCCGTCAGCACCTGGTAGCCGGCCCGCTGCACGAGCGCCGAGGCGACCTTCAGGTTCACGGCGTTGTCGTCGACCACCAGCACCGGCGGCGCGTTCACCGCGGGCGCCTGCTCCTGGAGCTGGCTCGTGACGCGAACCACGGCTGACTCGCGCGTGCGCGCCACGGGCACCACGAAGGTGAAGACGCTGCCGGTGCCGGGCGTGCTGCTGACGTGCAGGCGCCCGCCCATCGCCACCGCCAGCTGCTGACTCAGCGCCAGCCCCAGCCCCGTGCCGCCGAAGCGTCGCGTGGTGCTGGCGTCGGCCTGCTCGAAGGGCGTGAAGAGGCGCGGCAACACCTCGGTCGCGATGCCCGGCCCGGTGTCGTGCACCTCGAGCGCCAGCCGCAGCACGTCGGTCGTCGCGTCGTCGACCCGTGCCCGCACCGTCACCGCGCCGGCGCTGGTGAACTTCACCGCGTTCGACACGAGGTTGCCCAACACCTGGCGGATTCGCAGCGGGTCGGCGCGCACCACGCGGGGCACGTCGTCGGCCACGTCGAGGTCGAGCCGCAGGCCCTTTCGTTCGGCCACCGTGCGCTGCAGCGTGCGCAGCTCGGCCAACAGCGCGTGCAGGTCGAACTCCACCCGCTCGAGCGTCAGCTTGCCGGCCTCGACCTTCGAGGTGTCGAGCAGGTCGTTGAGGAGCGCCAGCATCGACTGCCCGGACTGGTGCACCACCTCGAGCTGCTCGCGCTGCGCCGGCGTCAGCTCCGAGTGGAGCAGCACCTCGGTGAGGCCCAGCAGCCCGTTCATCGGCGTGCGCAGCTCGTGGCTCATGTTGGCGAGGAAGCGGCTCTTCGCCTCGTTCGCGCGCCGCTCGGCCTCGAGGGCCTGCCGCCGGGTGGTGTCGAAGCTCGCCGCGAAGCCGACCAACGACACCAGCAGCGCCAGCAGCCGCACCGTGCGCACGAGGGGCGAGGCCGTCGGCAGCCACGCCGGCTGCACGTCGACGAACCACGTCATGGCCACGAGGGCGGTCGCCACCAGCGTCACCAGAAACCACGCCCGCGCCGCCTTCGGGCCCTGCACCAGCATCGCCATGCACGGCACGATGGCGAAGTAGGCGACGGCGGTCGGGTCGGCCGGGCGCTCCGCCAAGCACGACGTCAGCGTCGTCACCACCATCACCGCCGCCGACCAGTTCGAGTGCGCCTCGAGTGAGAGCCCACGGCGGAGCGCCAGCGCCAGCGGAAAGCCCGCGAGCATCAGCACCGTCGACGACACCGCCGCGCCCCACAGCCCCTGCCACGCGTAGAGCGCCACCAGCGGAGGCACCAGCGGCAACGAGGTCAGCCACCCCCGGAGGGAAAAACGAATCGCGGCCTGCTCGGTGAGCGGGCGGTGTGAGAAGGCCGACAGGTACCGGTCGAGAAACGAGACCACGTCAGGGTGACGTAACCGCGTTTACGACCGCCGCCGACCCAGAAATCGAGGTCAGGGCTGTGTGCGCGCATCCTCACAAGTCAGTGACGGGCCGGCAGGGTCGACCAAAGACGCGCCCTTCAGGGCTTGATGGCCACTTTGGTGTAGGCCTTCACGCCGAGACCGCCGACGCCGAACTCGGCTTCCTTCTTCGAGTCGATCGAACCAGTGAGCGAGGAGTCACTCTTGATCCCGAGTTTCCCCTCGATGCCAGCGTAAGACCCTTTGATGGAGAGTGACGAGGGGTCGCCTGATGTCGCCATCTTTCGCTCTATCTCAACCTTGACGGGGCCAATCTGACCGACGGGGATCTTGTCCTTCAAGCCCGCCTCGAAATTGAGGCCGTCTCGTGGAGAGATCTTGACCTCGGCGTAGTGCGAGCCGACCTGCGCCCCGACGCTGAACTCTGGCTGGCCCGGCAGCGGCGCCTTCGGCTCGTGGTCGGCACCAGGAATGAGTGTGTCCGCTGGAGCCTCGACGCGGGGGGCTTCTGTCACGGCACGGCCCGCAGCCCGTTCCGCGTTGACGGCGCGCGTGTAGTCGCCGCGGGCCGTCAGGAGCGCCTCCTGCGCGCTCTGATACTGCGCCTGGGCCGATGAAAGCTGGCCAGCTTCGGCTGCGCCCCCACCGAAGAGTCGATTGATGGACGCGCCCCAACTGTCATTCCGGGCCACGGCCTCGTCGAGCGTGGCGCGCGCGTCCGAGACGGCCTTCTGTGCGTTCTGGAGGTTGAGCTCCGCGCCCGCCACCGAGTGCACACGCTGGCTCTCGTACCAGGTTGACGGCGTGAGTCCGGCTGAACGCCCAGACGCGGGCGCCGCCTCGAAGTCGCTCTGCCCGGTCCACGCCGCGACTGGTGCTGGCTGGCTCGCAGGCGCAGGTGCGGTAGTGCGAGTCGTCGGTGGTGGGGTCGCGGGGAGCGACTCGACAGCGGGGCTCTGAACGGTGCGCGGACTGATGGCACTCAACGACATGGGGGCCTCTCACGTGGGGCCGAAGAAGTTCGGCTCCCCGTCACCTCTCAAGCGCCATGCCCACGCGCTCGGCCACTGGTTCCGGACATCTGCGGTGCCGGGTGTGGAGATGAAGGCCGCAGTCGGGGTGGACATGGGTGCTCCACGTCGCCGACGGGCGCAGGGCCCCTCACCAGCTGAAGAAGTACGCCGGGCCGCGTGCAAGGTGCGTGAAGGAACGTCGAGGCCGTTGCTTCGAGCTACCGCAACAGCAACAGCGCCAGGGACAACACGATGGCGCCCACCAGCACCGCCCAGGCCCACGGCGGCGTCGAGCTGCGTGGCGGCGCGGTGAGGCGACGGCGCGCGGCCATGGGCACGGGGGGCTCCAGCGAGACGATGGGAACCGGTGGCTCGTCAGGAGGCAACGTCTTCGCGGCGCTCGGTGGCGGTTCGGCGTGCCAGGCAGGGCTCGCTTCGGTCTTCAGCGGCACCTCGTTCTTCGTCGGTCGCCGCTCGTTGCGTGTCGGCTCCGGCCTGGCCGCGCCCAGCGGCGCGGGTGCGACGTCTCCGCCTTTCAGCGTCGGCAGCACCTCGGGAGCGGGGGCGCCTGCGCGCGGCGTGATGGCCGCCGAGGGGTCGATGACGGGCGCCGACACCGCGGTGCCCGGCTCGATGACCGGCGGCTCCTCGGCCTGGCTGGCGGCGCGCTCCAGCTCCGAGAAGAAGGCCTCGATGGTGGGGTACCGCTCGTGCGGGCGCTTCTTGAGGCCGCGCAGCAGCACCTGCGACACCGCCAGCGGCACCTTCGGGTTGATGACGTGCGGCGGCTCGGGCGCCTCGCGCAGGTGCTGCTCGAAGACGACGGCGGTCGGCCCGTTCGCGAAGAGCCGGCGGCCCACCAGCAGCTCCGCGGTGACGAGGGCCAGCGCGTACTGGTCGCTCCGCGCGTCGAGCGGGCCCTGCATCACCTGCTCCGGCGACATGTAGTGCGGGCTGCCCACGGTGGTGCCGGGCCGGGTGATGAGCGTCTCGTGGCTGCGGGTCAGCCCGAAGTCGAGCAGCATCACGTGGCCCGTCGTCGACACCATCACGTTGCCCGGCTTCAGGTCGCGGTGCACCAGCCCCCGCGCGTGCAGCGCCGACAGCGCCGAGACGATTTGCCGCACGAGGGGCAGGGCTTCGGCGAGCGGCAGGGCGCCGCGCTCCTTCATCAGGCGGGCGAGCGGCCGGCCCCGCGCCACGTTCATCACCAGGAAGGGCACGTCGCCATCGAGCTCGGCGGCGTACAGCGCGACGAGGTGCGGGTGCTCGACCTGCGCCATCACCCGGGCCTCGCGCACGAAGCGTTCGCGGTACTCGGCCTGCGCGACGAGCCGCGGGTGGAGGAACTTGATGGCCACCTCGCGGTCCACCGAGAGGTCCGTCGCGAGGTAGACGGTGCCCATGCCGCCCGCGCCCAGGCGCCGGTCGAGCCGCCACTTGTCCTTGATGACGAGGTCGACGTTCGGGTCCTGCACCACCTGGTGCTTCCCGCAGCCGGGGCAGGGCCGCACCTGCAGCGGGGCCAGCCCTCCACCCGTCGGAGGCGGCATCGGCTCGAACGGGAAGGTGGTGCCGCACGCCGGACACTCGAAGAGCTCGGGCACGGGGCCGAGCGAAGGAATGGTGAGGGCGTCGGTCATGCCGGCGCGTTGCAGCATAGCGGTAAGTGTCCGCTGTGGCGGCGCTCGTCATGTCTGCTCGAGGGCACACCCCGAGGGCCCGTTGGCCCACGTCAGCGCTGCGTCATGGAGCGCCCAAAGGGCTCACCGGCCCATCGACTTCGCGCTAGGCCCCACCCTCGCCATGTCTGCTGCGGAGCAGTTTCGCCCCGAGTCTGTCGACCTCGACGCCTTCCTCAAAGACCTCGCCGCGCTCGGAGAGGAGTGGCGCTCGACGCTGGGCCCCGAAGACCTCGCCCACCTGAAGAAGCTCGAGCGCTGGGGCCGCACCGCCACCGCCGTCGGCGCGCTCACCGCGTGGGTGGCGCCGAACCCGGTGAGCGTGGTGGCGATGGCCCTGGGCCGCTCCACGCGGTGGATGTTGATGCACCACGTCGGTCACCGCGGCTACGACCGGGTGCCTGGCACGCCGGCGCGGCTCACCAGCCAGCACTTCGCGCGCGGCGCCCGGCGCTTCATCGACTGGCTCGAGTGGATCGAGCCCGAGGCGTGGAAGTACGAGCACAACGTGCTGCATCACTCGCACACCGGCGAAGAAGCCGACCCCGACCTCGTCGAGCGCAACACCGAGTGGGTGCGCAAGCTGCCGAAACCCGCGCGCTGGGCGATTCTCGGCCTGCTCGCCGGTACCTGGCGCACCTCGTACTACGCGCAAGCCACCACCCGGGCGCTGCGCGCACGAGACAAGGCCCTGCACCCCGAGAAGAAGCAGCTGCCCGAGAACCTGCAGCTCGTGCTCGAGAGCTGGGGCCCGTACTTCTTCATCGAGCTGGTGCTGCTGCCGGCGCTCTACCTGCCGCTCGGGCCCTGGGCGGCCTTCAGCGCGGCGTGCAACACCTGGGCGGCCGAGGTGCTCACCAACCTGCACACCTTCCTCGTCATCGGGCCGAACCACGCAGGCGACGACCTGTTCCGCTTCACCGACGCGCCGAAGAACAAGGCCGAGCGGTACTTTCGCCAGGTGGTGGGCTCGGTGAACTACCGCACCGGCGGCGACCTCAACGACTGGCTGCACATGTTCCTCAACTACCAGATCGAGCACCACCTCTGGCCCGACGCGCCGATGCGCACGTACCAGTGGCTCCAGCCCAGGGTGAAGGCGCTGTGCGAGAAGCACGGCGTGCCCTACGTGCAGGAGAGCGTGTGGAAGCGCTTTGGCCGCATGGCCGACGTCTTCGTGGGCAACACGAACATGCAGGTGATGGCGCGGCCCGGGTAGTCAGGTCTTCGCGTCGAACGTCGACCCCGCCGCGCGCCCCAGGCCTTCCACCACGCTGGTGAAGGCGTCGGCGGTGCGCAGGCGCGCCTCTCCGAACTTCCGCGCGAAGAGCCGGCGCACCGACGGAAGCTGCGACGAGCCGCCCGTGAGGAAGACCGCGTCGAGGGTGAGGCCCGGCGGGAGCCGCGCGAGCAGCTCGTCGGTGCACACCTCGAGCTCGTCGATGAGGTGCGTGGTGGCCGCCTCGAACGCGTCGCGGGTGATGGTCTCGTGAATCGAGATGCGGGCCTCGTCGAAGTCGATGCGGGCCTCGCTGGCCGTCGACAGCTCGACCTTCGCGCGCTCGATGGCGCGGTAGAGGCGGAAGCCGAGGTTCTCCATCACGAGGTCTTCCAGCGCTTCGATGGCCGGCACCCGGTCGCTCGTCTCGAGCATGAGGTCGATGAGCTCGCGCGTCGTCTTCTCACGAATGAGCGACATCTCGTTCCACGACAACAGCCGGCTCGACAGGTACGCGGGCATCGGCAGGCGCTTCCCGTCGCTCGTGGTCGAGTACGTCGAGCCCTGGCCGAAGTACTTGAGCAGCGACGTCTTCATGATGGCCGAGTCGAAGCGGTCGCCTCCGACGTAGACGCCCGACGAGGCCACCACGTCGTCACGGCGGTCCGCGCGGCCCCGGCGTGAGGGGCCCAGTTGCATGACGGTCAAGTCGGTGGTGCCAGCGCCGAAGTCGGCCACCAGCACCGCCTCGTCCTTCGTGAGCGTGGCCTCGTAGGCGAGCGCGGCGGCGATGGGCTCGATGACGAAGCGCACCTCGGTGAAGCCCGCGAGCGTCGCGGCCTGGCGCAGGCGCCCTTCGGCGAAGGTGTCGACGGTGGCGTCGGGCGAGAAGCGCGCTGGCCGGCCGAGCACCACGTGGGTGACATCGTCGCCGAGCGCGGCCGAGGTGAGCGCGCGCACGCGACGGAGGAAGATGGCGATGAGCTCTTCGAGCGACAGGGTGCGGCCCCGCAACTGCGTCCGCGTGAAGCTGCTGGCCGGCAGCCAGGTCTTCATCGACTGGATGAAGCGGCCCAGGTTGTCTTCTTCGTAGCGCGTGATGGCCTCGTGCCCTGCCAACGTCTCGCGCGTGTCTTCGGGGAAGAAGAGCACCGTGCGGAAGAGCCGGGGCGCGGGGGCGTGGGCGTCGAGGCGCAGCACCTCGCCGCTCGGGAGCGCGACCGCCGTGTTGCTGGTGCCGAAGTCGAGGCCGCAGACGAGCATTCGTCGGCGTGTAGTGCCGTGCGGTGTCTGCGGCCAGCGAGACCCGCCCGGAATCGGGGATTGACGACTGAACGTGAAAGGCCAGCCTGGCAGCGCGCGGGCGCCTCGGCGCTTCTCGCTGACTCAGCGGGTGTTCGTCGTGCACCAGCTCCGCTTCGTCTGAAGCGCCTCGAGCTCGTCGACGTCCTGTGCGAGTCGTTTCATCTGGTCGTCGAGGGCCACGATGACGCTCCCGGCGAGCGCGCGGCCCAGCTTGTTGTGCAACCAGTTCGGCAGCCGGTCGAGCCCCTCGAAGGAGCACCCGGCCACGGGGTCCGCCAGCAGTCGCTCGACACACCGGTCGAGCATCTCCTGCGACTCGCGCCGGTCGAGCACCCCATACGGCGCTGTTTTCTCCCCGGCTGCTCGCTCCATGGACTCGTGGAAGTGCGCCGCTTCATGAATGAGGACGTCGCGGTGCTCCGGCGGAGCCCACGGCTCGCAGAGCGCGGGCTGGGCTCGCACGCGCTCGGACAGCGGGCTGTCATCGACGGCGAGTACCTGCACCGCACGCTCGATGAGCAGCGTCAGCACTCTGGCGACGGCCTGCCCGAGAACCGTTCTTGGTGCGCGCGCCCACTGGTCGACGGTGCGCCGCAATCGCAGCATCAGCGACTCGGCAGCGTCGAGCTCGCCCCGACGCGCCAGCACCAGTACGCGCACCACCAACCACTCGAAGCCGTACAGCACGGGCAGCAGCTCACACGGCCCGGTGGTGTCGCAGGTCTCGACGAAGCGCTCCGTTGGCTGGAGCGCAGCATCGAGCGCCTCGGCCGACGCCCACCCCTCGCGCTCGAAGTCGAGGTTGAGACCGTTGTCGACGCGGGTCTTGAGTTCATTCCACGACGTCGACTCGAGCACGTCGCGGTTGAACTCCGGCCGGCTCACGTTGCGGGTGAGGCCTTCGAAGCGCACGAACAGGTTGGTGTCAGCGGTCGGCAGCGACGACAGGTCGGCCGCCGTGAATCTCGGAGCGGCGTCGCTCCCCGGCACCAGCGAGAGGAGGCGGAGCGCCATGAAAGGCACGGCGACCAGGACGACGACGACCGTGATGAGCACCTTGCGGGTTCGCGTCATCGACTCCGCTCCGTAGCAGACTTCACCACAGGCGCGGTCCCCATGCGTTCGCTGGGCCTCACGCTCGAAGCGCGTGTGCGCTCCCCCGAGGGGGCTCGGGTCTCGCGGCCCCATGCGGTGCTCATTCGAGCCCTCCCTTCTCCTGGACAAGGGCTCACCGGGAGCGCGTTCGAGCCCGGCGCCGGGCCAGCGCCGCCCGCTACGAGGTGGTCGCCAGGGCGTCCAATGCGTGGCACCCTCCGCGCCATGCGCTCATCTCTGACCGGAGCGATGCTGTTGTTCGTTGCCTGTGGGCCCGACGCAGTCATCGACGAGACGAGCGACGACGTCGGGGTGCGGCAGATCAGACAAGGTCTGGTGCTCTTCAACCAGGAAGTCGAGACGTGGGGCGGGTGGACGCTTGCCGTCAGTGGCGCCAGCGGAGGACAGGTTGGCACCTTCGCGAACAAGCCCATTTCGGTGGCAGGCACGCCCCAGACGATGGTGGTGCAGACCTGGGCGACCACCTGCCAGGCGAACGCGACCGCGCGCATTCAGCTGAGCTCATCGTCCACAGGTCAGCTCGCTGACCTGAGCTTCGCTCCTCAGACGCTGACGACGTTCACCATCACGCTGCCCGCGAACATGCCATCCAACTTCGTCCTGAACATGACGACGACGGGGAGCCAGTGCAGCCGCAATTACCTCGACTTCGTCCGCATCGAGGGCACCGCGCTGCCGTCGCCCCCGCCCTCCATCATCGTGCAAGGTGAGGCCGCGACTGGCGCAGGCGTCATCGAGTCGGGCGGGGGCGTCACGTACCGCCGGTTCAACGCCGTGGGCAGCGCGACCGCGTCGTTCTCGACGGCCGCCACCCTCACGCAGTTCCAGGTGTACTCGCGAGGCATTCGGTGCACGAGCGCCACCAACACCCTGCCCCGCATTCGGGTGCTCATCGACGGCGTTCAGGTGCTCGACCAGACCGCGCCCGGCGCGAACAGTTGGGGTCCGACTACCGTGCCGGTCTCGGTCTCGGCGGGCAACCACACCATCACCTTCAGCCACAACAACGACTTCAACGCGCCCCTCTGTGATGCCGCGTTGCTGGTGGACCGGGCCCAGCTCAACCCTTGAGCGAAGCGGGCGTCGCGAACCCGGTTCCGCTCGGCCTCGACCCCGACGTGGTGGGCCGAAGCCACGTCGTGCCGACGTTCGGTCTACAGCTCGACCACGAAGCGGTTCGTTCCCCCGGGCGTGCCGAACACCTGTGGCAGCCGGAGCGCCCACGCAGCCTCGGTGAGACACGCCGTCATCGCCTCACCGGAGGCCGACACCTCGACGTCGACGACCTCGTCACCGGTCGTCTCGATGACGACACGGCCCGAGGCGGTGGCGCCGAGCTGGGCTGCGCACGCCGCCTGGCCGGGCGCGAGGCCTTCGCCCAGCAGCGCGCGGAAGTCGACGAGCGCCTGAACACGGCCCGTGCCTCCCAACGTCAGCCCAGCGCCGCCGCACCCGCAGGAGCTCGCGCCAACCCCGCCCAGCGTGAACTCCGAGGTCCCGATGCGCGATGGCGCCGCGTGGGGTGGCGCCGCGAGGTAGGCCGTCACCGGAGATACCGCCTGCGCGAGGAACGCGGCGGAGCGGACCTCGTCGTCGTCGAGCTGGCTGCGCAGGTCGCTCGCTCCGACCGCGAGCCCGGGGAGCCGCCGCGACAACCCATCATCGAGCGCCACCACCCGCCGGAAGGGCCGGCCCCACACCTTGCCCGTGATGGTGATGAGCTCGGGAGGGTGCTCGGCGACGCCGTGCAGCCAGAGCGACGAGCCCTCGGCGAGTGACGGCTGCACGGAGACCTCGACGTCGGCGGCGTCGACCTGCAGGTCGTCCACCCGGGTGGGCCGAACGAGCTCGAGCAGCGCGCGGGCCGCCTCGCCTGGTGCGGCTTCGGCCGCCGACCCTTCGACGCGGAAGAAGACGCCGCCCCACGCCTCGGCCACCGGGGCCAGGGGCGCCAGGTCGTCGCGCTCCTCGCGCAAGGTGCCACGGAGCCGGCCCGTGCGCTCCACCACGTGCACCACGGCCCCGGCCGGGAGCCCCCGCAGCGCCTCGAGGGCCGCGGCGTTGGTGAACGAGGTGCGCAGGCGCTCGTCGGTGAAGAGCAGCACGCGCGCAGGCCCCTGCACGCCCGTGAGGAGCTGGGCCGCCAGCCGCGCGCCTTCGTCGAGGTGCGAGCCGTTGCCGGGAACGAGGTGCTCGGCTTCGGCCGCCAGTCGCGCAGGGACTTCGTGCACCGGAACGAAGGCGCCGAAGAGCCGCTCGGCGCGGCGGCGAACGACGACGACCTCGACGCGTGCATCGGGCGTGTGGGCGAGCACCTGCGGGAGCACCTCGAGCTGCGCGGCGATGCCAGAAGGCCCCTCGCTGTGCGAGGCATCGATGACGAAGACGACGTGTGGCGCGACGGGCGCGGGCTCGAGCACCGGCGCGGCGTCGACCTCGAGCCGCCACAGCACCCGCTGGAGGTCGAGCGGCGCCGTCGCCCAACGAACGTCGGCCACCGGCTGGGTGAGGTGTTGGCGCCGAACGAGGAAGCCGTGGTCGAGCGGTTCGGCGGTGGCGCCTTCGAAGCGCGGGGCGAGGCCCTCGGGCGCCGGCACCTCGACGAGCATCAGGCCAGCCTCGTAGCGGGTCGGCGCCAGCAGGTCGTACGCGACGGTGACGGACTCGCGTGGTGGTACGGCGAACACCTCGAGCTGCAGCGCACCGTCCCACGACCAGAGGAGCCGCCCGATGGGCGTCGGCTCGGCCTCGCCCTCACCGGTGAGGCGCTCCCACTCGGCGGTGACGCGCTCGATGGTCGACAGCGGCGCCTGCACCAGCGGCGCGTCTCCCTGGCCCAACCGCAGCGAGGTGGCGATGGCGCCCTCGGGGAGCGGCACCTCGGTGACGAAGCGCTGCTCGGCGTCGGTGTCGTTGCGCACCTGGCGCGTGACGGTGAGGCGCACCTGCCCGTCTTCGAAGCGCACCCGCACGTCGTGGCGCAGCTCCGTCAGGCCCTGCTCGTCCGGGCGCCGGTCGGCGTACGGGTCGGCCCCACACGCCACGAGCAGGCAGGACAGGGCACCGCAGAGCGCTGAACGCATGGCCCGCTGACAACCAGAAGTCTCCTCGAGTTCCACGGCGGGTGCACGAGCCCGCGGGCCAAGAGCTGAGGCGGCGTGCACCACGGCCGCGCGGTGGACGTCTGGCGTCGAACGAAGCACGCACCTGAAGGAGCCACCACGTGCGGGCAATGGCCCACGGTGCTGGCCAACCCAGGGAGGGCCGTGAGCCAGCTCGCTTCACGTTCGGCGCGAAGCCTGATGTTCCAGGCACGCCAGTGCGGTTGCACGCGGCGGCACCGCATCGCGCGAGGCGGGCGGGCCTTCTGGCCCCTGTCCGCCGGCTGACGCGCTTCCGGCAACCGGTGGTGCTTCGGCCGCTCTGAAAGTGATCCACCCGGCGTGAAACTGATCCACCCGGCGTGAACTGATCCACCCGGCGTGAACTGATCCACCCCAGGTCGGACTTCCAGCCTGCCTGGCCTTCGTCTTTGTCGTCTTGTCGTCGAGCCCTGCCGGAGCGGCACTCAACGCCGGGCCCCGCGTCACTCACAGACCATCAGCCGGGAGCGCCGACGTGCCCGAGGCCCTTCCGTGTGCGCGCTCACGAGGACGCTGTTCGGGCTCCGAAGCGCCGCCGGAGCCCCGTCGCTCCCTCGAGGCTCGCGCGTCAGCACCCGCACCAGGGCCTGCTCGTCGGCGGTCGAGGGCGTGAGCGAGGCGGGCGTCACCGTCATCGGCCGGGCCGAGGCGCTCCGCTTCGTGCAACGGGTGCCCCAGCCAGCGCCGCGAGGTGCCCCGTGGTCACCAGGCCATGGGCTGCTCAGGTGCAGGGAGGCTCACTTCGCCGACAGCACCGGCCTCGGGAGCGCGGGCGGCTTGCCGAAGTCGTCCCGCGCGCGGTTGAGCTCGAGGAGCTTCACCAGCACCGACGGCGCCACCGCCGACACGTTCTGACCGAACTGCTCGGTGTTGACGAGCGAGAGGTCGTCGCCGAGGCCCACGATGTCCTTCAGCACGCGCTGCGAGGTGGGCTTGAAGGCGTACCCGCGCACCAGCTCTTCGCGGCCGTCGGCGTACACGCGGTGCACCAGCAGCGGCAGGTTGGGCAGGTTGACGGTCGAGCCGTTGGGCCGGTCGCCGAGGTTCGACGGCAGCACCGACACC
>JALOQF010000420.1 GCA_025459425.1 Myxococcaceae bacterium | reverse complement strand
GGCCCTCGTCGCAGCCACGGGTGCCGTCACAGAACTGGCCCTCCATCGAGAGGCGCGGGCCGGCATCGAGGGAGCCCGCATCCATCGTCGCGGATGGTGGCGTCGGCGCGCCACCGCAGGCCGTGAGCAAACAGGAGAGGACAGGCGCGAGGTGTCGGGAGTGCATGTCCACGAGGACAGGCGCACCAGAAAAGCGGCGCATCGCCTCAGGTGAGGTAGCCGCCGAATGGCCTCGAGCCTGCGTCCCACGCTCACCTGGGCAGGAAGGGCTGCCTCAACGCCACCCACGCGTTGCCGAGCGGCCGCGACAACAGCACTGCGCCTGGTTGGTGCGCCACCAGCTCCTCGGCCCACGCTCGGCCCTCCTCGAGCCCGCCCTCACGCTGATCCTCGGTCTCGTGCGGGAGCCGCTGCAGCGCAGACTCCTTTGGAATGTTCGGGTTGGTGTGCGCCCGGTGCAGGCCGTCGGGGCGAACCGAGCACACGACCGCGATGGGGCTGTGGGCCACCGTCAACCCAGCGGCGTTCTGCCAGAACGCGAACCAGCGGTTCGAGGCGTTCGAGACCCACACCCGAGCGGCGCCGAGCTCCGCGAGTCGCTCGTCGAAGGCCGCGGTACCCAGGCCCGTCACCGGAGCCAGGGGCGCCACGGCGAGCGGCAGGTGAAGCAGGGGCGTGGTGGCGAACGGGTCGGGCGCTCCGGGAATGTCGGCCCCGACGAAGAGCTCACACCGCTTTCCCAGCGGCGCCGACGTGAAGGGCAAGGGCCCTTCTCCGCTCCACTGGCGCTCTTCGTCGTCGCCCAGCAGCAGCGCGGCGTAGTCCTCGGCGCTCGGGAACAAGTCCTGCGTCGGGAGCGCCTTGAGCGCCAACTCGAAGGTGCGCGTCGATCCCGGGGCGATGTCGGCCGACAGGCGCGGCACCGCCAGGTCGACCCGCGTGTCGGGCGCCGTGTTCTGCTCGAACGCAGACGTCTTGTGGTTGATGACGAACTGCACGTCGAGCTTCGTGAGCGTCTGCTGGTGCGCGCCTCCCTTCAGCGTCACCTTCGCGACGAAGGGCTGCTCGCTCGTCACCGCGTACGGCACTTCGAGGGTGACCGACGTGTTCCCGATTCCAACCGAGGCCTTGAGCTTGTCGAAGAATCCCATGACGTGTTCTCCAGAGAAGAGGGTGAGGGGTCAGTCAGCGGACGACAGGTGCACGGGCAGCTCGAAGGAACCGCCGACCCACGACGGCGCGACGACCGTCGTCGGCTTGAAGACCGGCGACTGCACCAGGCGCATCACGACGCGGCCTTTGACGACGCCGACGTTCTCCTGGCCGTCCTTCGGGTTCTTCTTCGGCAGCGTGGGCAGGCTCGTCAGCTCGACCCGCCAGGCGCAGGCCGCGTCGTTGAAGCGGTAGGCCCCGAAGCTCGCGTCGAAGACCTGGTTCTCGTACGAGCCGCAGCCCTCGGTCGGCGTGCTCTTGCGCTCGTAGGTTTGCCCGGCCTTCAGGCCCGAGGGGAGCGTGATGCCGAACTCTGACATGCCTCCGCTGGCGAGGTCGGTGAGCCGAAGGAAGAAGGTGCCGTCGGCGGCGCGGCTGAGAAAGCCGTTCACCGGCTTCAGCGGGGTGCCGTTCGACTGGCCGCGCAAGGGCCCAGACACACCCGACACGTCGAGGTCGTTCAAGAACGTCTGGAGGTCGACCGTCGGGGCCGGGGCCGCGGGCGCGGCGACGGCTGACTCGAGGGGCCCACAGGCCGAGGCGATGACGGGCTCGAGAAAGCCACGGCCGATGGCTGCGCTCTCTCGCTCGCACGCGCCCTGCGTCGCCGAGCAGAACACCTGTTTCGCGCCCTTCACGTCGTAGACGAAGCAGAACGGCGTCGTGACCGGCTCGCACGGCGACATCCACTTCCCGTCGGCGCGCTGCTGCTCGGTGAGACAGGCCGCCATCGAGTCCGCGCAGGTATCGAACGCGCGACCCGAGCCGGGGTTCTCGGTGGTGAAGCAGTACTGCGGCGTCGACGGCATGCGCGCCAACGACGTCGACCAGGCGACGTCCTTCGGCAGGTTGCCGGTCATCGCGCCGAACAGCGCGCAGCCCGTGGTGGACAGCAGGGACAGCCAGAGTGTGAGTGAACGAAGCACCATGTTTTCCTCGCGTGAGTGGAAGCGGAAAGCCGCTCGTTCACGTGAGGGGGCGCCGGGTTTTTCACTGCATTCTTCGCGGCCTTTTTCTGCAAACCCCTGTGCTGGTGCGGGGTTGGCTGGCGCTCAAAGGCGCTGGCCGTAGACGTCGTCCTCCGCGCCGGCGTCCCGGGTGAGCGCGGGCGCAGCGCTCTTCGGCCGCTGCGTCACCGCCGGCAAGCGACCGGCGTCGAGCGCCGGTTCGGCCACGAGGGGCGGCGTCATCGGCGCCTCCGGTGCGGGTCGAAGGTCGCGCTCGGTGGGGCGCGAGGGCCGCGGCTCGTCGTCTGCTCGCGCTTTCGAGTTGATGACCTCGGGTGTTTCCGGCCGCGCAGCCACCGAAGGCGCAGTCCTGGCCGCGCGCTCGGCTGTGGGCGTCGGCGCCAGGTCAGGTGGGCCGTGGTTCAGCCAGAGGGCCCACGCGGCCAGCGCCGCCACGGCTGCGGCCCCAGCGACCATCAGCGGCCACCGCAGTGGGGACGACCGGCGCCGGAGTCGCGCACCGCGCCAGCGCCTCGCGCAGCGCCGTCGCCGTTTGAAACCGTGCGTCCGGGGACTTCTCGAGGCACCGCGCGATGATGGCGGCGAGCGAGGGCGAGACGGTCTTCGGCAGCGGCGTCGGCGCGGCGTTGCGCACCCGCCAGGCGAGGTCGATGACGTCGTTCGCTCGGAATGGAGGCTCGCCCGTCAACAGACACTGCATCGTGCAGCCCAACGCCCAGAGGTCGACGAGCGGGCCGACCGCCAGCGTGCCGCTCACCTGCTCCGGGGCCATGAAGGCCGGCGAACCGACGAGGCCCGGCGTGGTCGTCTGCTTGAGGCCCGCCTCGATGATGGGGTTCTCGGAGCGCGCGACGCCGAAGTCGAGGATGGCGATCGTCCCGTCGGCGCGGAGGAAGAGGTTGGCGGGCTTGAGGTCACGGTGAACGATGCCAGCGGCGTGCGCTGCCTCGAGGCCGAGGCAGGCCTCCATCATCCACCGAACGACGTCTGCCTCTTTCGCCGGCCCCTCGGTGGCGAGGCGAGCGTCGAGCGGTTGGCCGGTCAACAGCTCGAGCACCATGAAGGGCGTTCCGTCGTCCAGCTCGCCCAGGTCCAGCACCCGGTTGACGAAGGGAGAGCGGAGCGCGGCGGCGGCCCGGGCTTCCCGCGAGAAGCGGGCGCGCGCGTCGGGGCGGTGCAGGTGCTCCGGCCGGATGAACTTGAGCGCCACGTCCTGGTTCAGCTGCAGGTGCCGCGCGCGCAGCACGACGCCCATGCCGCCGCGGCCCAGCACCTCGAGCACCTCGTACTTGCGCAGCAGCACCTCGCCCACCTGCACGGGCATGCCCTCGGCCAGCAGCGACGCGCGCGGCGCCGTGTCCTCGAGTCGGAGCGCGGCCAACGCCGACGAGAACGCCACGCGGCACGAGGCGCACCCATCGATGTGCTCGGCGAGCGACGCCGCCTCGTCCGCCGCGCAGGCGCCAGAGGCCCAACGCACGAGCGTCTCGTCGGAAGGGCAGGCCTCGAGCGTCACGGCGCGGAGACTCTATTGAGCCGCGCGTGGAACTCCAACAGCGTGCGCCCGTCGTCGACTTCCCACCGCAGGCGCCCCTCGCGCTACGGTGATTCGTGGTCATGCGTCGAGGTTCCTTCATCGCCTCCACCGGAGTCCTCGTGTCCGTGGGCGCAACGCTCGTGGCCAACCTGGTGGCCGCGCAGCCGCTGGGCGCGAGCGTGGCGTTCGACGAGGGGCGCCGGTTGCTCGCTGACGGACGGGTCGCCGAGGCCTGCGAGCGCTTCGCGTCGAGTCACCAGCAGGAGCCGGCGCTGGGGACGCTCCTCAACCTCGCTGACTGCCGGGAGCGGTTGGGCGAGACCGCCACGGCGTTCAAGCTGTTCAACGAAGCCCAGGCCTGGGCCGAGCGAAACCACGAAGCGCGCCGGGTGCAGGCCGCGAAGGCGCGCGCCGACGCCCTCAAGCCCCGGCTCTCGATGGTGGCGGTCGAGGTGCTGGGCAACGCGCCGCGGGCCAGCGTCGAGGTCTTCGCCAGCACCGTGCAGGGCCCGGCCGTCGCCCGCTGGAACCTCGAGGTCCCCCAGGCCGTCGCGCTCGACCCGGGCCGCTACGAGGTGGCCGTCGCGTGTGACGGGTACGAGCCGACGCGGGTGCCGTTCGCGGTGACGGTGCCCGGCGTGATGAAGGTGGTGGTGCCCGCGCTGCGCCCGCGTGCAGCCTCGGAGCCTGCGGTGGCGGTGGCGCCTCGACCAGCCACCGTCGCGCCGCCAGGTCCGCTCGCGGTGGTCGATGCCCGGCCGCCCCGGTGGGCTGGCCCCACGTCGGTGGGCGTGGGCGCCGCGTTCGTCGTCGGCTTCGGTCTCCTGTTCGGAGTGGCGCTCGACGTGCTCGTCCGCACCGGGGCGCAGCAACAGGACCAGGCAGCCCTGACGGTGACGCGGCAGGCGTATCAGACGGCCGTCTGGCAGGCGGTGGTGGGGAGCGTCGGGGCCGCGGCCGGGCTCGCGGCCGTGTCGGTTGGCGTGGCGCTCTTGGGACGGGACTCGGGTGCGGGTGCGCAGGTGGCGTTGGGAGGCGCGTGGTGACGAGCGCGCTCTTTTCGCAGGCCCTCGCCCAGCACCCGACGCTCGCCGTCACGCCCGAGGCGTTCGAGGCCGGCTGGCGGGCCCGCTCCGGCGAAGGGCCGCTCGACCCCGCGCGGGCCGGCGACGTGCTGATGGCGGTCGCGCTCGAGCACGCCGACGCCGCGGCGGTGAAGTGGCTGCGGCGGGAAATCGCGGCCGCGCTCGGGCAGGTGAGCAACCGCGTGCCGCGTCTGCTGTGGGACGACATCGAGTCGGACGTGGTGGTGCGCCTCACGATGGGCACCGACGCTGGCGCGGCGCGCATTCGCGACTACTCGGGCCAGGGCCCGCTCGCGGCCTGGGTGCGGGTGGTGGTGGTTCGGCACGCCTTGTCGCGCGCGCCTGCCGCGGCCCGGGCCGACGAGACCGACCTCGAGGAGGCAGTGCTGGAGGACGTCGAGCGCGGCGCGACGGGAGTTGACGCGAAGCTCATGCGGGCCCGCCTCAAGGGCGTGCTGGGCCCTGCGCTCGTCACGGCCATCGGGCGGCTCGAGCCCCGCGAGCGCTCGCTGCTGCGGCTCCACTTCCTCGAAGGCGCGACGCTCGACGAGCTCGCCCGGACCTATGGCGTCCACTCGGCCACGGTGGCGCGGTGGCTGGCGACGGCGAAGGCCTCGTTCCTCACGGCCGCGCGTGACACGGTGGCGCCGCTCGCGGGCGTCGGACGCCTCGAGGTCGACAGCCTCGTGCGCGCGCTCGAAGGGAGCCTCGACGTCAGCCTCCATCGGGTGCTGCGAAGCACCGCGGAGCACCCATGAGGTGGGCCTTCGTCCTGCTGGCGTTGAGCCTCTCTTGCTCGCCGCCCACGAGGTTCCTCTGCGACCCGGTGACTGGGGCCGACTGCCCGGCCGATGGCGGAGGCGGCGGGGTCGCTGGTGGCTCGGCAGGCGGCTCGGCGGCTGGTGGCCTCGCAGGGGGCGGCGGGCCGTCGTCGTGCGACCCGTGTACGGCTGGAGGCCTGGGCGAGGCCGCCTGCGTGCAGGGACGCTGTGTCATCACCTGCAACCCGGGCACCCTGCCGACCGGGACGAGCTGTGAGTTGCCGGTGATGGTCGCCGTCTCGAAGCTCTCGGTCTGCGTGCGCACGGCAGCGGGCAACGTCGGCTGCGCCGGCTTGACGGCGACGGGCCGCCTCTCGTCGGGGTCTGCGCTCGCCTTGACGTCGCTGCCGGAGCCGGCGACGGGCCTGAGCGCCGGCGGCGGAGCGGTGTGCGCCGTGACGACGGCACGCCGGGTCTATTGCTGGGGCAGCAACACCCGCGGCGAGCTCGGCAACGGCATGCTCACCACCGCCGAGCCGGTGCCGACCCGCGTCGTCGCCGACGACCTCGTCGACGTCACGCAGTCGGGTTTGCATGGCTGTGCGGTGCGGGGTGACGGCGGCGCAGTCTGCTGGGGATCCAATCTGGCCAACATTGGCTTCGCCGCTGGAGGCCCGACGTCGGTGACGACGCCGCTCGCCGTGACCGCGCTCTCGCTGCCGACTTCACGCGTTCGGGCGCGCGACTACCCGACGGTGGCGCTCTCCGCCGATGGGCGCGTGGCGGGCTGGGGGCCAGATTTTTCCCTCCAGGGCGACTCGACCTTCCCGACGATGTCGGGGGCACGCACGCTGCAGCTGCCGTTTCGCGTGCGGGTGCTCGAGCCGGGCTCGGCCGTCCGGTTCGCGGTCGACCTCGACGGAGGTCTCTGGCTGTGGGGGTTGCCACCCATGCCCGGCCTCGGGAGTCCACTCGTCTTCAACGCCGATGCGGGGCCGTCGGGGTTCTCGAGGGAGCCGCTGCGCACTACCGCGCCGCCCGACGTCGTCGACGTGTGCCAGGGCAGCGCTCACGTCTGCGCCCTGACCCGCAGCGGGCAGGTGTGGTGCTGGGGTGACAACACCTTCGGCCAGCTGGGAGATGGCGCGTACGTTCCACGCGGCACACCGATGGCCATTCCGAACCTCGTCGCCACCTCGCTCTCGTGCAGCGACGACTTCACCTGCGCGACGACGGCCAGCGGCGTTCAGTGCTGGGGCCGCAACGTGAGCGACCGACTTGGGACAGCGCTGCCGATGCAGTCGCCGTCGCCTCGGCTGGTGCAGTCCCGCGGCCCGTGACGCGAATTGTGGATCAACGCGCGCGCCGCAGAGGCTATAGGCGCTCCATGGCTGCGAAGAAGAAGACCACCCGGAACAAGGCCGAGCCGAAGAAGAAGCCCGTCATCAAGCGCGGCGCGAAGAAGGCTCCGGCCCGCAAGGCGGCGCCGAAGAAGTCGGCGTCGAAGAAGCCCGCGGCGAAGAAGCCGGCCCGAAAGGTGGCTCCGCGCAAGGCGCGCCGGGCTCCCGTCAAGCGCCCCGCACCGAAGAAGCGCGCCGCCCCGAAGCAGGCGCCACGCGTTCCCAACCCGGAGGGCCTCGAGCTCGCCCGTGCGGTCGCCCAGGTGGCGCTCGACAAGAAGGCCGAGAACGTTCAGCTCCTCGACCTCACGCACAAGGCCGGCGCCGTCGGGTACGACTACCTCGTCATCGCAAGCGGCGACTCCGACGTGCAGCTCGAGGCGATGAAGTCCGGCGTCGAGGAGCTGCTGAAGGCCCGCGCCCGCAAGCCCTCGTCCGTCGAGCCCTCGCCCGACTGGGTCTGTCTCAACCTCGATGACGTGGTGGTGCACTTCTTCACGCCCGACAAGCGCGAGATGTACGACCTCGAGGGCCTCTGGAGCGACGCGCAGCGCCTGCCGCTGTCGTGAAGCTCACCGTCCTCTCCATCGGCAAGGAGCGCTCCGGCCTCTTCAAGCCCGGCGTCGACGAGTACGCGAAGCGGCTCTCGCACGTCGCGAAGCTCGAGCTCGTCGAGCTGACGGAGTCACGGCGCAGTGGCGGCCAGGCGAAGGCCGACGAAGCGGAAGCAATTCTGGCGCGGCTCAAGCCCACCGACGTGCTCGTTGCCCTCGACGAAACCGGTAAAGCGCTCGCCAGCGTGCCCTTCGCGAAGTGGCTCGAGACCCACCAGAGCCAGGGCCGACACGTCGTCTTCGTCATCGGTGGAGACGAGGGCCTCGATGCCTCCGTGCGTGCGCGCGCCCAGCTCACGTTGTCGCTCTCGGCGATGACGATGCCGCACCGGCTCGCGCGCCTGGTGCTGATGGAGCAGCTCTACCGCGCCTTTTCCATCCTGCGCGGCGAGCCGTACCACAAGGCCTGACGCGCTCCCTTGCAGCGGAGCGCCGCGCGCGCTGTGCTTCGACGCATGCGAATCGCGCTCCTGGTGCTGATGCTGGTCGCCCCCACCGCGCTCGCCGACCAGTGCGCGTGGATTCCGCGGGGACAGGCCGAGAAGGCCATTTCGAAGCTCAAGGGGAAGAACGTCATCGAGTGGTGCGAGCCCTGCGGCGAGCCGAAGCCCGCGAAGACGGCTGCGAAGAAGGCGTCGGTCGTCACCGCCCGCCCAGTCGACGACGGAAAGCTCGGAGAGGTGCTGGTGAACGAGAAGCCCGTCGACCTCGCGTACCTCTTCGTCGAGTGGGGGAACACCTACCGCAACGTCGCCTCGCTCGTCGGGTGCCCCGCGACGGGCGTCTCGAAGCGCCTCACCTGGTGATGCATGTCGGCCGCTCCGCTGCCCGGCTTCATCGAGGTCGAGATCGGCACGTACTGCAACCGGCAGTGCGCCTGGTGCCCCAACGGCTGGCACGATCGCGGCCTCGAGGCGCGCTCGAAGTCGATGCGGGACGAGACGTGGCGGGCCTTGCTCGACGACCCTCGGTGGCCGGCTTCTCGGGTTGGTTCGCGTTCCACAACTACAACGAGCCGA
>JALOQF010000419.1 GCA_025459425.1 Myxococcaceae bacterium | reverse complement strand
CGCTGAACGTCGCCGCGCCACCGCCGACGAGCGTTCCGACGAGAGCGAATGCAGGAGTCTGGTTCCACCACTTCGGGAAGATCTGAGCCATGGTTTCGTATGCCTCGCGAGCGGGCCGCGTGTATCGGTAACGCCCCCCGCTCTCAAGAACGATTCATCGTGCGTGCGGTGCCCCTGCCTCGGGCTTGTGCGATCGATTGCTTCTGCTTGAGCGTGGACCCGGTGACGGCCGGGAGAAGAGACGACGTCGTCTGCTGAGAAGAAGATCTGCGTCAGAAAGAAGCGTTGCTGCTGTAAAGGCGCCGCGCGCGATCGGCAAGGAAACGTCACGCGGCAGACTTCGCCGAGCGTTCCCCGCGTGAAGAAAAAAAGCGCTGCGTCAGGGCGTGGGGCCCTGCTTCGCGAGCAGCCGAGCGGCGTTGATGGCGTTGCCCCGGCCAGCGGCGTCGTCGCGCCAGAAGCCGCGCACGTCTCCGTTCTGGTCGACGAGCACCACCGCGGGGAGCGACAGCCGCTCGTCGATGCTGACGCCCGCATCGGTGCCGGCGAAGCGCGCCCACGCCGCGTGGAACGAGGCGAGCACGGGCCGCAGCTCGTCGTCGGTGCCGGCGAGCACGTGCCACCGGCCGATGGCCTTCGCCTTGAGCCCCTGGTTGTCGGCGCGGGTGATGGTGACATGGCGAATGCGGTCGCTCAGGTCGTCGGTGTGATCGACCCCGCGCGCGAACGGCAGCTGGCGATCGACACAGGCGGCATCGCAGGGCGTGGGCGCGAAGAAGAAGAGCACGACCCGCCCCGCGAGCTCGGCAGAGCCCATGGCCCGGCCTTCGTCGAGCGTCTTGAGGCTCCACGGCCCGAGCGGCGCGATGGGGGGCGGCGCCTTGAGGAAGCGCTTCTGCAGGAAGGGCAAGGCCGTGAGCGCGAGCGCGCCGATGGCGAACGAGATGGTCCAGACGTTGATGATGCGCTTCATCGAGTGCCCCTCTGTCACTGCCGGGGCGACAAGTCGACGACGCTCAGTCGAAGACGTCACTCGGGCGCTTCGCCGTCGCGAGGCGTTGGGTCCATCGCATCAGCGTCTCGAGGTCGGCACGCGCGAGGCGCGTCGTCACCGAGCGTGCTGGCCGACGACCGAACCGCACGCCCCACTGCGCCAGAATGCCCATCCGAAGTCCTTCGTGGACCCCCTCGTGCAGCCCCTTCTGACGCCCCTCGTGCAGCCCCTTCTGACGCCCCTCGTGCAGACCCTTCTGCAAGCCCCGCTTCCGGCCCTCGGCGAGGCCCTGCGTCATTCCGCGTCGCTGGCCCTGCAAGCGCGCCTTCTGCAGCTCCTCTTCGCGCACGATGTCCTGCAGGAAGGGCACCCGCCGCCGGTACTCCTCCATCGAGATGACCTCGAAGACCTCGTTCATCTGTCGTCGCTGAGCCGTCGTCATGGGCAGTGACCGAAGATACACCATGGCCTGCTTGTGATGCTCGGGAGCCGTCTCGCGGACGGCCTTGATGGTCGGGTACATGAGCGTTGCCTCCTGGTTCACGCGGGAAAGGTCGGTCGACAGACTCAGCAGCCACCACGCCAGCCTCGCCACCGGAGGCCCAGGCCTCGCGAGCACGGCTCTGGCGTCGAGCGTCGCGAGGTCGTCGATGGCCAACTCGAGGTTCGGCAAGAAGGGCCGCACCACCTCGCGCAGCTCAGGCGAGCCGTCGATGATTCCGTCGAGGGTCCGCGGCCCCTTCCAGCCTCCCGGTACGTTCGCCACCACGAGCGGAACCACCGGGGGCAACGCCGTCATGGCCGGGTTCGCGGCGAGGTGCGCCGCCCAGAAGCGCGTGACGTAGCGCAGCACCCGCCACGGCATCATGCGTGGAGCATCACGCTGGTGCTCGAGCAACACGAAGACCTGCGCGTCTCTCGAGACGGTGGGCACCCGGAAGACCGCGTCGGACTCCGGCGTCGAGAGCCGTTCGTCGGCGGAGCGCGCTCCCACCACCTCGACGCGGCCGAGGTCGAGGCGTCGAAACAAGGCCTCAGGCACCATCGCCTGCACCTCGGCTGCGACCACTCGCTTGTCTGCGAACGCCGACCGGAAGTACCCGTCATGTCGCCCCCGCCCCGTGCGCCCCGTCATCGCCGCCGCCCCACCCTCGTCGCCGGTCCGCAGGAGGCATCGACGAGCCGGCGCCACGCCGCTCCCCGAGTGCTCTCGCCCGTTCGAACCGCCGCGACGTGCGTTGGCCGGCTCGACGAGCCCGCCTCGGAGCAGGCCCAGTGCCAGGGGCCTCGAGCGTCAACCGCGCGTCACGCTTCGAGCGCCCCGTCGCGCCCGCGAGACTGGAGCGTCCACGCCCGTCCCGCTTCTCACCTCGTGAGAGACCCGTGCTAACAGCGGCTCCAGTCATGCGGCGCGGCGTCCTCATCACCTTCGGCCTCGTGCTCGGCGGGTGCTTCCCCTGCCCGGCCCAGACGCCGCTGACGGCGCCCGACGGCGGCGGCATCGTCTGCACGCGCAACACCGACTGCCTCGTCGAGGCGGGCACGCTCGTCTGCACGATGGACCAGGACCGGCTGTACGGCTGCCTCGAGTGCCGGCAGGGCCAGTGCGTGCGGTGGACGCCGGAGAGCTGCCGATGAAGCGGGCGGCGCTCCTCGTGCTGATGACCGCCGCGGGCTGCCAGAAGAACGACGCGCCATCGAAGCTCGAGGCCGCGCGGGCCGCGCTGTACGCGAACAAGCCCGACGTCGCGCTCTCGGAATACAAGCTGGCGCTCGACGCGCTCGAGCGGAACACGTCTCCTGAGGCGGCGCTGTACCGGGCGCGCGCGCTGCGGGGCGCCGCCGACATCTACGCCTTCCAGCTGCAAGACCCCAAACGCGCGGCCGAGGTCTACCGCGAGCTCATCAAGACGTGCCCCGAGGCGCCCGAGACGATGGAAGGGCGCCTGCACCTCGCGGCGCTCCTCCGGCACCAGTTCCGCGACATTCGCGCGGCCATCGCCGAGCTCACCGCCGCGCTGGCGCGCAACCCGCCGCAGTCGGCCGAGCTCGCCTACGAGGTGGCCACGCTCTACTTCGAGCTGCGCGACTACCAGCAGGTCACCATCGAGGCCGACACCGTCATCCGCAAGTACGAGACGAGCGTCTGGGTCGACGACGCGCTGTACCTCAAGGGGCAGGCGCTCTCGATGATGGACGAGCGCAAGAGCGAGGCGCTGCGCGCGTACGGCGAGCTCGTCGAGCGCTTCCCCGACTCGGCCCTGGTGCCGCACGCCCTCGTCGAGCTCGGCCGCCTCAAGGCCGACCAGGGCGAAGAAGAGAAGGCCATCGAGTACTGGGTGCAGGCGCTGCCGCGGCACCCGGACCCGAAGGGCGTGCAGGCCTCCATCGCGCGCGTGCGGGCCCACCTGCGCGCCACCACGCCGAAGTCCGTCGGAGACCCGATGCGCGCCTTCGACTGGGACGTGCCCGGCGCCGCCGTCAGCGAGGGCGGCAAGCCGCTGGTGCTGCCGAAGACCTCGGCCGAAGCGGTGGGCGCGACGAAGGAAGAGGCGGCGCGCGAGGCCCGAACGACCGAGGGCGGAGCCCCCGCCGCCAGGCCCGCCGCCCGGGGAGAAGGCAGCCTGTGACGACGCATCGCGCCTGGCAGTTCGACACCTTCGGCCCCTTCCGCGACGTGCTGCGCCTGCGCGAGGTGCCGACGCCGACGCCGGGTGAAGGCGAGTGCCTGGTGCGCTTGATGGCGCTCGCGCTCAACTTCCCCGACCTGCTCGTCATCTCGGGCGCGTACCAGGTGAAGCCCGAGCTGCCCGCGGTGCCCGGCATGGAGGCGATGGGCGTCGTCGAGGCCGTGGGGCCCAACGCGCGCTTCCGCCCGGGCCAGCGCGTCTGCGTCAACGTGGTGAACGGCGCGTTCGCCGAAAAGGGCGTCTTCCCCGACGCGCTGCTGCTCGACGTGCCCGAGGGCATGAGCGACGCGCAGGGCGCCGCGTTCCACGTGACGTACCAGACGTCGCTCTTCGCGCTCGAACACCGCGCGGGGCTGAAGGCCAACGAGACGCTCCTGGTGCACGGCGCGGCCGGCGGCGTGGGCACGGCAGCGGTGCAGCTCGGCAAGGCGCTCGGCGCGCGCGTCATCGCCACCGCCGGAGGCCCCGAGAAGACCGCCGTCGCGAAGGCGTGCGGGGCCGACGACGTCATCGACACGCGCAGCGAGGACTTCGTCGCGCGGGTGAAGGCGCTCACCGACGGCCGCGGCGCCGACGTCATCTACGACCCCATCGGCGGCACCACCTTCGACCAGTCGACGAAGGTGCTGGCCTTCGAAGGCAGGCTCCTCGTCATCGGCTTCGCGAGCGGCGTCATTCCAACGGTGGCGGTGAACCGGCTGCTGCTGAAGACGGCGTCGGTCGTCGGCCTGCAGTGGGGCATGTACAAGTTCGTCGCGCCGGGCAAGGTGCAGGCGGCGCACGAGCGGCTCTCGGCGCTGTTCCGCGAGGGCCGCATCGCGCCCGTCATCGACCCCGCGCGCTTCTCCTTCGAGCAGCTCCCCGACGCGCTGGCGCACCTCGAGTCGCGCGCGGCCGTGGGGAAGGTCGTCGTCGCCGGCTGAGGCCCATCAGCCCGGCACCTGCTGGACGAGCGGGGCCGAGGGTCTTCGAAGGTCATGACGAGGGCGCGGGCCGGCCCTATGGTCCCGCCCGCACCCGTTCGAGGGAGGGACACCATGGCTGCGAAGAAGACGAAGACCGTGAAGAAGCCCGCTGCGAAGAAGGCTCCGGCGACGAAGGCCGCCAGCATTCCCCGCGTGGCGATGAAGCTGCTCGAGACGCTGCCGCCGCTCGACACCCGGCACCGGCGTGCGTACCTCGGCGCGTTCACCGACGAGGAGTGCGAGGCGTGGGGCACCCGCACGAAGGCCCAGGCGGTGCTCGCCGAGGCCGAGCGGTTCGTCGGGGCAGTGGCGAGCACCCTCAAGAAGCCCGTCACCGGCTACTCGCCGTCGCGCCTCGCCTGGCTGTGCGCGCTGGTGACCGAGCTGCACGACGCGGTCGAGAGCGACAAGGCGTCGTCGGGCTCCGAGGCGCGCACCGAGCGCGCGGGGCTCTTCGCTCTGGCGAACAAGGCGCGCAAGAAGCTCGCGACCGGGCTCGTGTCGGCGGGCACCGGCAACGAGGCCTTCCTGAAGGAAGTGACCGACCGCAACGAGTCGAGCACCAGCGCGCACGCGCTCGAGTCGACCATCACCGGGCTGTTGCAGCTGGCGATGCGGGTGCGACGCACCGAGACCGGCGAGCTGCTCGCGAACGACGCTGGCCTGACCGAAGAGTTCCTGGCGTCGGTGTCGGCGCTCGCCGACTCGCTGCGCGAGGCCAACGAGCGCACCTTCACCGTGATGCGCGGTCAGGACTCGTCCGATACCAACCGCGTCGAGGGTCGCGTGCTGCGTGAGATGGCGTTCGCGCTGCGCATGCTCCGGCGCGCGAAGGAGGACGGCGAGTCGGTGACGCTGCCCATGCCCGGGGCCCAACTGTCGAGCCTCGTCTCGCGCCCTGCGACGACGCCTCCGCCCGCGCCGCCCGACGCGGGCTGAGCGCTTCGCTCGAGCGTCGAAGCCAGGACAGGACGGGGCGGCGCTCCCGGGCGCTGTCCACCTGTTGACGCTTCTGGTGAACACGTTGACGTCAACTGGTTGACGGTTTCCGTCAACACGTGGACACGCCCGGGGGAGCGAGCCCCTCGGCCGGGCGTCGTTCCCAACGTGACCGGGAGCAGCCTCGATTCGCTCGGGAACCGGACACAGCGCGCTCTGGAACCAGACTCAGCGCGTTCCGGAACCAGACTCAGCGCGCTCCGGAACCAGACTCAGCGCGTTCCGGAACCAGGCTCAGCGCGCTCCGGAACCAGACTCAGCGCGCTCCGGAATCAGACTCAGCGCGCTCCGGAACCAGGCTCAGCGCG
>JALOQF010000418.1 GCA_025459425.1 Myxococcaceae bacterium | reverse complement strand
CGGCGGAGTGGACGCCGATGGCGGTGTCACCGACGCGGGCGTGCTGACGGTGACGCAGACGCCGCCCCCGAAGCCGCCGCCGACGCGCGAACTGAAGGCGAACGACCGCGCCGAGACGGCCCTGCAGAAGTTCATGCCCCTCGAGGCCACGCGCGCGCTGGGCCAGCTGTCGGCCGAGAAGCTGTCGGAGCTCGGCCTCACCGACTCACCGCGGCGCCTCGAGCTCGTCGTCGGTGGCACCGCGCGCGTCTTCACCGTCGCCAGGACGCTGCCCGGCATCTTCGGCCTCTACGTGCAGGAGGAGCGCACGAAAGACGTCTTCCTCTTCCCCGGCGCGCTGCTGTCGGACTTCGACCCCCAGTCGCAGGTGCTCGTCGATCGCCGGCTGCACGTCTTCAAGCAGGCCGAGTTCGACGGCTTCGTGGTGAAGTCCGAAGGGAAAGAGGTCGCCTTCGTGCAGTCGAACGCCGAGCTGCCCACCACCGCGAAGGTGGCCCGCGCGGCGACGCCGGACAAGCCCGACGAGCTGGTGAAGAACTGGCACGACAAGGTGTGGAGCCGGCTCATCGTCACCGAGGTGCTGGGCAAGAACGAGCTGCCGCAGGGCAAGGCGCCCACCGTGGTGCTGCGCGTCGACTACACGTCGAAGGGGCAGCCGAAGGGCTGGCTCGAGTTGGCGCTCGACGACTCGAAGGGCACCTGGGCGCGCAGCGAGAACACCGCGTCGTGGGTGGCGGTGCACCAGGGCAGTGACGAGCTGCTGCTCGAGGCGAAGAAGCTCGTCCTCGAGTGAGTGTCTCTTCGAGTTCACAGGGCCCCGAGACAGTCGCTGCGTCAGGCTGGGCTGCGGGCTAGCGTGCCCAGCCGTGCGCGCGTTCCTTCGACCGTTCCTCCCTGCGCTCGTCGCGGCCGGCTTTGGCGGCTGTTTCGTCGAGCTCGATGACCGACCTGGCCGCTCCTGCAACGAGCAGCAGCCCTGCACCGCGCCGCGCGAGTGCATCGCTGGCCGGTGCTTCGCGCCCGACGAGGCCCCGACCCCGACGGATGGTGGAGCCGATGCCGGCGCCGCGGGTGGGGCCTCAGGAGGCGCCGCGGGTGGGTCTGCCGGGGGCGCCGCGGGCGGAATGGCCGGAGGAAGTGCTGGCGGCTCGGCCGGTGGTGCAGCTGGCGGCTCGGCGGGTGGGAGCGCGGGTGGCGCGGCTGGCGGGAGCGCTGGTGGCGCGGCCGTCGATGCGGGGCGGCCGCCGGTGTGGCAGCAGCCCGTGCACGGCTTCACCGAGTTCACCCAGGACACCGGCTGCACCGCGATGGTCGACGGGGCCAACGGCAACCAGCTCAACGCGTCGGTCGCCAACACCGCCGACGACCAGGACTCGGCGAGCGGCGACTTCCTCGACGGCGGCTTTCTGCCGCAGCAGCTCGAAGGCGCGGTGCGCGGCCGGTTGCGCTTGACGGCGCGCCCCACGCTGGCCGGCAACCTGCCCTTCGTCGAGTACAGCCTGGGGCGGAACATGAACATCCACCTGCAGATGGCCATCACCGCGCAGAACGCGTTGCAGGTGAGCAGTCAGGCCAACACCGTGTCGGACAACGCGGTCACGAACACCTATGCCGTCGATGGTGGCTTCGGGCCGGGCGACTACCTCTTCGAGGTGCGGTGGCGGCGCGGCGGCACGCGCCGGGTGTGGCTCAACAGCCAGCTGCTGGGCACGGTGAACCTCCCGGCCGCCGGCGCGGCGCCACAGGTGCCAGATCGGTTCCGCATCGGCATCATGCGCCTCGACGGCATGGACGGGGGCGCGTCGACGCTCAGCATGCGGAGCTGGCAGCTGGGCGATCGCGAAGACACCACCTTCGGGAACCTGCCATGACGACCTTCGTGCTCATCGCCGCGCTCACCGGCCAGGTGCCCTCGCTCGTGCCATCTGCCACCGAGGGCCGCACGGCGCGCATCTTCCTCGCGCCGGACGACGCGCCCGCCTCGACTTCGACGAGCGGCTTCTCGCTCTCGAAGAAGCCCGTCGGCCTGACGCTGTCGGCGATCTCGCTGCTGGCCCTCGGCGTGGGCGGGGGCCTGGGCGTCAACGCGTCGGATCTCGCCCGGCAGGCCAACGAGTCGACGTCGGAGTACTTCTTCAAGCGGCTCGGCGCCGAGGCCCAGGGCAACGCCACGGCGGCGAACGTCGCCTTCGGCCTGGCAGCCGCGGCGCTGGTCGGCGCCATCATCGCCTTCATCGTCGAGGGCTGAAGACGACGCGCGGGGGCGTCGACTCGTCGGGCCGGCCGGCGAGCGCTGCGACGACTTCGTGCCCACTTCGGGAACGGTCGAGCGCCTGGTGCTCTCTTCGTGACGCAGGCGCCCTGCGCCAACACGCCAGGCCACGGGTGCGTCGCCGGCGAGTGCGCGTTCCGTTCGGCTGGCGCGGTCGGCGACTCGACCCGGCAAGAAGCAGCGCGCGCAGCCCGCTGCACCGCGGCCCCACCCGCCTCATCGGCTCCTCGAGAGCGCCACGGTGGCGACGCCAGGCGATCGTTCACTGGCCGCTGCTGACGCGCGACGTCCTCGGCCGCGTCGCGGTGGGTGACGCGGTGACGGGCCGGCTCGACGACGACGCGCGCTTCGACCGAGGCCCGAAGCGGCTCGGCCGAGGGAGCGTACGAGGCGCTGGTCGGTGTCGCTTCGAGGCGCCGCCGCGAGGGGCGCTCAGGCCTTCCGCACCGGCAACCGCAGAATGAACGTCGCCCCCTGGCCCGCGACCGACTCGGCGGTCAGCGTGCCCTTGTGCGCCTCGATGATGCTGCGCGACACCGACAGGCCGAGGCCGGTGCCGAGCCCACGACGCTTGGTGGTGAAGAAGGGCTTGAAGAGGTTCTGCATCACCTCGGGTGGAATGCCGGGCCCCGAGTCCTTCACCAGCACCTTCACGAAGTCACCGTCGGCCACGGTCGCCACCGTCACGCGCTTCTGGGGCGACTCGGCCATCGCCTGGCCCGCGTTCATCATGAGGTTGAGCAGCACCTGCCGCAGCTGGTTGTTGTTGCCCATGATGCCGCCCAGGCTCTCGGCCAGCGCGGTCTCGACCTTCACCCCCTGCATCTGCAGCTGGTGACGGCACAACGAGAGCGCGCCCTGCACCACGTCGTTGGGGGCCAGCGGCTCCATCTCCATCTCGGGGGGCCGGGCGAACTCGAGCAGGTTCTGCAGGATCTTGTTCGCGCGCTGCGTGTCGGACTCGATGAGGCCGAAGTACTCCTTCGCCTCGTCCATCGACTCCGACTCCTTGCCCAGCTGTGCGAACCCGAGGATGCCCACCATCGGGTTCTTCACCTCGTGCGCCACCGACGCGGCCAGCTCGCCCACCGCCGACAGCTTCTCGGACTGCACCAGGTTGTTGTGCGCACGCTGGAGATCGTCCGAGCGGCGGATGAGCTCCTTCGACATCTCGTTGAGGGCCGTGCCCACCGAGCGGATCTCGGGGGCGCCCTCGACGGCCACCGTCACGCCGTACTCGCCCTTCGAGATGACGGCCATGGTGTCGGCGAGCCGGCGCAGCGGCGCGGTGAGCGCGCGAGAGAGGAAGACGGCCAGCACGAGCGCCAGCGCGACGATGCCACCCGCGAAGAGGAGCGAGCGCGACGAGAGCTCGCGCGTGGCGCCGAAGACCTCGGCCACCGGCACCTCGGCCACCACCGCGGCCAGGCCGCTGCCGACGCGGGCGTAGCTCGCCAGCCGCTGCTCGCCGTCGACCTCGTACTGCTCGGCGCCGCGCTCGGCCTTGCCCGACAGCGCCGACTTCACCGGCGCCAGCGCCGACAGGTCTTCCTTCGACAAGACGCGCGCGCCGTCGCGGTGGGCCAGCACGCGCCCCAGCGCGTCGACGAGGAACACCTTCGTCACGCTGCCCGTCGTCACCGCCCGCAAGAGGCGCTCGGGCCGAAGGTCGGCGGTGACGATGGCGCGCCCGTCGCTGGTGACGGCCGACAGGCGCAGGAGGGCGAGATCGGGCGGCAGGCTCGCGTTCTGGAGCAGCACCCCCGAGCGCCGCACCACGTCGAAGGGCACCGGCGTCTGCTTGCGCGCGAGGAGGATGTCGTCGCGCTCGATGTTGAGCGTCGCCAGCCGCGCCTGGTCGATGAAGAGGAAGGCGCGCTCGAACCCGTCGTCGGTGGCGCGCGACACCTCGAGCGACAGCACCTCGTCGTCGGCCGAGAAGAGGGACTTCGCGCGGCGCTCCGCGTCACCGGGCGTGGTGGCGTACTCCTGGCCGAAGTAGCGCAGCTTGTCCGTGAAGCCGTCGACCGTCGTCTCGACCTGGTCGGCGACGGTGCGCGCCACCAGCGCGTTCACGTCGTAGACGGTAGCTTCCTTGTCGCGGGTGACGATGCGCGTCGCCAGCGTCAGGTACACGGCCATGGCCGCCAGCAGCAGCAGGCTGACGAGCAACACCACCTGCGCACGAATGGACAAGGGCATGATGTCAGCGACCTCCGAGGTCGAACGAGTAGCCCACCTTGAGGCCGAGGCCCGAGGCGTTGAGGCGGGCGATGGTGCCGTCGAAGCGCCCGAGCAGGCCCGACACCTCGAGCTCGAGCCGCCCGGGGCCCAGCTCGCGGCCCACGCCCACCGCCAGCTCGAGGTCGCCCACCACGCGCACCTCGCGGGCGTCGCCGACCGACACCAGCGCTGCCTGGAACGCGGGCCCGACGCCGCCTCGAATCGACCAGACGCCGAGCGGCTGGTGCCAGCCCAGCAGGAGGCTCACCGGCACGAGCCAGGCCGAGGCGGCCACCGTCGCCCCCTGGAGGTCGACGGCCCGTGACGCCGCGTACACCCCGGCCCGGAGCTCGACGCCCAGGCGGCGCTGGAAGACGGGCAACCGCACGGTGAGGCCGACGGTGGCCGTGGGAGACGCCACCGACGAGAAGTTGAAGAGCCCACCGACGCGCGCAGCGAGCGACACCGCCACGGGCAGGGGCCGCTCGAGCCCGACCTCGGCCGAGAAGTCGCGCTCGCGGATGCGGAGAATGTCTTCGCCGTCGGGCGGCGCGAGCCACTTCGCGACGAAGCCCCCGCCGCGCGCCACCGGCGGCTCGATGGCTCCGCGCGCCACCGAGAAGGTGGGGCTGACGTCGTCGACGCGCCGGCCCTTCGCGTCCTTCAGCGTCACCCGCACCTCGTCGCCCACCACCACCACCTCGGCGCTGGCCACCGGCGGGACGCCGACGAAGAGCTCGCGCGGCTCGCTCCAGGCCGAGACGCGGCTGCCGTTGCCTTTGGCCCGCACCCGCAGCACGTGGTTGCCGGCCTCGAGGCCCGACAGCACCTTCGACGTCGCCAGCACCTGCGTCACCTGGCCGTCGAGCTCGAGCTCGTAGAACAGCGCCTTGTCGACGCTCTTCCACGCCACCTCGAGGCCCTCGGCCGGCGCGAGCACGACGTCGCCGCCGGGCGACACCCAGACGATGGAGGCGAGCGGCTCGGGCGCCACCACCTCGACGGGCCGCGGCTCGCTGAAGGCCGAGGTGTGGCCCTTGTCGTCCTTCGCCGAGACACGCCACCAGACGGTGCCGGGCGCCACGTCGGTGGCCCTGAACGAGGGCCCCTGCACCACGCCCGACGAGACGAGCTGCTTGAAGTCCTTCGCGGTGGCGATCTCGACGCGGTAGCCCGAGGCGCCCACCACTGGACTCCAGGCGAGGTCGAGCTTGAGCGGCGTCGACGACTCACCCCGCGGCGTGGGGGTGCCGAGGCGCACCCGGAAGACCGACTCGGCGCTCCAGTCGCCAGCCAGCCCCCGCTCGTCGACGGCGGCGATTCGCCAGCGGTACTCACCGGCGGCGTTGGGCTTGAAGGCGAGCGTGGCGCCCGGGGCGGGGAGCGACACCTTCTCCTTCGTGTCGTTGGCGGCCTCGACGATGTAGCTCGCGGCGCAGGCCACCTCGTTCCACGACAGCGTCACGGCGG
>JALOQF010000417.1 GCA_025459425.1 Myxococcaceae bacterium | reverse complement strand
CAGCAGGCGCAGGCACCGCACCGAGCCCTGCCCCAGCATGTACACCCCGAAGATCGACACCGTTCGCGCGGAGCCCTTGTTCCCATTCGTTTGCATCGCCCCACCCTGCGGCTTTTCGGGCGCCCGCGCAGCTTGCGTTCGGCCGTCGCGCGCGCCGACGGGGCTCGCGCTGATTGCCAGTCATCACTTACATTCGGCCTCGATGCCGCGTCGCCGCGCCCCGAAGACCGCTCCCCGCCGCGAGGCGCGTCAGGCCCGCTCGCGCGCGACCGTCGAGTACCTGCTGGCCGCCACCGCGAAGGTGCTGGTGCGCGAGGGGTACGATCGCGCCAGCACCAACCGCATCGCCGAGGTCGCCGGCGTCAACATCGCCTCGCTGTACCAGTACTTCCCCTCGAAGGAGGCGCTGGTGGCGCGGGTGTTCGAGCGCTACCTCGCCCGCCTCGACGACGCGTTGACGACGTGTCTGGCGCGCATCGCCGAGGCGCCGCTGTGGCCGGGCCTCGAGGCGCTGCTGCGCACGTTCTTCTCGCTGCACGACGACGATCCAGCGCTGCACCGGGCGCTGCTCGTGCACGTGCCGCAGATCGACCGGGTGAACCCGATGCTGGCGCTCCGCGAGCGCATGACCGGGGCGTTGACGGCGTACTTCGTTCAGCGGCGCGGTTCGCTGCGATCCACCGATCCGGCGCTGGCGGCCCACCTCGTCGTCACCTGCGCCGAAGCCATCAAGCAGCGCGCCGTGCTGGAGGACGCGAGGCTGCTCCACCAGGAGCGCTTCGTCTCGGAGGTCCTCGAGCTCGTGCGCCGCTACGTCGTGGCGCGGCCCGTCAGTGCAGCACGCGCTCGCGGTCGACCAGCAACATCGGGTGGTTCTCGCGCGTCTCGTAGGCGATGATGCGCAGGCCCGCTCCACGCGTGCCCGCTGCCACCGTCGTCGCCACCGCCTCTTCGCCGTCCGCCCCCTGCGCATGACCGTAATTGAGCGCCACCTGGTACCGGACCTCGCACAGCGCCGTCATCTCGGTGCCGTCGTCGCCGGTGAAGGTCACCTTGATCTGCCCTCCGAGCGGCAACGCGTCTCGCGTCTCGACGAAAAGCCCTGTGGAACTGATGTTTCTGGCGATCCCCCGCGTCATGCCCTGCTGCGTGGTGAGATAGACCGTGAAGACCTTGTCGAACCGAAGACTCTGCCGCCGCTCGCTCACGTGCACCCCTGTCGTGTGGTGTGACGTCGCGAAGCCTACAGAGTGCGATGATGTAGGCAAATTAAGCACCCGATGCGACATGCGACTGGAGGAAGAATCATGCGTTGGCTGATGGCTGTGGTGGTGATGGTGCCCGTGTTGGCGCAGGCCGATGTCGACCCGCGGTTCGCGAAGATGCGGGACGTGGCCGAGAAGATCGGCGGGTTGTCGGAGTTCATCGACAACTACGCGGGGGTCTGCGGCCCGCTGATGACGGCGCAGTGCGAAGAGAAACGCAAGGAGTTCCGCCGGGGTGCAGACGGCAAGAAGCACTACATGATCGTCACGGAGGACTCGACGAACGTGCTGTCGATGGGTGACGCGAACCCGATCACCGGCGAGTTCATTCTGAACATGACGCCGTTCTTCGCGGCGGGCGAGAGCGCGATCACCCATGGCGCGCCGACGAAGACCGATGCGAACGGCAACGCGATTCTGCCGTTCATCCGGATCAACGCGAAGGTGCCCGATGGGTGGTCGATGCAGCTGATGAACCGGCAGGTGGCGGCGCGGGCGCTCCGGCTGCAGCTCGTCTTCACGTCGTGCAGGTCGGCCGCACCGGAGAGGTGATTGGCACGTGGTACCCGAAGTGACGGGAGCGCCCGGAGCAGCGCGCGCCGAGGTCCGACGCCGACGAGCGCACCGGGAGCTCGAGGCTCGAACGACGCTCTGCGCGGGGGCCGCGCTGCCGAGAGGAACAACTCGCTGAAGTCGGTTCGGCCTGTGGTTCCACTCGGCACTCAGGGCCGCCGTTCACGAGCGTTGGGCGCCCGGAGCGTCTCCAGTCGCAGCGCGCTGACGATGCAGGTCGAGCGATGTTCCGGGCTCCGTCGAACTCGGCCACCACGCGCTCGCGGGAACGGGGGATGACGGCGGCCTCACGGCTCCTCGAGTTCGGAGCGCGTGGCCGTCCCATGCTCCCGCACGCGCGGCGGCGAAGCTGACGTGGGACGACGGTGGCTGACGGCTCAATCGAGTTCGGAGCGCGTGGCCGACCCATGCTCCCGCACGCGCGGCGGCGAAGCTCACCGGGGACGACGGCGGCCTGACGGCTCCATCGAGTTCGGAGCCAACGCTTCCGCACGCGCGACGGAGAAGCGCTCCCGACGTGGTGAGGCGGGCGCTCGCCGCCGTGACGCTGCTCCTCACTGCGTGGAACGAGGCGGCCTTGACATCCCGGGTGCCGGGCGCGCCGCAGAGCACCTGCCCGGCCCACGCGCGACGGACAAAGCTGACCGAGGTCGCCTGCGACTCCACGGTTCACTCGAGCCCTGAGCGCCAACCGGTCGACGCTCCCACCCGCGCGACGACGAACTGAACGGCGAGGACGACGACCTGGCGCTTCACTCAAAACGCCGCTGCCCGAGAAGAATGACCGACCCGAGCGACGCGCCACCCTCCCCCTCGGCCGCTCACCGCACCCGGCGGCGACGCAGCCCCAGCGCGAGCGTCAGTGCCAGCACGGCTGAAGCGCCAGTTCCCTCGAGCCCCGTCGTGCACGAGCAGCCCTGCATCATCATCGGCCCCTCGACGACGAAGGACTGCACCTCACCGTTGCCCTCGCCAGCCTCGCTCGTGGCGAACATGCAGAAGAAGTACTCGCCGGGCGCCAGGCCCTTCAGCGTCTCCTGCTGCGGCACCTCGGTGAAGCCGGGCGCGAGCGTGTTGCCGAGCGCTGGAACGCGAGAGGCGTTTGGCAACGTCGCGCAGCTCTGCGCCCGCGTGGTGCTGTACTTGAAGGACGCCGACGTCGTGAGCCCCTGGGGGTTCACCGTGCCGGTAAGCACGAAGCTGCCATCGGCCTGCTGCGTCGCGGCGATCGTCTTCACCGACGGCGGCGCGGGCTTCGTCGTGAACTCCCGCACGTCTCCGAACGCGGCGCCGCCCAGGTTCGAGGCGATGGCGCAGACGAAGTAGCGGGTGCTCGACTTGAGCCCCATCGCGGCCAGCGACAGCGGCACCTCGGCGCCGTCTCCCAGCGCGACGCCGTCCATGTTCGGCACGCGGGTGCCGAAGCTGTCGTCACAGGCCATGGGCCGGGTCTCCGAGATGCGGAACCAGCCAGTCGTCGCCGTGCCATTCGGGTTGACCGAGCCGCGCAGCGTGGCGCTCGTGGCCTCGACGTCGATGGCGTCACCGGTGCGGACGGTCGGCGGCGGCGCGAACGAGTTGAACTGCAGCACCTGGCCGAAGCGCTTGCCCAGCGGGTTCTCGGCGATGGCGCAGAACCAGTGGGTGCGGCCCGGCTCGAGGCCCCCGGCCACCTCGCCGAAGTTGACGTCGGTCGTCCCCGCGGGAACCGAGGTGCCTCCCGCAGCAGGCACCCGACGGCCGAAGGTGTCGTTGCACGCGCCGGGGTCGGCCGTGGCGATGCGGAACCACGCCACGGTGGGCGCACCCGTCGGGTTCACCACGCCGTTGAGCCGCGGCATCGGCCCGTTGGTGAACGACGCCGACGAGGTGGTGACGACCGGCGCGCCGGGCGTGGTGAAGCCCTGCACCGCGCCAAAGGCCGCGCCCACCACGTTGCTGGCCGCCGCGCAGAAGAAGTACCGCGTGCCCGGCATCAGGCCCGTCACCACGTGGCTGAAGGGCTGGTTCGTCGCCGTCGCGGTGAACGGCACGCCACCCATGGCCGGGAAGCGCGTGCCGAAGGTGTCGTTGCAGGCGCCCGGGTTCGTCGTGCCGTAGCGCACGTAGGCGACGCCATCGGCGCCTCCACTCGAGGCCACCGTGCCCGACAGCGTGGCCTGGGTGCCCGAGGTGGGCTGCGCGGTGCCCGTCGTCACCGTCGGCGTGCGCGGCGTGGTGAAGGTGACGACGGTGCCGAAGGTGGTGCCGGCCGAGGACGTCGCGCCTGCGCAGGCGAAGTACGTCGTGCCCGGCATCAGCCCCATGATGGCCTCGGAGAAGCTCGTCGCCGTCGCCCCCACGGGAATGGCCGTGCCGCCCGTCGCAGGCGCGCGCGTGCCGAAGGTGTCGGTGCAGCTGCCCGGGTTGGTGACGCCGAAGCGGAAGAAGCCCGTCGAGGCGGTGCCGTTCGCGAGGCCCGAGCCGTTGAGCGTCGCGCTCCCGCCCGTCACCATCGACACCGAGAGCGTGGTGGCCGACGGAGGCGCCGCGCCCGTGGTGAACTGCAGCACGGTGCCGAAGGTGGTGCCCACGCTGTTCTGCGCGATGGCGCAGAAGAAGTACGTCACGCCGGGCGAGAGGCCCGTCACCGCCTGGGCGAAGGGCTGCGCCGTACCACCGGTGCCCAGCGCCGAGCCGCCCGACGTGGGCGCGCGCGTCCCGAAGGTGTCGTTGCAGCTCCCGGGGTTCGTCGTCGCGTAACGGAACCAGCCGGTGGTGGCCGCGCCGAACGCCACGCCCGAGCCGTTGAGCGTCGCGCCGTTCGACGACACGCTGCTGGCCGCGATCGTCGTCACCGCCGGCGCCGCCAGGGTGGTGAAGGACAGCACCGAGCCGAAGGACGTGCCCACGCCGTTCTGCGCGATGACGCAGTAGAAGTACGTCGTCCCGCCCGTCAGGCCCGAGAGGCTCGAGGTGAACGTCTGCGCGGTGGTGCCGCTGCCCATCGCCGTGCCGCCCGTCGCCGGGAAGCGCGTACCGAAGGTGTCGTTGCAGGTGCCCGGGCTCGTCGTACCGAAGCGGACCCACGCGGTGGTGGCGTCGGCGTTGGCGTTGATGGTGGCGCCCACGAGGGCCCCCGCCGCCGTGACGTTCGAGGCCGCGGTGGTGGTGACGGTGGGGGCTCCCGGCGTGAAGAAGGTGCCGACCGCGCCGAAGCCGGTGCCGTTGCCGTTCTGCGCGATGACGCAGAAGTAATACGTCGTGCCCGCCATGAGGCCGCTGAGCGCCGTCGAGATGGACTGCGCCGAGGCGCCGCTGCCGACCGAGATCGCCGTCACCGGCGCGCGGGTGCCGAAGGTGTCGTTGCACGAGCCGGGGTTCACCGCGCTGAAGCGGAACCAGGCGGTGGTGGCGTCACCGAGCGGGTTGACGGCGCCGTTCAGCGTGGCCCCGGTGCTGGTGACGGCCGAAGCGCTGCCCGTCGTCACCGTGGGGCCCGTCGGCGTGGTGAAGGACAACACCGAGCCGAGCGTGGTGCCCACCGCGTTCTGCGCGATGGCGCAGTAGAAATACGTCGTGCTCGGCGACAGGCCCGAGAGCGACGCGGTGAAGGGCGTCGACGCCGAGCCTGACGGAACGAGCGTGCCTCCGCTCACGGGCGCCCGCGCGCCGAAGACGGTGTTGCACGCGCCGGGGTTGACGGTGCTGAAGCGGAAGTAGCCCGTCGTGTCCGAGCCGCGCGGCGTGGCCGTGCCGTTGAGCGTCGCGACGCTGCTCGAGACGCCCGTCGCCGCCAGCGTGGCCACCGCCGGAGCGCCCGGCGTGTCGAACGTCACCGGCGTGCCCGCGCCCACGCCCACGGCCGACGAGGCGAAGGCGCACACCCAGTACGAGGTGCCCGAGGTGAGGCCGGTGAAGCTCTGCGAGAACGTCTGCGCCGTGGAGCCGCTGCCCAGCGCGCTGCCTCCGCTGAAGGGCACGCGGGTGCCGCCCACGTCGGCGCAGGTGCCGGGGTTCGACGTGTAGAGCCTGAAGTAGCCCGTCGCCGTCGCGCCGTTCGGGTTGCCCGAGCCGTTGAAGACGGCCGAGCTCGCCGTGACGCTGGTTGGCGCGCTCGTCGTCACGACCGGCGCGGCCAGCGTGGTGAACGTCTGAATCGACCCGAAGCGCGTGCCCTCGGCGTTCTGCGCGATGGCGCAGAACCAGTACTGCGTCGACGAAGCCAGCCCGCTCAGGACCTGCGTGAAGGCCACCGGCGCCGTGCCGCTGCCGAGCGACGTCCCGCCCGTCGCCGGAGCGCGCGTACCGAAGGTGTCGTCACACGTGCCCGGGTTCGTCGTCGCGTAGCGGAACCAGCCGGTGCTCGCCGCCAGGTTCGGCGTGGCCGAGCCGTTGAGCGTCGCGGTCGAGCCCAGCACCGACGAGGCCGCGCTGGTGACGACGGTGGGCGCGCCCGGCGTGGTGAAGGACAGCACGCTGCCGAAGCTCGTGCCCACCGTGTTCTGTGCGATGGCGCAGTAGAAGTACGTCGTGCCCGCGGTGAGGCCGGTGAGCGGCTCCGCGAGCGACACCGTCGTCGAGCCACTGCCGAGTGAGGTCGCCACCACCGGCGCGCGCGTGCCGAAGGTGTCGTTGCAGGTGCCGGGGCTGGTGGTGGCGTACCGGAACCAGCCCGTGGTGGCCTGCCCGCGCGGGTTGACCGAGGCGTTCAGCGTCGCCGTGGTGGCCGTGACCGACGTCGCCGCCGACGTGCTGACGAAGGGCGCCGCGGTGGTGGTGAAGGTGCGCACCGTGCCGAAGCGCAGGCCCGCCGAGTTCTGCGCGATGGCGCACACGTAGTACGTCGTCGCCGAGGCCAGGCCCGTCACCGGCTGCGAAACCGGCTGCACCGTCGAGCCGCTCCCCACCGAGATCCCCGCCACCGGCACGCGCGTGCCGAAGGTGTCGGTGCAGGTCGAGATGAAGCTCGTCGTGTAGCGGAACCACGCCGTCGTCGCGCCCAGGTTCGGGTTGACGGTCGCCTCGAAGGTGGCGCTGCTCGAGTCGAAGGTGGTGATGGGCGACGTCGCCACGGTGGGCGGCCCCGGCGTGACGAAGGTCACCGGCAGGCCGACCGAGGTGCCCGCGGTGTTCGAGGCGAACGCGCACACCCAGTAGGTGGTGCCCGCCGAGAGGAAGCCCGTCGCGGCCGTGAAGGGCACGGCCATGTTCCCGGCTCCGAGGGGCGACCCGCCCGACGTTGGAGCCCGCACGCCGCCCGAGTCGACGCACGTGCCTGGATCGACCGTGTAGTACCGGAACCACCCCGTCGAGCTGGCGTTGTTCGGGTTCGCCGTCGCGTTCAGCGTCGCGCTCGAGGCCGTCACGCCGCTCGCCATGCCCGTCGTCACGGTGGGCGCGTTCAAGGTGGTGAACTGCTGCACCGTGCCGAAGGCCGTGCCGACGACGTTCGAGACGATCGCGCAGTAGAAGTACGTCGTGCCCGCGGCGAGCCCGGTGATGGCCTCGGAGTACGACACCGCGCTGGTGCCGTTGCCGAGCGCGTCACCGCCGGTGGCCGGGGCGCGCGTACCGAAGGTGTCGTTGCAGGTGCCGGGGTTCGTCGTCGAGTAGCGGAACCAGCCCGTCGCCTCGGCGCGGTTGGGCACGCCCGTGCCGTTGAGGAGCGCGCCGCTGCTGGTGATCGACGACGCCAGCACCGTGTTGGCCGTGGGGATGCCGGGCGTGGTGAAGGTGAAGACGCTGCCGAAGGCCGTGCCCACCGAGTTCTGCGAGATGGCGCACACGAAGTACGTCGTGCCCGCCGTCAGGCCGGTGACGTTCTCGGTGAAGTTCACCGGGGCGTTGCCGAAGGGAATGGTGGTGCCTCCGGTGGCGGGCACGCGCGTGCCGAAGGCGTCGTTGCACACGCCCGGGCTCGAGGTGGAGAAGCGGAACCAGGC
>JALOQF010000416.1 GCA_025459425.1 Myxococcaceae bacterium | reverse complement strand
GAGCGAGCCGGCGATGCTCGAGACGATCTTCACGTTCCTGGTGAAGGCCACGAAGCGGCCGCTGCTCGTCATCGCCGGCAACATGGAGCGTGGCGCCTCGCTCAACTACGCGCTGACGAAGGTGCGCACGGAGCAGCAGGCCGCGCACCTCGTCAACATGGACCTCGTTCGCAGGGCCGACTTCGCCGGCGCCGATCTGGTCAGCCTCGGCGGGTACCACGACAAGGCGTTCCTCCACCTGGCGGGGGGCTGCATCTACCAGGACAAGCACCTCGATCAGCTCGAGCAGGCCGCCGCCGCTGCAGACGATCCCGTCGTCCTCCTGACCCATGGGCCCATGCGGCAGAAGGGCCAGCAGGCGCTCGACTTCGTGCCGGGGGCCGACAACGTCGGTGATCCACGGCTCACCGCGCTCGCGCAGCGGGCGAAGATCTCATTCGGCATCACCGGCCACATCCTCGAGGCGGCCGGCAAGGGGACGGACTTCGTCGGCCGGGTGGTGCCGCCGAAGAAGCCGCACCCGGTGCTGTTCGTGAACCAGGGCTCGGCGAACCCGCTCCCGTGGAAGATGAACGACGGGTCGACCGCGCACGGGCTGGCGGCGATCCTCACCATCTCGGGCAAGACGGGCTCGTACGAGATCCTGCGTGGCCCGAAGCCCGAGAAGCGGTGACGGGCGCCTTCGTGGTAGAGCGCTCCATCGCTGGCCGGCCTTCGTTCTCACTCGGATGTTCGTGATGCGCCCTCTCCTCCTCGTTCTGCTCCTCGCCGCGGCGTGTTCAGCGCCGACGCCGCTGGGAGACTGCTCTCCGATGAACTGTGGTGGCTGCTGCGATGCCGCCGGGCAGTGCCAGAGCGGCTCGTCGTCCCAGGCCTGCGGCGCCGGCGGCTTTCGATGCCAGGCGTGCGGGACAGGCCAGCGCTGTGGGGCCATGTCGTCGTGCGAGCTCGATCCCAACGCGCCACGTGGCGGGGGTGCGGCAGGTGGGAGCGCCGCTGGTGGCCAGGCGGGGCTGACGGCCTGGCAGCAGGAGTTCGTCACCGCCCACAACGCCGCGCGAAGAGCCGCGACCCCGGCGCCGTCGCCGCCCCTGCCCGACGTCTCGTGGGACGCCGCGGCCGAGGCCTTCGCGAAGCTCGGCGCCGACCGCTGCATCTTCGATCACCGGGACCAGAACCAGTTCGGTGAGAACCTCTTCGCGTCGACCCAGGACTCGAGCCCCACCGACGTCGTGCAGAGCTGGGACAGCGAGAAGGCCGACTACCGGTACGCGTCGAACACCTGCACCGCCGTGTGCGGCCACTACACGCAGGTGGTGTGGCGCTCGAGCACGAAGATCGGCTGCGCCACCACGCGCTGCACCACGAACTCGCCGTTCCGCAGCTTCCCCACCTGGTACCTCACGGCGTGCAACTACTCGCCGCCGGGCAACTTCGTGGGCCAGAAGCCGTACTGATGTTCACCGCGCGCTACGGCCCCACGGCGCTGGTGCTGGGAGCCTCGGAAGGGCTCGGCGCCGAGTTCGCGCGACAGCTCGCCGGCCGTGGCCTCGACGTGGTTCTGGTGGCGCGCCGGGCCGACGCGCTGGCCGCCATCGAGGCGGAGCTGTCGAAGCAGGTGAAGGTCCGCTGTGTGGTGGCCGACCTCGCGACCCCTGGCGCGCTGGCGACGGTGGCGGCGGCGACGGCCGACCTCGACGTGGGCCTCGTCGTCTACAACGCCGCGCTCTCGCCGCTGGGCCCCTTCTTGTCGCAGTCGCTCGGCGAGAACCTCAAGGCCATCGACGTCAACGTGCGCGGGCCGGTCGCGTTCGCCCACCACTTCGGCGCGCGACTCGCCGCGCGTGGGCGTGGAGGCCTGGTCCTCCTCTCGTCGCTCACCGCCTTCCAGGGCTCTCCGTTCGTCAGCACCTACGGCGCCACCAAGGCCTTCAACCTGGCCTTCGCCGAGGGGCTCTGGTTCGAGCTGAAGGAGCGCGGCGTCGACGTGCTCTCGGTGTGCGCGGGCGCGACGAAGACCCCGAACCTGCTCAAGGCCGCGCCCGACGGAGCGCCCGGCATGCTCGAGCCGAAGCAGGTGGTGGCCGAGGCCCTCGACGCGCTCGGCCGGGCGCCCACGATGATCCCCGGCGTGTTCAACCGCTTCGCTTCGTTCCTCATGCGGCGGCTGCTGCCCAGGCGCACCACCATCACCATCATGGGTCAGCAGACGAAGAAGCTGCACGCCGGTCGGTGATGCAGGCGAACGCGGTGGTCGCTACGTTGCGCGAATGATCCAGCTCGCCCTGCTCGCGCTGCTTTCGGCCGAACCCACGTGGGAAAAGATCGGCGAGACCGACGGCGTCACCATCGAGCAGCGCGTGGTGCCCGGCTCGAAGTTCGCCGAGCTGCGCTTCACCCTGCTGAGCACCAAGACGCCGAAGTCGTTGTGCGACGCCGCGTTCGGTGACGGCAAGTTCGACCCCGAAGAGCCCGACCTCAAGTCACGCACCATCCTCTCGGAAGGCCCCGACGAGCGCGTCACCTACGAAGAGATCACGCCCCCGGTGGTCAGCAACCGCGACTACGTCGTCAGGGCCAGGCGGAGCTGGGAGGGCGCGGCGTGCCGAATGACCTTCGAAGCGGCCACCGACGTCGGGCCGAAGCCGAAAGACGGCTGGGTGCGGATCACCAGGCTCAAGGGGCACTGGCTGTTCGAGCCGGGCGAGGCAGGCAAGACCCGCCTGACCTACGTCGTGTTCTCGGACCCGGCCGGCTCGATTCCCCCGTTCCTCGTCGAGGGCAATCGCCGGAAGCTCGGTGTTCGCTGGGTCAAGATGATCGACTCGCGCGGCACGCAGCCCTGAAGAGCCGACACTGAACGGGCGTTCCACGTGAAACGGGTTCAGCTCTCGCTGGCCGCGGGCCTGGGCTCGGGTGTCGCTGCGCTCGACGGCGTTCGCCGCACCACCACCATCGCGGTGGCCGAGACGATGAGCAGCACCGCGACGATCACCTCGGGGCCCACCGCTTCGCCTCCGAGCAGCGCGCCCATGAGCACGGCGATCACCGGGTTGACGTACGAGTAGCTGGTGGCGATGGCCGGCCGCGTCGCGCCCAACAGGTACGTGTACGCGGAGTACGCGACGAGGGAGCCGAAGACGCAGAGGTAGAGCCACGACAGCGTCACCTTGAGCGGAATCACCGTGGGCACCTGCTCCCCGAGCGCGAGGCTCACCAGCCCCATCAACGCGCCCCCAGCGATCATCTGCGTCGCCGCCGACATGAGCCCCTTCGGCATCGGCCAGGCGCGCGACAGCATCGAACCTGCCGCCCAGGCGATCGGCGCGATGAGCAACACCGCCGCGTGGAGCGGCTCCGCGCGGAGCTCACGGCCCAGCCCCAGCACCGCCACGCCCGCGAAGCCGAGCCCCAGCCCCACCCACTCGCGCACCGTCGCGCGCTCGCCGAAGAGCGGCCCCAGCGCCGCCACCCACAACGGCATGGTGCCGCACACCACCGCCGCGATGCCCGACGACAGGTGCTTCTCGGCGAAGGCCACCGTGCCGTTCCCGAGCAGGAACATGAGCCCGCCAATCGGCACCGACAGCAGCCACTGCCTCCCCGTCGGCCACGCCGCCCCGCGCGCCGTCAGGAAGACCAACAGCACCAGCCCCACCGAGAGGTACCGCGCCGCGGCCATCGCGAAGGGCGGCAACACCTCGACCACCACCCGCATCGCCAGGTAGGTCGACCCCCACACGAGGTACACCGCCGCCAGCGCCGGAACGACCCATCGGGCTGCGGAAGGAGCCATGACGCGGCGTGACGTAACGAAGTGAGTGCCCGATTTCACGGCCTTTTCTGACAGGTGGGCACTGCCGTGCACGGTGCTGAGCCGTGCGAGACTGTTGGAGTTTCCCACCAGGTGACATGTCAGGGGCCAACCAGTCAGCGCGGGTGCTGCCATTCCGGCAGACCTCGACCGAGAGCGACGCGACGCTCGTGGCCCAGGTGCGCGAAGGCAAGCGGCACGCCCAGGAAGCCCTGTTTCGCCGGCACGCGAAGCTGGCCATGGGCCTCGCCTACCGGCTGATGCCCGAAGAGGACCCGCAGGACATCGCCCACGACGCCTTCCTGAACGCCTTCACGCGCATCGTGCAGCTCCGCAACCCGGAGCAGTTCTCGACCTGGCTGGGCGGCATCGTCGTCTTCGAGGTGCGCCGCCGCCTGCGCCGACGCCGGCTCTTGAGCCGCCTGGGCTTCGGTGACGCGAGCGATGACGAGCTCGAAGTGCGGGCGGCGCCGAGCGCTTCTCCCGAGACGAAGGCCGCGCTGACCGATCTCTACCGCGGCCTCTCGACGCTCTCGAGCGAGGAGCGGCTCGCGGTGCTGCTCTACCGCGTCGAAGGGTACGAACTCACCGAGGTGGCCAGCGCGCTCGATCTGTCGCTCGCCACCGTCAAGCGCCGCATCACCGCGGCCGATCAGAAGCTCGAGGAGGTACGCCATGGTTGAGCCACGCACGGGGCCCCTGGCCGAACACATTCAGCACGTCGTCACCGACCGGGAGCTCGACGACACCTGGCAGCGGCTCGACGCGTCACTGCGGCCCGAGCCGCGGCGCCCGCGCTGGCTCCTCGTGGGTGGCCTGGCGAGCGCTGCGATCGTCGTCGCCGTGGCCGTGATGATGTGGCCGCGCGCCAGACCCGACGGCACCCGGCTCGAGCCTGGCGCGGCCATCGCGACGGGCTCCGCGGGGCTGCAGGGGGTGCTCGACGAGGGCTCGGTGGTGCAGGCGGCGCCTGCATCGGCCGGCGCCCTCGAGCTCGCGAGCTCGAGCGAGGTGCGGGTGCGGCTCGATCGCGGCTCGTTCCGCTTCGACGTGGCGAAGAAACCGACGCGCCGCTTCTCGGTGATCGCCGGGCACGTCGAGGTGCGCGTGGTGGGCACCACCTTCACCGTGAGGCGCGAGGCGACCGCGAGCGTGCAGGTGGAACGCGGGGTGGTCGAGGTGTGGGTCGATGGCTCGCAGCGCGCCGTGCTCACGGCTGGCCAACGGTGGGACGAGGCGCCGCTCGCGGTGGCGCCAGAGGTATCGACCGAGCCCATCGAGCTCGCGCCCGAGCCCGACGCGCCCGAAATGGCGGCACCCGAGCCCAGGCCGACGAAGCGAACGGTGAAGCGCGTGGGCAGCGGGAAAGTGAAGAGCACGGGCGGCGCCACCGCGCCGGAGCCGCTGCCGCCGCCAGTCTCGAGCGCGACCCCGACGCTGCCAGACGACCCATCGACGCTCTTCAAGGTGGCGCTCGACGCGCGTCGCGCAGGCCGTGCCGGTGAGGCCGCCCAGGCCCTTCGGCACTTCATCGCCCAGTTCCCCGACGACTCGCGCGCAGGCCTCGCGCTCTTCGAGCTCGGGCGCCTCGAGATGGACCAGCTCCGCAGCCCGGCGCGGGCCCTCGAGTCCCTCGAGCAGGCCGTGGCGAAGGCCCCCAGCGGGTCGTTCGTCGAAGACGCGATGGCGCGCCTCGCCCGGCTGCACCACGAGCTGCGCCACGCCGAGGCCTGCCGGGCGGCGAAGGCGAGCTACCTGAAGCGCTTCCCCTCGGGCGTGCACGCGGCCACACTCGAGCCGCTGTGTACGTATTGATCGGGAAGCGGTGACGACACGTGGCGGTGGCCGTGCTGGTACAAGCCCTCCTCCTCAGCCAGACGCCCTGCCAGCCGTCCTGGCCGAAGGTCGCCGTGCTCGTCGCCGGTGAGGGGCTGTTGCCGTCGGTCGAGCCGGCCACCCGCGCGGAGCTCGACTACGAGGTGCGCCAGGCCGGGTTCTGTCCCTCGAGCGGCACCGACGGCGCAGCGGCCGTGGCGCGCATCGACTGGCCGGCGCGCGGGGCCATCTCGCTGTCGATCTCCGGCACGGCGGGCCAGACGGTGCGTCAGCTCTCGCGCACGCTCGATGTCTCGACGACGCCACCGGACGGCTGGCCCCTCGCCATCGGCGCGAGCCTGGGTGA
>JALOQF010000651.1 GCA_025459425.1 Myxococcaceae bacterium | reverse complement strand
GTGGGCCTCGCGGTGAACGCCATCGTCGACGTCACCGACGTGGACGCCTCGAAGGCGGCGAAGAGCGAGCTGCCCCACGTGCTGGGCACGGCGGTGTGCTTCGGCAAGACGACGATGCTCGTCGACGTCTTCGGCCTGGTGCGGCAGCTCGCGCCGGCGGCCCTCGATGGCGCCAAGGCGAAGCAGGCGCGGCGCCCCCGGGTGATGCTGGCCGACGAGGTCGACGCGATGCGCGCGGCGCTGGCGGGGTGGCTGCGCTCGTCGGGGGTCGACGTGGTCGAGCTCAGCAGCGACGCGGCCGTGAAGGAGCTGCGCAGCGACTCGGGCCGGGGCATCGACGCCCTCATCGCGAGCCTCGACGGCGGGCCCTCGCGTGGCCTCGAGCTGATTCGCACCGTCAAGCAGGAGCAGCCGGCGCTGCCGATCGTCTGCACCACGCGGCAGGTCGAGCAGTTCGGCGACCAGGCCCGCGCGGCCGGCGCCTCGGCCGTCGTCCGGCGCGTCGAGCGTGAGGCGGTGCTCGAGGCGCTCCAGGGCACCGGCATCTTCACCGCCACCGCCGAAGCAGGAGCGACGCCATGAGCCACACCGACACCCAGACCGGCCAGTGGGCCACCTTCCACCTCGGCGGCGAGCAGTTCGCGCTGCCCGTCGAAGACGTGCAGGAGGTGCTGCTCCAGCAGCCGCTCACCCCGGTGCCGCTCGCGCCCGACGAGATTCGCGGGCTGCTCAACCTGCGCGGCGCCATCATGCCCGCCATCGATCTGCGCCGGCGCCTGGGCTTCCCCGAGGCCGAGCAGCCCGACCAGAAGCTGCTCGTGCTCAAGGGCGCCGAGGGCCCGGTGAGCGTGGTGGTCGACGACATCGGCGACGTCTTCGAGCTCGACGGCACCGGGTGGCGCCCGCCCCCCGACACGCTCGAGGTCAGCCACAAGAGCTTCGTCTTCGGCGTCTTTCCCCTCGATGGGCAGGTGCTGCTCGGCCTCAAGGTCGACACCCTCTGCGCGGACCGGTGAGGCCACTCCCATGAAAGCCCTCGTCGTCGACGACTCGAAGATGGTCCGCACCGTCCAGCAGCGCGCCCTGGAGTCGATGGGCTGGGAAGTGGTGCAGGCCTCGAACGGTGAAGAAGGCCTGGCCGCGCTCGAGAAGCTGGGCGGCTGTCACCTCGTGCTGGCCGACTGGCAGATGCCCGTGATGGACGGCCTGGCGATGGTGAAGCGCATTCGCGCCGACCAACGCTACAAAGACGTCGTCATCATCATGATCTCGTCCAACGCGGTGCTGGAGTCGATCCAGGAGGCGTTGGACGCTGGGGTCAACGACTTCGTGATGAAGCCCTTCAGCGTCGACGCGCTGAAGGAGCGCGTCTCGGGAGTCGTGCCCCATGCCTGAACCGACGCAGAGCTGGAACGCGCTGCGTCGTGCCCCATGCCTGAACCGACGCAGAGCTGGAACGCGCTGCGTTCGTTCATGGCCTCCACCTGTGGGGTGGCCCTCGCCGACGACCAGAGCTACCTGATGGAGGCCCGCCTCTCGCCGGTGGCGAAGACGCTCAACTACCGCTCCGTCGACGAGTACGTGCTCGAGGCGGTGCGGCCGGGGGCTCCGACCCGCGTCACCGCGCCGCTCATCGACGCGATGACGACGCACGAGACGTACTGGTTCCGCGACGCCCCCTTCTGGAAGGCGCTCCAGGATCAGGTGATTCCACGCCTCGGCCTCACCGAGCCGGGCTCGAACCGCAACTTCACCATCTGGCTGGCCGCCTGCTCGACGGGGCAAGAGGTGTACTCGCTCACGATGTTCCTCGAGGAGAACTTCCCCCCCCTCCACCAGCGCACCACCATCATCGCCACCGACGTGAGCGAGGCCGCGGTGCAGCAGGCGAAGGCCGGCGTCTATACGGTGTTCGAGGCCAACCGGGGGCTGTCGGCTCCGCGCCTGGTGAAGCACTTCGAGCGCGCGGGGGCGAACTTCAAGGTGAAGGAGCACCTGCGCCGCAAGGTGACGTTCGTCACGCACAACCTGGTGACGCAGGCGCCGCCCGGCATCGGCTTCGACCTGGTGCTGATGCGCAACGTGCTCATCTACTTCCCCGAGGCCACGCGACGCGCGGTGGTGCAGCGCGCGATGGGCGTGATGAAGCCCAACGGCCTGCTGGGCATCGGCGCCACCGAGCTGCTGACGCTGCCGTCACTCTCGCCCGGCTGGTACCCGAAGAGCGCCTGACCGAACGGCCCCGAAAACAACCCTTGCGGGCGTGTCACACGCCCGTACCATGCGCGCCCTGCCTCTTTCGAAAAGGACGCGACCCATGGGTTTTCAGACGGTTCCGGAAGTCTTGTTGCACCGGGTCCAGGCCACGCCGAACAACACCGCCTACTCGTTCCCCGTCGGCAGCGGGTGGAAGACGGTGTCGTGGAAGGAGTTCGGCGAGCAGGTGAAGCAGATCGCCATGGGCCTCAAGGCCTTCGGGCTCGAGCCGGAGCAGCGCGTCGCCATTCTCTCGGGCACCCGCTACGAGTGGATCGCCGCCGACATGGGCATTCTCTGCGCGGCCGGCGCCACCACCACCATCTACCCCTCGAGCCTCGCCGATGACTGCGCCTACATCGTGTCGGACTCGGGCTCGGTGATGGCGTTCGCCGAGAACGAGGAGCAGGTGAAGAAGCTCCTGTCGGTGCGCTCGCAGATGCCGGGGCTCAAGAAGATCG
>JALOQF010000415.1 GCA_025459425.1 Myxococcaceae bacterium | reverse complement strand
AGGTACGAGTCGTAGAAGGGCTCGAACAGCACCACCTCGTCGCCCGGGTTCACCAGGCCCATCACGGCGTCGAAGATCGCCTCGGTCGCGCCGCTGGTGACCGTCACCTCGGTGTCGGGATCGATCGTCTGCCCGTAGAAGCGCTTCGCGTGCTCGGCGATGGCCTTTCGCAGCTCGGGGTGGCCCGTGGTGACGCCGTACTGGTTCACGCCCGCACGAATCGCGTCGAGGGCCGCCTGCTTCACTTCGTCGGGGCCGTCGAAGTCGGGGAAGCCCTGGCCGAGGTTCACGGCCTGAAGCTGCACCGCCAGCCGGGACATCTCGGTGAAGATCGTCGTGCCGAACGGGGCGACGCGGGCGCTCTCGAGGCTCATGCCCCGCGTTCTGTCACGAGCTACAGCGAACGCCACAGCAGGAGCAGCCCCAGCAGCGTCACCAGCGCGCCGGCGACGAGCCCGATGGTGCCGAGGTTCCTCCGTCGGGTGGCTTCGCGCAGCGCCTCCCGGCGACGGGCTTCCTCGAGGGCGCGCCGCTCCGCGCCAGTCTCCGTCGTCGGCCGCTCCACGGGCGGAGGCACCGAATCGCTCACGCCCAGGACGTCACGCACGTGCCCGATGAGCCGATCGGTGCCGCGGTACGTACGGAGCGCCTGCGCCACCCGCTCGAGGCGCTCCTTCGCCGGCGCGGGATCCCACGTCACGCTCTGCTCGGGTGGGCTGTCCTTCGGGCGGGGGCCCGTGCCCGTGCGGAAGACGCCCGCGACCCACACGACGACCTCGTCGTGCAGCCAGAGTTCCTGCCGCGTCACCCGGCCCTCGGCGTCGAGATCCGACACCAGCTCAGCGCCACGGCGCCCCCGGTGCCACACGGTGCGCACGCCCGAGTCTGCCGGCGGCGACTCGACCGCGCGCACCCGATACAGGGCGTCGATGGCTGCCTGCCGGTCTTCGTTCGTACGCTCGACCATCGAGCAGGGACCTTAGCGGATGCGGTCGGCGGCTCGAAGACAACCGGGTACGCTCGCCGCCGTGAGACACCTGGCTCTGCTCGCTCCCCTCCTCTGCCTCGCCTGCCCCCAACGGCGCCCCGTCGACGAGCCCATGCCGCCGACGCGCTGCGAGGTGAACCTCGACGAGACCATGCTGTTCTCGAAGCTCGGCACGGGCGCGCGCGCGAAGGTGATCGAGTCGAACGACGAGCGCATCGGCGGCGGCTTCTCGCAGGGGCGGGTCGGTGACGTGCTGCTCGCGAACGACAAGGTGCGCGTGGTGATCCAGCAGGCGGGCCGCGTCTCGGGCCCGGTGCCGTACGGCGGCGCCATCATCGACGCCGACCTCGTTCGGCCGGCCGGCCAGGCAGGGCGCGATCAGCTGGGAAAGATCTCACCCTTCTACGCCTTCGGCCGCACACCCGGCGTCGATCGGGTCGAGGTGCTCGAGGACGGCTCGAAGGGCGGCTACGCGGTCGTCGCGGCCACGGGTGACGACGCGCTCATCGACGGCATCAACCTGCCCGGGCTCCTCTCGGACGCGCTCGGCGAGCTCACGCTGCGCTCCGACCCCAACACCGCCCTGCCCCTGAAGGTGACGACCTATTACGTGCTGTCGCCCGGAGAGTCGCGCGTGCGCCTGCTCACGGCGTTCTGCAACTCGGGGCGCACGAACGTCGTCACCATGGTGGGCGACTTCGTCGAAGGCGGCGGAGCGGTCGAGCTCTTCAACCCCACCGCCTGCACCGGCACGCTCGGCACGCGAGACTGCACCGCCGACCCGGTCGAGTGGTTCGGGCTCCAGGCCGAAGGCGTCGCCTACGGGTACCGGGCCATGTCGCTGCGTGATCGCCGAACACCGGGCAAGAACGTGCTCATCGCCGTCGGTGGCTCGGGCGTCGTGATGGTCGACGGCAAGGACCTGGCCGGGCTCCTCTCGTGGACGTCGTCCGGCGAGCTGACGGGCGCCTTCGGGATCCTCCCGAACGAGCCGCGGCTGGTGCTGCGCGACTTCGTCGTCGACGTCGATCTCGCCCGCGTGCAGGCCCAGTGGCTCACCTTCGACGGGCTGCCGCGCTCGCGGCTCGACGTCACCGCGCTCGATGGAACGGGGCAGCCGGCGCCGGGCGCGCGCATCGCCGTGGTGTCCGCCGAGTCGGGCAAGCAGCTCACGCTCGCGGTCGCCGACGCGGCGGGCAAGGCGCGCTTCGACGTGCCCGTCGGCAACTACCGCGTGTCGACCGGGAGCCCCTTCGCCGCGCTCGAGAACCCCGTCGACGTCTCGGCGCCCTCGACGGGCGAGGCCATGGTGACGGTGCGCCAGGGCGCCAGCCGCACGCTGCGCGTCTCGGTCGTCGATCCCGCCGGCCGGCCGCTGACCGCGAAGGTGGTGGTGCGCTGTAGCGGCGTCTGCCCCAACGAGCGCGAGCTCCTGCGCCCCTACTTCGATCTCGAGCCGATGCCCTCCGACGTGCAGGCCGTCGAGTACGTGCCCGCGTCGGGCCAGCTCGCGGTGAAGCTGCCGGCGGGGACGTACGAGGTCTTCGTCTCGCGCGGGCCCACGTTCTCGGCCTTCCCCGACACGTTCCCCACCCGCGGCCAGAGCGTCGATCTCACGACCGCCGACGCGATGGTGTCGGCCACGCTCGCGCAGGTCGTCGACACCACCGGCTGGCTGTCGGCCGATCTCCACGTGCACGCCATCGGCAGCACCGACAGCAGCGTGCCCGATGGAGAACGGGTCGCCTCGTTCGCTGCCGAGGGCGTCGACGTGCTCGTCTCGACCGACCACGACTTCCTCACCGACTACGCGCCCATCGTTCGTGATCTCGGCCTCTCGGACCGGCTCGCGACGGTGGTGGGCTGCGAGGTGTCTCCGTTCGACTTCGGACACCAGAACGCGTTCCCCGCGGTGGTGCGTGACGCCTTCAACGGCGGCCCGGTCGACTGGGCCGGCGGCGAGGGCCCGACGCTGCGGCTCGACCAGCTCTACGGCAGCCTGCGCACGGCCTGGCCGGACACCCTCGTGCAGATGAACCACCCGCGCACGAGCCGCTCGGGCACCTTGCGCCAGCTCGAGGTCGACACGGCCCGGGGCACCTCTCGCGCGAAGCCAGAGCGCTTCCGCATGGAGCCCCACCCCATGGCCTCGGCCACCGACACCAGGCTCTTCTCGCTCGACTTCGACGCGCTCGAGCTGATGAACGAGCCGTCGATCGACTTCGCCGTCGCCAACGACTGGATGACGTTCTTGTCGCGCGGGTGGGTGAAGACGGCCACCGCCGTGTCCGACACCCACACCCGGCACTCGAACACCGGCGGCGCGGGCCGCACCTGGGTCTTCCTCGGCGCCGACGCCAGCGTGCCGCGCTTCTCGGCGGCGGCCTTCACCGCGGCGCTCAAGCAGCAGCGGGCGACCGGCTCGTCGGGGCCCTTCGTCACGATGACGGCCCGCCGCGCCGACGGCCAGGGGCCCACCGTCTCCATCGGCCAGACGCTCTCGGCGCCCGCCAGCACGCCGCTCGAGCTGATCGTCGAGGTGCAGGCGCCGGAGTGGATGCAGTTCGACGCGCTCGAGCTCTACACCCACGCCCCGGGCCGGGAAGCAGCGCCCGGCATGGCGAACGGTGACTGGCCAGAGTCGCGCATTCTGCAGCGGCGCACGTACCCGATCGGCTCTCTCCCGCTCGAAGCGGTGCCTGGCCTCAATGGCTTCACCGCGCGTCGGGTGAAGCTGCGCGAGACGTTCGCCGTGACGGCCAGCGCCGACACCTGGTTCGTCGCGATGGTGCGCTCGAGCAGCGCGAGCCGCAGCCTGGCGCCAGCCGTCTGGTCGGGCGTTCGCTGCCGCAACGGCGTGTGCACCGCAGGCGACGCGCGAGCGCAGGCCTTCACCAACCCCATCTTCGTCGACGCCGACGGCAGTGGCCGGTACGACACCTTCCCGCTCCAGCCCGGTCAGCCGCTGGTGCGGTCGTCGCCGAGGCCGCAGCGCACGACACCGGTGACTCGCGCGGAGCTCGAGGCGCTCGTTCGCTCGTTCCTGCGTCATGACCACGCCGACTGACGGAGACTGGCTCGCGCGGCTCGAGGTGGCCCTGCGTGAGCCGCGGATGGACGAGGTCGAGGCCCTGCGCGCGGTCATGCCCGCCGCCGAGGCCATCACGGGAGACGTCACGAAGGTCGCGCGCCGCATCTCGGTGCTCGCCGCACGCGACGTGCCTCGAGGGGTGGTGAAGGCGGATCAGCTCGGGTGGTGGCTCGACGCCCTGCTCTTGCAGCGGGTCGTCCACGTGCCGAGGAGCCGAAACCGCCAGCTGCTCCCCGTCTTCTTCGGGGTGCTCGCCATCTTGTTGGGGTTGCTGCTGGGCCGCATCGCCGGGGCCACCGTCGTGCTGGTCGGCGTGGTGGCGTGGGCGATGCTGTTCGGCGGGGCCGTGCAGGAGCGCCGTGGCGACTGGCTTCGCCTGGGCGATCAGATCTTCGACCTGCGAGCCGTACGGGTCGAGCGCCTGTCCGACGGGTGGACCCTGGTGGAAGGACGCCGTGTGCCGACGGCGCTGTTCGACCGGTTTCAGCGCCCAGGGCCGAGCTGAGCCTCGTCACGGGTTCGCTTCCGGGGCGCGCTGACCTCGAATGACGTGAGGCACCCCGCGGGGGAGGCAGCGCCCAGCTCGACATCGCTCGAACAACGCGGGTGCACCGAGCGGGCGCTGGCAGCCCCAGGGCTCATCGCGCGGAGCGGGTGCGCGCGCCGAAGGACGTCGGCGCCTGAAGCCGTCAGCTCAGTCGGTCGGCGCGGGCGTGTAGATCCACGCATCGGCCAGGACTTCACCGATGGGGTTCGCCGGAGTCTCGTCGAGCCCACCCGTCACCAGCACCCAGCCGTCCGCGAGCAGCGTGCAGGTGTGCAGGTAGCGCGCGCGCATGAGGCCCGGTCCCGCCAGTGCGTTCGTGCCACCGCGCCCGTCGGGGCGAACGATCACCGTGCTCGCGTCGGAGCGCACCATCATGCCCGTCGTGTCGGCGGTGCGCCCGCCGATCGCCAGCACCGAGCCGTCGTTCAACGTCACCGCGCACACGTCGCCGCGCGTCCCGATGTCGGCGCCGCGCGCCACGGTGGCCACGCCCGCCTGGACGATCTCGCTCGAGGCCACGGGGCGCACGGCGCTCACGTCGCTGTAGCCGCCGAGCACCAGCATGTCGTTGCCCTCACGAAATGGCACCGCCGCGGCGCCGCGCCGGCCGGGGTCTCCGAGCCGCGGAGGGTTCGACTGCACCTGCTGCTCGAAGGCCCGACCGTTCCACCTGAAGAACTGCACGTCGGCCCTCAGCATCGTCCCATCGGTACCGCCCGCCACCGCGATGAACTCGCCCTGCTTCACGGGCGCCACCGAGGCCTCGACCCGCTGCGCCGACAGCCCCGCGATCACCTGCGGCACCTGCGGCTGCACGTCGGGATCGAACCACTCGACCTCCGACACCGGCACCAGCCGCGGGCCGCTGCCCGTGGTGTTGAAGCGGAGCCCGCCGATCACCAGCAGCTTGCCGTTCTGGTCGACCACCGCCCGGTGCTGCGAGCGCGGAATCGGCGCGGGGGTCTGCCGCTGCGTGGCGCCGTAGGCGTCCTGGTCGGGGTCGTAGAAGATGATCTCGCTCCGCGGCGACACCACGTTCACGCCCTGGAGCAGCTGGTAGTTCTCTCCGCCCCACACCACCACCTGGCCGTTCTTGAGCAGGTTCGCCGTGTGGAAGGCCTTCGTCACCTTCACCACCTGCTGGCTGGTGCGGAACGAAAGATCCTGCACCTTCGAGAAGGTGCCGGTCGACGGGTCGAACACCTCGGCGTCCGAGAGCGCCACGCGGTTGGGGTTGCCGGGCGGGTAGTTGAAGCCGCCCGCGATGAACACCTTGCCGTTGCGCAGGAGCGTGGCGGTGTGGCCAGCGCGCGCCACCCGCATCGGCTGGCAGTTCGTCGGGTCGGTCGCCGAGACCGCCGCGGCCCAGGTGTTCACCTG
>JALOQF010000084.1 GCA_025459425.1 Myxococcaceae bacterium | reverse complement strand
CGCTCGTACGGCCTGTGCGAGCCGTTCGTCGCCTCGCACAGCGCTCGGGGGCGGGCGCTGAGACGACCGTTCCTCGCGCAACTCCGTCCCGATACCGTGCGGCGCATGCACGTTCTGCTCGCGCTGTTGCTGGCTGCCTCGCCCGACGCGGGGGTTTCACCTTCGCTGCCAGTGTCTGGCGCCTTCATCACCGCGGCCTCACTCGACAAGGCCGCGCTCGAGGCGCTCACGCCGGTGACGAAGACGTGGCGAGACAAGAAGGGCGAGCACCAGGTGAAGGGCGTACGCCTCGACGCCGTCCTCCTGAAGCTCGGCTATTCTGAAGGCGCGAGCGGGCCGAAGGTGAACCCGGTCGAGAAGCACGCCGGCCTGCGAGCGGCGGTGGTGGCGCGCGCGGCCGACGGTTTCGAGGCCGTGTTCTCGGTGGGTGAGCTGCTCGCCACGCTGGGCAAGACCGAAGCGCTCGTGGTGTGGGAGCAGGACGGCGCTCCGCTCTCCGACACGATGGGCCCGTTCCGCATCGTGGTGACGACCGACGCACTGCCCTCACGCTCCATCTACCAACTGCGCTCGCTCGAGGTGGTCGACCTCCGGAAGCGGTGAAGCCATCCGTCACCGAAGGGCCGACGGCCACGGGAACGACGCTCCACCGAACACATCGCGCGACAGACACGAAACCGACGGCGTTCTTCGCCGGCTCGTGTCGCAGGCCTCTGGCGCAGCCGGGCCTCCAGCGCGCGGCCGCACCGCCTGCGCGCTCGACTCCACCTGCGGGCCCGAGACGTGCCGATTCCGGAGATAGGGCACGGCGGACGGGGCGCGCGCCTCGTCGCCAGTTCGCGACGCAGCTCGAAGAGCCGCCCTGGAAGGCGGGCAGGAAGCACCGCGACGTCGCCGCCGTGCGTGCCGACGACGAGAGGTCGGGCTCGAGTTCGAAACACGGGCGAGCGGCTTCACGCGATGGAATCAATCCGCTGACCCCCTCAGGCTCGAACCCCTCGAGCGCAACACACCTCCGCCGGGTTGCAGTGCGTGCGCGAGACCCCGATGACCATCGCGAAGCTTCGTCCCTGGCGGCGTTCGAACGAGAACGCAGGTACGACTCGCATCACGGGCGGGAGGCCATGACGCCGTTCCCTGCCGTGCGCAGCTCGGCGAGAGTGCTCGCATGCGTTCACTTTCACTTTTCTTTCTGCTCGCCGCGCCCGCCCTGGCGGCCGCTCCCACGGGCACCGAGCTGAACGACGCCTGGCTGCGCTCACGGCTCGAGACGCGACGCGCCAGCGCTCCGGCTCCGGCCTGGGCGGCTGCCGTGGTGGTGCGCGGAAAGGTCGTGGCGAGCGCGGCCGTCGGCGTTCGACGAGTCGGCCAAACTCAGCCCGTGAAGGTCACCGACGCGTTCCACATCGGGTCCATCACCAAGCCCGTCACCGGCACCCTGACGGGCCTGCTGGTGGAGCGCGGTGTGCTGCGCTGGAACACGCGAATCCTCGAGGTCTTCCCCGAGCTCGAGCCGACCATGCACCCCGGCTATCGGGACGTGACGGTGTCGGACCTGATGGCGCACGTCAGCGGCATGCCGTACCAGCCGCGCACGGAGCCACCCGACGAGTACCGGTCGGTGTCGAAGGACCTGCGGGTGCGGCGGTACCACTACGTGAAGTCGGCGGTGGTCGACGAGCCGGAGGCGCCACGAGGGACCCGCTTCATCTACGGCGGTGGCTCCATCATCGTGGCGGCGATGCTCGAGAAGCTCACCGGCAAGTCCTGGGAGGACCTCGTTCGCAGCGAACTGGGAGCACCGCTCGCGCTGACCAGCCTGCGCTTCGGCGCGTCGCGCGCTCCCGAGAAGACCGACGCGCCGTGGGAGCACGCGCTGCGAGGTGACGTGGTCACCGCCATCCCATCACCTCCCGACGCTGCCAACGAGGTGCACGCGCCCGCCGGCCGCAACGTCTTCCTCTCGGTGGGTGACCTCGCGCGCTTCGCGGCCGCCTGGCTCCCGTCGGGGGCTCCGGCGTTGGTCTCTGCCGAGCTGACCGACATCGCCAACCAGCCGGTGGGGCCAGTGGCAGACCACGGCGTGGTGTGGGGGCTCGGGTACGACCGGCGCGCGTGTGGCCGCGTCTTCTCGTACGAGGGCTCCAACGGGCAGAACTGGAGCCTCGTCTGGGTCGCACCGCAGCGTGACGTGGCCGTCGTCGTGGAAGCCAACCTGTACACCGACGCGCTGGCAGCGCAGGGCCGCACGCTCATCGACGACGTCATGGCGCACCTCGAGGCCTCGGGAGCCGCGCCCTGCCGCGAAGAGGTCGTCGGCGCATCGCTCACCAAAGGGCGTCCGGCGCGGGCGTCGGACGTGTACGGCGGCAAGGTGGCCGCATGGGGACCGCGCCGGGCCGTCGACGGCGTCGTGAGCGATGCCAGCCGCTGGGCCACCTCGGACGGGGTGACGAGCGCGTGGCTCGAGGTCGACCTGGGCGCCGAGGTCGAAATCGGTCGGCTTGCGCTCTTCGAGGCCTACGGCAACCGCGTCGAGGCGTTCGAGGTCTCCGTCAGTCCCGACAGCCGCACCTGGACACCCATCTTCACCGGCACACGCATCGGCCCTCGCCTCAGCGCGCGCGTCAAGCCGGTACGCGCACGCTTCGTGCGACTCGACCTCACCCGCGCGACGAACCCGACCATCTCGGAGTTCGCCGTGTACCCGCCGTGAGGGGGTAGCGCTGGCTCCGCGTCGAGCCGTCGTGGTGGCCGCTTCAGAAGCGTGGTCGCGAACCGGGTGCCGCGCCCATCGCGAGAGCTGATCAGGGCAACTCGCAGGCGAAGATGCTCTCGGTGGTGCAGGAGACGTCGTTCCACCGGCCCGCGCCATTGACCTGAAGGCAGTCTTCACCACCGACGTCGTTCGGCTCGCCGGGCGCCCAGGCGCTGAAGCCGAACGGCGCGCCCGAGCCCCACGCCCACCCACCATCCGGGTTGCCGCCGCCGTCGGGCCACTCGTCCTGGCCGCTGATGCCGACGTCGACGCGGGTGAACTGGTTCGCGCGCGCGCGGAAGGCCGAGTTGAGCTCGACCGAGTCGAGAATCGCGCCCCGGCCTCCGTCGAAGCCCTGCGCGCAGGTGCGGTCGATGGTGCGCAGCGGCACGCCCACCACGTCGCAGAACGCGAACGTCTTGCCCTGGCCGGCGTCGGGGAAGAACGGGGGCACACGCTGGCCGCCGTCGGGGTTGCGGGGGAACGACGTCGACGGCCGGGCCACCCAGCAGGCGGTGGTGAGCGGGCAGGTCACTCCGCCATCTGCCAGCCCGCCGTTGCCCGAGACCTCGAGCGTGGCCGAGAGGCCCTGGTCAAGGAGCGACGCCCGTCGCGCCCGCATCGCACAGTCGTTCAAGCGCGCGTTGAAGCGCACCGAGAAGTCATGCCCGAGGCCCTGCAGCTGCGGCAGCTCGAGCACCTCGAGGTCCGAGAGGTTCTCGAGGTACGAGCGCCCGGTGGTGCCACCTTCTCCGTCTTCGACGCTCTGGAAAGTGAGCGCCGTCAGCCGCGGCAGGCGCAGCGCCCGCACACCGCCGGTGCTCGAACTCTGGAGCTGCCCCACCGTCTCGAGGTTCGGAAAGTCGAGCTCGGCGGGACCGACGAAGACTTCACGGCAGCAGGCGTCATCGTCCTGGCCGATGACGAGGCGCCCGGTGATGCGGCGCACCCGGCGGTACACCTGGTACTCGACGCTGTTGCGAATGAAGACGTCGCCCTCGACGACGACGTCGCCGACGGACTGGCCGCAGACGAAGCGGCGGTCTTGCACCTCACCGTCAGCGAGCATGCCGTCGGCGTTGGTGTCCCGGCCCGAGAGCACCGCGACGCCACCGAGCGGGCAGTTCTGCCCGGCGGCCTCGGGCTCGACCCGCACGAGCGTCTGCTGCGCGGCGGCACACACGTAGGTGCGCGACGTCACCTCGGCGTCCTGGAGCTGCCCATCGGTGTTGGTGTCGACGCCGAGGAGAATGGCGGTGCCACCGCTCGCGCAGTTCGCGCCGGCGGGCTCGGACGCCGTTCGAACGAGCGTCGCAGGGCCTGACATTCCGGGCTGACCGGGAGCCCCTGGAGCCCCCGGAGCCCCCATCGCTCCCGCGGGGCCCGGCGCCCCTGCAGGCCCCGCCTCGCCGGCCGGCCCCGCAGGCCCGCTGCTGTTGCACGACGAGAGCACGGCTCCGAGCACCACGGCGACCAGTCGGTTCATGGCGCCGAACCGTGCCACGAGTGCCCGGCCATTGAGACTGGATTTTCACACTCCTGACGGAGCGCACCCGACGGCCGCGCGTGCGGTTCGCAGTTGAACTCGACCGGTGCTCCGGTATCCGCTCGGGCCTTCCACCACGACGAGGCCGCCATGACCGAGCTCGAGCTGATTCGCCCCGATGACTGGCACGTGCACCTGCGCGACGGCGAGCTGTTGAAGGCGGTCGTCGACCACACGGCACGGCAGTTCGCGCGCGCCATCGTGATGCCGAACCTGAAGCCGCCGGTGACCACGGTCGCCGCAGCGCGCGCCTACCGGGAGCGCATTCTCGCCGCAGTCGACCCCGCGCTCGGCTTCACGCCGCTGATGACGGCGTACCTCACCGACGACAGCGACGCCGACGAGCTGGAGCGCGGGTTTCGAGACGGCGTCTTCACGGCCGCCAAGCTCTACCCCGCGCACGCCACCACGAACTCGGCCGCTGGCGTCACCGACATTCGCCGCCTCGACCGGGTGCTGGACCGCATGCAGAGCCTCGGCATGCCGCTCCTCGTTCACGGGGAAGTCGTCGACCACTCCGTCGACGTCTTCGACCGCGAGGCGACGTTCATCGACCGCGTGCTGGCGCCGACGCTCGAGCGCTTCCCCGGGCTGCGCGTCGTCTTCGAGCACATCACCACGCGCCAGGCCGTCGACTTCGTCACCAACGCGCGTGAGACGGTCGGCGCCACCATCACGCCGCACCACCTCGAGTTCAACCGCAACGCCATGTTCGAGGGCGGCATTCGCCCCCACTTCTACTGTCTGCCCGTCGCCAAGCGCGAAGTGCACCGGCTCGCGCTGCGGAAGGCGGCGACGTCGGGCAACCCGAAGTTCTTCCTCGGCACCGACTCGGCGCCCCACCGGGTGGTGGACAAGGAGGCCGCGTGTGGCTGCGCCGGCATCTGGAACGCCCCGGTGGCGCTCGAGAGCTACGCGAAGACGTTCGAAGAAGAAGGCGCGCTCGACAAGCTCGAGGCGTTCGCGTCACTGCATGGGCCGAGGTTCTACCGGCTGCCGGTGAACGGCACGCGCGTTCGCCTCTCGCGCACGTCGACGCACGTACCGGAGCGGTACACGCTGGCGCCGGGCGACATCGTTCCCTTCCACGCTGGCAAGCAGCTCGCGTGGCGCTACGCCGGTGTCGTTCGCTGACCCTTCGGCTGGCCCTTCGTGAAGTCCGTCGCATCGACCTCGACGGGCGAACGCTCCTCCTCGACGTGGGGGCGAGCGCGCGGCAGTGGCGCCTCGAAGCTCCGGTGGACGAGGCGACGCGCCTCGCGGTCGTGAGCCGTGCGCACGCGCTGGGAATTCCCGTGCGCCGGCTCGTGCAGGTGACGCCCTCGACGGCCGAGTTCCAGCTCGTCGAGCCGTGACCGGCGCCGTCAGGGCTCCGGTGCGCCGATGCGGTCGAGCACGACGGGGAGGAACTGCTCGAGCATGTTCTGCAGCACCTCCTGGTACTTCGCGTCGTAGGCCTTCGCGAAGTCGCCGCCCTCGACGTCGTGCACCCGCGTGGCGTGGTCGTGCGCGACGCGCCTGGCCTCGTCCTTCGCCATGTTGCCGTAGCCGTCGATGGCCCACGTGTAGAGCAGCGCGTCGACGCCCGCGGGGCCCACCTTCTTCAGCCAGTCCATGAAGGCCCGGCCCGTCAGCCCCGAGGCCTGCGCCACCTCGTTGAGCGCGCCTGCGTAGGCCTGGCCAATGGGGAAGTCGGCGGCGAGGCGCACGAGCTGATCAGGCGACAGGCGCGTCTGGGTGGCGAGCGCGTTGAGGTCGGCGCCCGTCGAGACGAGGTTCTCGGCGGCGCGCTTCACCTGCTCCGCGCTCAGCCGATACAGCGGGCTCTTCGGGTCCTTCGAGGCCTCGGTCAACACGGTGGTGAGCAGCTCGCGCTGCTCCTTCTGCCGCGCCTCGGACTGCTGGTGCCCGTGGATGAGGCCCGTCACGATGCTGATGCCCGCGCCCACCACCGCGATGGCGGCGCCGACGGCCTGCGCTCCCGGCACGAGCGCGATGGCGCCCCCGACCGCCGCCAGCGTGTCACCCACCGCCGCGCCGACCGTCTTCAGGTTCGGGTCATCGAACGCCTCACCGATGGACTGCGCCGCCGAGATGGTGCCCAGGGCGAAGTTGAGCACTGGCGTCACCTTCTCGAGCACCTTGCCGAGGTCGCCGAGCGCGCGCCCGCCGAGCCGCAGCGCCTTGTTGGTGGCGTCACGGGTGGCCTGCGCGATGGCTCCGAAGCCGCTGGCGAGCAGCTCGGCTCCGGCGGCCGAGGCGTTCATCACCGCGAGCACCTGCTCCTGGCCATTGGGCGCGGTCGCCGCTTCGGACAGGTAGACGGCCATGCCCACGCCGGTGGTGACGGTCGACAGCGCGCCCATGAGGCCGCCGGCCTTCGCGCCATCGGCGAGCTGCTTCGCCTTTTCGGACTCGAGGTAGCGCGTCAGCGGGCCGACGTCGCCGGTGCGCGCGGCGGTGACGACGGCGGAGGTGAAGTCCTTCAGCGCGGGCAGGCCTTCCTTCACGAAGTCGACGACGTCGCTCGAGACGAACTTCGTGGTGGACAGGAACGAGTGCAGGTCGGTGAGGAGCTTCGCGGCGCCCTGCGTGTCGCCCTGCGCGAGGGCCTGGCGTGCGAGCGTGTTGGTGGCGGCGCTCATCGCCTCGACGAGCCGCTGCTCGGACTTCTCGAAGCCCGGCGGGAGCGCGCCTGCCGTCCTCAACCCCTTCACCGTGTCGAGCACGAACTTCGCCTGCGCCGGGTCCCTGGCGAGCTCGCTGAGCGAGCCGGCGAGCGCCTGGGCGGCCTTCGGGTTGGTGCGGGCGAGCTTGACCAGCGCGGCCTGGTTCTCGGAGACGACGTCCTTCAGCTCGGCGTTGGCGGCCTTCTGTTCGTCGAGCGCCGACTGGTGTTTCTCCCAGTACGCCGCCTGGTAGGCTTGGCGTTGGTCGGGCGTCAGCGCCGGGCTCACCTCGGCGAGCTGCTGGTCGAGCTCCTGCTGCAGCTTCGCGACTTCTTCGTTCGCCTTCGCGGCGCGGCTCGTCGCCTGCTCGACGGCCTTCACCTCGGCGGGAACGGGCGGTGGGCGATTGCCACGCAGCTGTCTCACCTCGAGGGCCGCGGCGGCCTCGCTGCGAGGGCTGGAGGCGCCGAGGCGCGCGGCGGCGCTCCGGAGCGCAGCGCCCCGGCCGGTCGACAGCTCGTCGGTGGCGAGGCGCGGGCGCTTCGCGACGGGCTTCGGCGTCACGACTGGCGCGGGGCGGCGGAGGGGCTCGTGCCCTGCCTTCTTGATCGTCATGCGCTCCACTTCACCGACCCGCTGCCCGGCTGTCGAGGTGAGGCCATGGGAGGTGACACCCGGGTGAGACGGTGTGAGCGAGAGCGGCCTCGCGTCTCGAGGCGCGACGTCGAGGACCCGCGTTTCGTCTTCATCGGGTGGGCCCCGCGTGGAAGCATTCGGGCACGATGCGAACCCTGGCGCTGGTGATGTCGACGTGGTGCACGGTGGCATTCGCCGAGGCTCCGGCGCCGGCCCGCTCCTTCAACGTGCTGCAGGAGCGCACCCTCTTCGAGCCGCCGCTCGCGCACCCCCGCTCTCCAGAGCTCGCGCTCGAGGTGATTCTGAACGGGCCGAGTGACCGGGTCACCGGCGTCATCGGCGCGCGAATTCCCTTCTTCAACTTCCACGTCGGCGAGGTGCACCTGCAGGTGGGCTTCGACGCCGGCTCGTGGACCGACCTGCGAATGCTCTCGCACGTGTTCGGCTTTCCGCTCACCGCGGTCGACTACCTCTTCGGCGTGCCCATCATGGTGGCGTACGGCCCGTTTTCGGCGTCGTTCGAGCTGAGCCACATCTCGGCGCACCTCGGAGACGGCCTGGCGATGCCGCGCGCGCCGCTGAAGTACACGCGTGAGTACGCGCGGCTCCTGGTGGCGTACAGCGTGACCACGGGCCCGTTCTCGATGCGCCTCTACGCGGGCGGGCAGTTTCTGCTCCACACGATTCCAACGCTGCCGCCGTGGGGGGCCGAGGTGGGCGCCGAGGTGCGGGCCCGCGCGTCTCCCGTCGTCGAGCCGTACGTGGCGGTGACGGGCCTGTACCACCAGGACACGGGCACGTTCGACGTCAGCAGCCAGGTGGGGGCGTACCTCGTGCGTGAGAGCGCGCGGGCCTTCACGCTGCGCCTCGCGTTCTCGGCGTACGCGGGGAGCGACCGGCGCGGGCAGTTCCTCGGGGAGTCGATGCAGCGCGTGCGCTTCGGGCTGTATGGGCGATTCTGAACGGGGAGCGGTCGCGCGAGACGGGACTGCTCACCATCTCGCGGCAGAATCCGCGTTTCGGGGCCGGTGAATGGCGACGGTGCCGTTGACGAGCACCTGACCGGACCAGCAGCAGCGTCAGCCAGGCTGCCAGAGACCTGTGCGAGCAATGTGCCGTCACGAAATCAAGCGGCCAGCACTGTGACGCCCGTCGGGTCGGCACGAGCCAGCGAGAACAGGTCGCCATCATGAAAACCCCACGCCACGACCGTGTTGCCGCGCCATGCCTGGGCGCGGACGGCGTCGCGCAGCACCAGCCCGCTGTACCCAAGGAACAGCAGGTAGTCGGCCATGGCGTCGTGCTCCTGCCATTCGCGCCGCCCGTACACGCGCTTGAGCCGCTTGAGGCCCCGGATGAGGTGATTTCGGCCGCGAGTCAGACGCTGGAAAACCCAGCTGAGCTCCACGTCGTGTGCAAGGGCGCGGGTCGAGAAGCCCAACTCGACGTTGGAGCCCCAGGGGAAGCGCATGTTCAGGGTGTCGAGGCCCAGGTACACGCCAGTGCAGTTCAGCGCCTGCGGACGGGCGAGCTCTGCCCTGAGCCACGATGATGCAGACGTGACGTCGGCCGCCACATCTGGAGCAGGCAGGGTCGCCCACAGCGCGCTGGGCTCGGCAGCACGACAGATGGCGAGAAGTCCGCGCCAGCCTGCCTCGGGGTTCGGCGCTCCTCGGATGAGTTCGAGGACTTCTGAGACTGGCATGCTCGACATGGAACCCCTCGGACGGACCTCGAGCATGTCAGGTTTTGAGCAAGCGCGCCGCCCACCATCAGATCGCCACCCTCTTTTTCACAGACTTGCCAGGACTGGCGTGGCCTGTGAGCGATTGCGGCCACCGCTCCCAAAGGCACCCAGCAGGCACGTGAACTGGGTCGGGCTCTCATCCTGGTCCGTGACTGCACTTTCCTTCATGTGAGTTCCGGTCGCTTGCGGCGTTCTGGGAGGTGCAGGCAGGGGTTGCCAAGATCGAGCCAGTCGTTTCGGGTGACGTCGTTCGTTTGAGCCAGGCACGGCGCGCGGCAAGATGCGCGCATGCCGCACCCGACCCTCCTCGTCCGTGGCCAGCGTGTGCTCCTCCCGACGGGGCTGACACCCGCGACGCTTCACGTCACCGATGGCCGCATCACCGACGTCACGGCCTTCGACGCGCCGGCACCGAACGACGTCCCCATCGTCGACGCGGGGACGCTCCTGGTGACGCCAGGCCTCGTCGACTCGCACGTGCACATCAACGAGCCGGGCCGCACCGAGTGGGAAGGCTTTCGCACCGCGACCGAAGCCGCTGCCGCCGGAGGCATCACCACCGTCGTCGACATGCCGCTCAACTCGATTCCACCCACCACCTCGGCCGACGCCGCGAAGGCGAAGCAAGATGCCCTCGGAGACCAACTCCACGTCAACGTCGCCTTCTGGGGCGGCGTGGTGCCTGGAAACGGACAGGAATTGAGGGGGCTCTCGCGCTTCGGCGTACCCGGCTGCAAGTGCTTCACCTGCCACTCGGGCGTCGACGAGTTTCCCATGTCGACGCGCGACGACCTCGACGCTGCGATGCCGGTGCTGCGAGACGAAGGGCGGGTGCTCCTCGTGCACGCCGAGGCGATGGGGCCTCTCGAGCGCGCCGAGGCCGAGCTGGCCGCCGAGCAGGCCGACCCGCGCAAGTACCAGACGTACCTGCGCTCGCGCCCGAACGCCGCCGAGGACGAAGCCGTGGCGATGGTCATCGAGCTTTCGCGCAAGCACCGCTGCCCGGCGCACATCGTTCATCTGTCGTCGGCGTCGGCGCTCCCGCTGCTCGAGCGCGCGCAGGCCGAGGGCGTGCCGGTGACGGCCGAGACGTGCCTGCACTACCTCGCCTTCACGGCCGAAGAGATTCCCGACGGGGCGACGCACTTCAAGTGCGCGCCGCCGATTCGGGAGGCGTCGAACCGCGAGCTGCTGTGGCGTGGGCTCGAGCGCGGCGTCATCAGCCAGGTGGTGTCGGACCACTCGCCCTGCACGCCCGCGCTCAAGAAGCCCGAGACGGGAGACTTCCTCGGCGCCTGGGGCGGCATCGCCGGCCTGCAGCTGGGGCTCTCGGTGCTGTGGACGCTGGCGAAGCAGCGCGGGTACGGCCTCGAGCAGGTGGTGCAGTGGAACACGCGCGCGCCGGCGCGCCTCGCGGGGCTGCACGAGAAGAAGGGCCAGCTCGCGAAGGGCTTCGACGCCGACTTCGTGCTGTGGGACGACGCGGCGAGCTTCGTCGTCGAGCCAGCGGGCATTCGCCACAAGCACAAGGTGACGCCGTACGCGGGGCGCGAGCTCTTCGGCGTGGTGCACGAGACGTACGTGGGTGGGCGCCGGGCGTACTCGCGCCGCGAGGGGCTCACCCGGCCGGGTGGGCGGTTCGAGGCCGTGCGCCCCTGAAGGGAGGTCAGGTGAAGTCGAACGCTCCCGGGAAGACGGTGCTCGAGCTCGCGCGGACACGACGCTCGAGAGCGAGGGCCGCTTGCAGGGTCAACCTCGAGCGGGTGCGCGCGGAGCCAGACCAACCGTTGTGGGAGGTCATGCTGCACGAAAACGACCCGGGCTCGTCGTTCAAGAGGGCCCGTCAGCGAGCAGATTCAGCGTGGCGACATCGCCGCCGGCTCGACCCACTTCGGCTTCTCTCTGTCATCGTCGAAGGCACGCAAGACGACCGCATGCTCGTCGAGCGGCTCGACACGATGCTGCGAGAGGCGCCACACGTCGTCGGCGCACTTCGGTCGATGCGACTCCCCCGGCAGACGGCACGGCAGGTGTGGGCCTGGGTCGAGAGGTGTGCAGCCCTGGGCCGCCTTGGCGAGCTCGCTGCTGACGACCGCGCGTGGCTCGAGGTCATCGTCGAAGCGAGACTGAACGCGAGGCGATTCAAGGCGCACTTCCGGCAACACCTCGAACGGCTGAAGCTGAATCATCGCGGAGAACTCGCGGCGAGGCTGATTGTCATCGGAGTCCCACCTGCGCTGGAGCGTTTCCTTCGCCGTGAACTCGCGCGGCTCGCACCACATGAACGTGAGCCGTTCGCTGCGTTCGACCTGGCGTGCAACGACGTGCACGAGTCCCTCGACGATGGTGACCTTCCGGCCGCGGCGCGCTCGCTCCGGGAACTCACCCATTGGGCTCACTTTCATCCGTGGTCACGCAAGCCGGTCGACGAAGTTCTGCGACGGGCGGCGGCCTACGTCAGACTTCGTCAACCCGCTCGCGACCTCCGCCGGGTGGTGCAGCGACACTGGCGGGCACCCTCGGTCGGTGGCTCCGGCGGCGTCGATGAGGCGAGCCTCACCACCGTGCTGCGCCGCGCCCGCCGCTCCCCATCGGACCTTCTTGCCCAACGAGACCTCGCCTTCTGGGCTGAGCCGGTCCCCTCACGTCACCGCGCGACGCTACGGGCAGCAGCCCATCGCTTCATCCGGCAAGTTCCGGCGACCAGTGCGCTTCCAGCGTTCTTGCGCGGCGCGCAGCTGAACGAAGTTCGAACCTGGGTGAAGTACGTGCAGTTCCCGACGCGCGCCGAGACGCTCGCTGCTCACGCCCAGCTCTTCGTTGCGGCCGGCAGCGCCCATGGCGCTCGCGGTGCACCGTTCTTTCTGGAGGCCGAACGGCGGTTCAGTCGAGTTCCGCGGGCTGAACGCATGGCCTGGCCGAGGCTCTGGCTCGAGCTGGAATCGCTCCGTGGCGACGAGCACGTGCTCTCGGCGCTTCGGGACATCGGCGTCGGCCTCATCGCGCTGGGGCGGTACAGTGAGCATTTCTTCCCTGGTCCTGAGCTGTCGGAAGCGGTCAGGGAGCGTGCTCGACCCATCCTCGACGAGCTCACCCTGGCAACGCCTCGCCGCTTCATCAGGCCGCACGACCGGCTCCGGGCCCTCGAGCGTCACTTGCTCCGCACCCTCGCCGAACGACCTCGACACTGCAGACCTCTCTTCGAAGCGTTCGTCGATGACCTCGCGTTCGAGTCCTTCCCTGGCAATTTCCTCCGGCTCCTGAGAGCGGTCATCGCGCAGGGCCTCGAGCGCGACCTGTGTCGTCGGGCCCTCACCATCGCGATGGAGGCGGAGTGGCGAGAATGGGTTCGGCCTGACCTCGTCGCGCTGCTGCGCGCGTTCGACCGGGCGGAACGCGGTCACATCAAGGCACGTTCGGGTCGTCGTAGACGCCGTTGACGGCCACGTGAGTGCCGAGTGACGCCAGCTCGACCTCGGTCGCAGCGCGGTACTCGCGCAGCGCCCACGCTTGCGCCTCGCGTCGATACACCTCGATGCGACGCTGTCGGTGGCTCACGATGACGTACTCCTGGAGCGACGTGAGGTGGCGGTAGTGCGCGAACTTCTCACCACGGTCATCCGCCTCGGTCGCCTCTGAGGCGACCTCGAGGATCAACGTTGGGTTCACGACCGCGTTGGCGTCGACGGTCGACACCTCACGGGGACCGCAGATCACGATCCCGTCTGGGTACGTCGTCCGGTCGGTCACGTCGATACGCACCCGCAAGTCTGCGCCGTACGCCGCACAGGGCCGTCCCTGGAGCGCCAACCCAGCGAGCCTCGAGAAGTTGGTCGCATACAGCGCGTGCTGTGGCGGTCCGCCAGCCATCGCCCACATCTCACCCCGGAGGTCCTCGTGCCGCACCTCGGGCATCGACGCTTCCAGGGCGAGATACGCTGCGTACGAGCGCTGGAACCTTGGTTCCGCGGACATGAGGAGGCCTTCGCCCAGGCGTCGCGCAGCCGCAGACGCCCATGCCACGGGCCTGCGAAACCGGGCACCCGACTTCCGGTATCGCTCGGTGGAGCCCGCACATGGCACGCCGCATCGAGTGGACACACCTCGTCACCCACCTCGCGAAGCTCACGTTCTCCCTGCTGGTGCTGCTCGCGTGGCCACACCCCGTCGTCGGGCTCGTTGCGGCGGTGTCGTTCTTCCTCGCAGGCTTCGCCCTCACCCACGACCTCGCGCACGGCGCCCTCGGCCTGCCCCGAACGCTCAATGAGCTCGCCCTGAGCCTCGCGGCGCAGACGAACCTCGTGTCGGGCCACACCATGCGGCGACTCCACGCCCGCCACCACGCACGGCCGCTGGTGCCCGACGACGTCGAAGGAGCAGGCGCCACCATGAGCGTCTGGCAGGCGCTGCGCATCGGACCACGCAACGCGCTGAGGTACCGCCTCGAGGGCCTGAAGGGGGCACGAGGCGCCGAGCGTGCGTGGGTCATCGGTGAGACGCTCCTCAGCGTCGGAGTCGTGCTGGTGGTTCTCGTCACCGCCCACGTCGCCGCGCTCACCTGGGTCGTCACCTGTCTGGCGCTGCAGGCGACGATGGCGCTCTGGGCAAGTCACCTGCCGCATCGCCCGCCGGCCCTGCTGGTCTCCCTCGCGCGGCACCTCGAGTGGACCCACAGCGCCGTCATCGCCAGCTTCCTGCACCACGGAGCCCACCATGCGCGACCGTGGGTGCCGTGCGGTGCGCTCGCTGGTCGCGACGAACGGGGCAGGCCGCTCGGCCTTCCCTCCGCGGCCAGCGCATGAACCAGCCTCTCGCCTCGCGAAGCCCCGACGGTCCTGCGCCGCGGGGTTGGTTCGACTACACGAGGTGGGTGGCCACCCGCTCTCCGGCGCTGCAGTGCCTGACCCGCGCCCTGCGCTTCGACGTGTCCACGCCCGGCGCTGGCATGCCACTCGACGGCTCGAGCCCTGCGGCGCTCGACTCGCTCTACGCGCTCAAGGACATGGCGTGGGCGGTGTACCTGCAAGACGGAGCCTGGCGCCTGCACGTGGCGTCGGGCCTCGAGGTGACGCTCAACGGCACGCCAACGGGCGGGCAGGCGCTCTCGCCCGGCGACGTCATCGGCAGCGACGACGTGTGGCGCTTCGTGCTGGCCGACTGGCCCGGCGCCACCGACGCGACGTTCGACGCGCGCACCCTTCGAGCGCACGACGATGACGAGCTCGCGCTGGTGTACCGCGACGTCTTGCTCGAGCGGAGCGCCCCGGCGGCCGAGGCGCTGCGTCGGCCCGTACCCCTCGCGGAGCAGGCGCGCCACCTGTGGCCCTTCGCGCGGGACATTGCCCGGGGCTTCGTCGAGGCTCGCTTCGCCGGGCCCCACGTGCGGGCCCTCGTCGTTCGGCGACCGGCGTTCGACCTCGTCGACTTCGCGCAGGCGCTCGGCCAGGTGGCGCCGTCGCTTCCCGGGCTGACGACGGTTCGCACGTACGGCCTGTCGACGGACGACGGCGCGCAGCTCGCGCTGCTGCTCGCACGACACGAGGGGCTCGAAGGCCTGACACGGCTCGAGGCCGGAGCCCGCGGCGCCTTCCTGCTCGACGACTTCCGCGCGCAAGACCGGCTCGGCGAGACGGAGCGCGGCGTACGGGCGATGTCGAGCCCCCGCGAAGGGCCAGCGCGGCCGCTCTCGCTCGAGCTCGTCTCGTGGGACGGGTGGACCTCGCTCGAGCCGCTGACGCAGACGAGGCGGGTCGGCCTCGACCGTGACACGGCGCTCGTCTTCCACGACGGCGGCGGCGCGCTCGTCTCCGAGGCAGATGGGCTGGTCCGCCTGCTGCGCCGCGACGACTGGGTGCTCGAGGTGTCGGACCGCGCACCCGACGGGGTGACGCCACGCCTTCGCGGCGTTCCCATGCGGGGTGCCTTTGGCGTGGGGCCGGGCGACGAGCTCGAGCTGGTGCCGGGCCTCGTGGTTCGGCTGGGCCCAGGCTGACGCTTTCTGCCGGGGAGAACATGCGGTCCAGACCTCGCTCACCGGGGGTGCTTCGGACCGGCGTGCTGTGGGCCTCGTGGAAACGAATGCCTGAGGTCCGTTCAGCGCGGCATGGCTTCACGACCAGGCGGCGTGGGTCCAACTCGACGCGCCGCACGCTCGCAGCAGAGCGTGGCGGGTCACCTGCAGGGTGCCGCGCGATGGGTTCCTCTCGCCGCTTCGTCGAACCTCAGCTCGCCGTCATCGGTGACGGCTGAAGCGACCAGCGTCAGTGGCGGGCGAAGCCACTCGTGGCCGGGGGCCGACGCCTCCGGGCAGCGGGCCTGCGCGCCACGCCGAGGTACCCGAGCACCAACCACGTCAACTCCTCGACGAGGGTGTCGAAGTCGAGCTGCTTCGGCCGCTCCATGAGCTGCAGGTGCGTCACCGCCTCGACGCTGGTGACGAGCACGTACGTGGCCACCGCCGGGTCGAGGGGCCGAAGCTCGTCACGCCGGCTCTCGAGCCATGCGCGCACCGCGTCCCCTGACCGATTCGACACCCGGTTCACCGCCGCGACCGCCTCGGGAATCGACGGCACCTGCTGCATCAGCACCCGGTGCAGCTCGGCGTCTCCTGCGTGCAGGCGCACCATCGCCTCGATGTACCGCCGCACCTGCGCCTCGAGGCTCGTCGGCCCTTCGAGCGCCGCCAGGCCCACCATCTCGAGCAGCAGCGCCTGGCCGTTCTCGGCGTGCTGCTCGGCCAGCGCGGCCACCAGCGCCTCCTTCGACGAGAAGTACTGGTACAGCGAGCTGATGCTGACGCCGGCCTTCCGCGCCACCGCGTTGGTGCTGCAGGCGGCGAAGCCCTCGCTCTTCAAAATGTGAGCAGTCGCTCGGAGAATGGCGTCCACCGTCGCCTTCGCCCGGCTCTGGGTCGGCGTCTTCCGCGAGGGAGGTCGGGCACGGCGGGTCGGCATGAGGTGGAGCGCTCCTCGAAAGCGAGTAGCCAAAACGAGTGATAGCTCACATTCTGATGACATGAAATCGACTGCTGCGTTGACGCTGGCCTCGGTGCCCGGCCTGCCGCTGTTGGGCGCGCTGCCGGACCTGCAGAAGAACCCACTGCGGGTGATGGAACGGGCGACGCTCGACTACGCGCCCGCGGTGCGGCTGCCGCTGCCCATCGTCGACAGCCTGGTGGTGTCCGACCCGGCGTTGGTCGAGCACATCCTCGTCACCAACTCGCGCAACTACGTCAAGCAGACGCGCGGCTACGACATGCTCCGCAAGGTGCTGGGCAACGGGCTGGTGACGAGCGAGGGCGAGTTCTGGAAGCGCCAACGCCGCATCGCCCAGCCGGCCTTCCACCGCGAGCGCCTCGTCGCGTTCGGCGAGACGATGACCCGCGCGGCCACCGACATGGTCGACGGGTGGAAGCCTGGCGTGCCGTTCGATGCGGCCGAGGCCTTCATGCAGGTGACCCTCCGGCTCGTGGGCGAGACGCTGCTGTCGAGCGACGTGACGAGCGAGGCGAGCGCCGTCGGCCGCGCCATCACCGTCGCGCTCGAGCACCTCATTCACCGCACGCTGCACCCCTTCGGCGCGCCCGAGTGGGTGCCGACGCCGCGCAACCTGGGCTTCCGCCGGGCGCTCCGCACGCTCGACGACGTGGTGCATGGCCTCATCGCCGAGCGGCGGAAGGGCGGTGGGCCCCAGGGCGACCTGCTGGCGATGTTGATGGAGGCGACCGACCCCGAGACGGGCGAGGGCATGAGTGACGCCCAGCTGCGCGACGAGGTGATGACCATCTTCCTCGCGGGGCACGAGACGACGGCCAACGCGCTCGCGTGGACGGTGATGCTCCTGGGCCGCGCGCCCGAAGTGGAGCGGCAGGTGCTGGCCGAGCTCGACGCGGTGCTGCAGGGGCGCACCCCCACCATGGGCGACGTGCCGAAGCTGCCCTTCCTCGGCATGGTGTTGAAGGAGTCGATGCGCCTGTACCCGCCGGTGTGGTCGCTCGCGCGGCGGGTCGTCGAGCGCGAAGTCGTGCAGGGCGTCACCTTCGAGAAGGGCTCGCTGGTGTTCCTCTGCACCTTCGCGCTCCATCGCCACCCGGGCGTCTGGCGCGACCCCGAGGCGTTCGACCCGTCACGGTGGGCCCCGGGCGCGCCGCCACCGCCGAAGGGCGCGTACCTGCCGTTCAGCACCGGGCAGCGCAAGTGCATCGGTGACACCTTCGCCACCGTCGAGGCGACGTTGATTCTCGCCACCCTGCTCTCACGCGTGCACCTCGAGCTGGTGCCCGGGCAGACGTTCGAGCCCGAGCCGGTCATCACGCTGCGGCCGAAGGGCGGCGTGCACGTCGTGGCGACGCCGCGGTGACTCGAGCAGCGTTCCTCAGGGGAGCGCGGACCCGTCGGTAGCAGCGGCCGGCACGAAGGCCTCGGCCTCGGCGCAGGCCCGTGACACCAACGCGCGCACCACGGCCGACCGACGCGGCCCGGCTGCCCGCAGCGAGATGGAGCCCAACACCTGCCGCGTCACTGCGTCGACGCCCACCACCTTGAGCCGAACGGCGCGGTCTTCCACCACCACCGACGGGCGCAGCACGATGGCGTCCTTGCGCGGCGCTTCGAGCACCTCGCCGCCGCGCTGCCGCAGCGCCTCGCGCAGGCCGGCGTCGATGTCGGCCACCACGCCCTGCGCGTCGAGCGACGACGTCGTGTCCCAGCGCAGCACCCAGGCGCGGCTCCCCAGCCGTGCATCGGCCAGCGGGGCGGCGAGGAGGACGAGCAGCAGCACGAGTCGTGAAGACATGGGGCTCCTCTTCCGGTGCGCACGCGCGCCCGGTGGTGACTTCGTCGACGTGTCGGCGAGGGGTGCGACGGACGTGAAGCACCCTGTTGCACCAGACGGTACGGGAGCCGCGCGGCTGATCAACTTTTCGGTCGCCTGGCGCGCCGTCTCCGGTGTTCAGCGCGCCACGTCGGGTGTCGGCGCGCCACGTCCGGTGTCGGCGCGCCATGCCCGGTGTCAGCGCGCCGCGTTCACCGCTCAGCGCGCCACGTCCGGTGTTCAGCGCGCCACGTTCGTCGTTCAGCGCACGTTCTTCGTTCAGAGCGCCACGTCCGTCGTTCAGCGCACCACGTCCGTCATTCAGTGCGCCGCACATGACGGCCGCCGGCGGCTCGAGGGGACTGGAGGGCCCGTCGACCCAGCGCTGCATCACACTCGACCCTCACGACATCGACGCGCGCGCTGCTATCTCGCTCGACGCACACGCGGCCGGGTGCCGCGGACCCGCGTCGGCCCACTGAGGGCCACCATCGTGGGCGCTGGCTCGGGCTCCGAGGACGGAAGCGGGTGGTTGTTCCGATACAGCTGCGCTCCGAGGAAACCACCGAGCAGCCCCATGCCGATGGTGACGGGCGGGTTGCACAGCACGCGGCACGCGCCGCCCATCACCGAGAGCGAGCGCACCAGCCACGACACACTGACGGCGAAGGCCATGCCGAAGACGTGAGGCCGGAAGTAGAGCGCGAGGCGCAGCAGCATCGACATGGCAGGAGCCAACTGCGGCCCGGGAGGATTCACCCAGACGTCTGGCTTCATGGCGACGCACCCGCTCGCAGCGAGGCACACAGCGGCGCCAGCGCGCGCGCCAGCGCCGGGCCCGGGTGCAAGAGGTCCTTGTCCTTCAGCGTCACCCAGCGCGCCTTCGGCACCAGCGCCTTCACTGCCTCGCGACCTTCCGCCGTGTCGGAGGCGTCGACGACGACCTCGGGAGGCGAGGCGAGCAGCTGCTCCCTCGACCACACCGGGTATGCAGTCGGCGCCGGGGGCACCACGTTCTTCACGCCACAGTCGTCGAGCAACTCGGCCGCGAAGCTCCCGGGGCCGGCCACCACGAGCGGCGAGAACCCATACACGAAGAGCACCTCGGCCCGACGCTTCGGCGCCAGCGCGCGCTCTCGGGCCCGCGCCTCGTCGAGCGCCTTCACCAGCTCGCCGGCGCGCGCCTCACGGCCCAGCACGAGCCCGAGCGTCCGAATGGCCTCGCTGGCGTCGGCCACCGAGGTGAGCGACAGCGCCAGCACGGGGACTCCGAGTGACGCCAACTTCTCGATGGGCTTCTGGTTGCCGGGCGACTTCTGCACCACCACGAGGTGCGGCTTCAGCGTGAGCATCGTCTCGACCGATGGGTCGACGAAGCCACCGACTCTCGGCAGCGTCTTCACCTCGGGTGCTTCGTCGAAGCGGCTGACCCCGACCAGCGTGCTCCCGGCGCCGAGGGCCAGCACCGTCTCGGTGAGCGACGGCGCCACCGTCACCACGCGCGTCACGGCCTTCGGAGGCTTCGGCCCCAGCCACTGCGCCGGGCCCGCCGACAACAGCGCGATGACGAGCGCGGGCGTCACGGCACCAGCACGTCCGACACGTTCGCCACGCCCGAGGTGGCGTTGGGCGGACAGACGGACAGCGCGTCATTCATCGCAGGCCCGCGGCGTTCGACGAGGCCGCCGTCGGTGAGCTCGAGCACGGTGAGGCGGCCGGCGTTCTGGTCGGCGAGGAAGAGCCGCGAGCCCTTCACGCCGAAGCGCCCAGGCAGGAAGAGCGGGCAGGCCCCGGCATCGGGGCACGATGGCGGCGTCGGCGCCCAGGTGGCGACGCAGCGGTCCTGCGCGTCGAGCACGACGACGCCGGCGCGCTCCACGGCGGTGAGGACGAACGCGGCGCCCGAGTACTGCGCGCGGCCTCCGCACGACACGGCCAGCCCGTCTCCGAAGGGCGCGAGCCACTGCGGGTTGAGGCAGGCGTCGGCGCCGAGGTCGATGGTCTGCACGGCGCGCGTCGAGGGGTCGACCTTCGCGACGAGGCCGGGGCCCGCGGGCTGGTACGTGTCGGGGTCGAGGTTGTTGAGCGCGAGGTAGAGCGCGCCACCGCGGGCCGTGATGGCCCAGGGCCGGGCCACGGGCGCGCCGCCGTCGAAGGGCTTCAGGTCGAGGCCGGCGAGGCTGACCTCATTCACCACGCGCGGTGACGCGGGCGTCGAGACGTCCACCTCGAGGAGCCGCTGGCCCGCGTCGGCGGCCGCAGCCCCGAACCCGCCGTACAGCGGAATCCACACCGAGGTGCCGGCCTTCACGAGGCCCTGGGGGAACGTGTTGGCGCCGAGCACGAGCTCCTGCACGGTGGACAGCGGCAGGCCCGCGTCTCCATCGGGTGGGCCACGACGGACAACCTGCAGCGTGCCGCTCTCGGCGTTGACGACGTAGACGACGTCTCCGTCGACGAGGAGCTGGTTGGGGACGGCGCCGGTGGCGATGGCGCGCGCGGGCAACTGCCGCCACAGCGCTCCGGGCGGCACGTCGGCCTGATTCAGGCGACGGTCGAGGCCATCGGCGGCGAGGAGGAC
>JALOQF010000414.1 GCA_025459425.1 Myxococcaceae bacterium | reverse complement strand
CGGCCGAGGCGAGCTCGCTGACGAAGAGGTGCCGCGCGACCTTGCGACATCGTGACCGCCTCGAAGTGCTCGTGCCCCCACGAGGGCGGACGCCGACGCCGAGACTGTTCAAGGTCGTGAGCAGCTGGCCCACGTTGCGAATGCGAAACGTCGACTTGGCGCCCATGCCCTGCACCGGCTTGAGCACCATCGGGAAGCCGACGTGCGTGGCGCCGTCGTTCGGCCTGCAGCGGCGGGGCCCTGAACGCAGGGCTCGGAGCACCGGGCTGGTGGGCCCCCGCCCTTGGCGAAGTGATGCGCCATGCGGCACGACGGGCCGTGGACGAAGCCGTCGCGCAGACCGCAGGACCTGAGCACTCGGTCCACGTCAGCATACCGGTAGGCCGAGCGGCCCACGTCGGTCAGCACCAGCCGCCGCCCGGCGCGTTGGAAGAGCTTCTGCCCCAGCGCGTCTTCGAGCGGGGTGACGTGCTCGAAGTGCACCTCAAGGTCACGAGCCGCGCCGCGATCTACCGCCGAACGCGCGAGACGACGGCCACCGGGTCGAGCCCGCACCGACGTCAATGGTCGATGGCGATGGCCGCGTCGGCATCAACCGTTCGGCACGCGAGCGGCCGGCTTGAGCCCGGCGGGCCTGCCGCTCCGGGGTGGGTCCACGCCGTCCTCGTGCGCGAGGGCCTCACCGTCACGGCGTCCTTCAGCAGCACGAGCGCCTGTGAGCCCGCCAGGCTCGACGGTCGAGCGGCCGGTCTCGCAGGAGCTCGTCGCGACGCGCCCCCTCTCCCGGCGCTCGTCCGGGCTCGATGACGCACGCGGTGGTGCTCGAACTCAGCTCCGAGATGGGGCCCGCCACCGGGCGCGCCCCGATCCATGCAGCCCGTCAGGGTTGGCAGTACCCGAAGCCGTTCGGCGCGCCGGTGATCTGAATGCAGCGCTGCGCGACCGGCACCTGGAGACACCCGGCCATGCCCGCCGCCACGTCGCAGTAGGCGCGGCAGAGGCCGGTCTGGCCGAGCGCCAGGCCATTGCAGTGGAGCGAGCGGGGCGCGGGCATCGTCGAGAAGCAGGCCGTCGCGCTGTTGCAGCCGTTGCCCTCGACCCGCATCTCGGTCGGCGCCGCGCAGTAGGCGACGGGCGACGAGGCCGACGAGTCGAAGTAGCAGTACGTGCCCGTCGGGCAGTCCGGGCTGCGAATGTCACACGGGCGCCGGCACGCCTGCTGGTTGGGGTTCTGCACACACACCTCGGCGGGGTCCGTCGTCCCACCATCGGCTCCGCCTGCGGGCGCACAGACGACGCCGCCGCGGCCACCACACTTGCAGACGCCATCTTCCGGGTCGCAGCTCGTCCCGGACGGGCACGTGCGCGTGCCTCCATCTGGCAACGTGCACTGCGCCCCACCCTGACACTTGGGCGGCGGCCCCAGCGAGCAGATCTGGTTCGCGGCGCACACGGGGCCACCGGGCCCACCGCACTTGCACTGCCCATCGACGGGATCGCAGGTGGTGCCGTTGACGCAGTTGACCCCCAGGCACGCCGTCCCGGCCCGGCACGCGCGCTCGTTGGCGGCGCACTGCCCACCATCGGTACCGGCTGGACACGCACAGGCCTCGCCGCTCTGGCAGACGACACCGTTGCACTTGCAGAGCCCGTCGGCGGTGTCGCAGACGTTGGCGCCGGTGCACGACACGCCCTTGCAGACGCTCGGAGCACAGGTGCCTGCGCCCGTCGCGCCCAGCGAGCAGCTCTGGTCCGTCGTACACGTGGCCGTGCCGCACAGGCAGCGACCGGTCGACTGATCGCAGGTCTCGTTGCGCGCACAGGCCCGCGCGCGGCAGTCCACCGCGACGACGCACGTCTTCGTGAGCGGGTTGCACTGCTCGTTCGACGCGCACACCGCGCCGCCCGTGCCTCCACACTTGCACTGACCGTCGAGCACGTCGCAGCTCGTGCCGAAGCGCTCGGAGCAGTCGACGCGCGCGCACCGCGTGCTCTGGCAGGTGTTGGCCACCTGGTCGCAGACGAAGCCCATCGGGCAGACGACGCCGCCGCGGCCGCCGCACTTGCACTGCCCGTCGGAGGGATCACACGCCAGCGGCGCGTCACAGACGACGTTCCGATCGGCGCACAGGTCGCGCGAGGTGCCTCCGCACGATGCCGTCACCACGCCCGTCACGGTGGCCGCGAGGGCCGCCCACACCACGTTCTTCCAGATGCTCACGAATGACCTCGTCGACGAAATCTCACAGCCCATGCCTGCGGCGGTCGCCCGGCGAGCCCACTCGAGGCCCACCGTGCACCGCCACACACCCTCACACCCGCCGCCGCCGAATCAGCGCGAAGACCAGCGCAGCGGCCCCGAACAGCCCGGCCCCTCCGCCCGTCGAACAGCCACCGCTCTGGGTGGTGCTGAAGTTCTCACGCAGCCGAATCGAGAGCCCGCGCAGATCCTGCCGGCCTCCCTCGTCGGCTGCCTTCACCAGGAACGTGTAGGTGCCCGGCGTGCCGTTCGGCACTCCGAGGATCGACCCGTCGTTCCCGAGCACGAGCCCCGTCGGCAGCGTCTGCGTCGGGTCGACCATGACGCAGTCGAACTGGTCGGGCCGCACCGCCTGGCGGATGCACGGGAGCGAGAACGTCACCGCCGCCTCGCGCCCGCCGTTGTGCGACAGCTTCACCGCGTAGGACTGGTTGACGAACGCGTCGGGGAGGATCGTCGTCGTGATGGCGAGCGCCTCGGCGTAGGCCACCAGCAGCGTGAGCGAGACGGTGTCTTCGGTGCCCGCCCCGTCGACCACCTTGAGGGTGAGGGCGAAGAGCCCGGCCTGCCGCGGCGTGCCCGACAAGAAGTCTTCGTTGACGCCGTCTTGAATGGTGAGGCCGAAGTTCTCGGGCAGGCCCATCTGCACCGCGCCGGGCTGCTCCGTGGGGTTCTGTGGGAGCTGCTGGAAGCGCGTCACCGACCACTGGTACGGCGCGCGGCCGCCCACCACCACGAGCTTCTGCAGGTAGCTCTGGCGGAGCGCACCGCGGCTGAGCGCGGTGGTGCCGATGGACAGGGTCGTCGGGTTCACCACGCGGACGCGGAGCTCACGCGCCACCTTCGTGCCCTCGCTGTCCGTCACCTCGACCTCGAAGAGCTTCTCACCCGACTCGGTCGCGCGACCCTCGATGAAGCCATCGGGCGCGAGCGCGAGCCCGTCGGGCAGCACTGCGTTCGCCCTCAGCGCCCACTGGTACGGGGGCTTGCCGCCGAGCGCGACGAGCGGGGCCGAGTAGGCCCGGCCAAACTCGGCGCCGGGCAGCTCCTGGTCGACGATGACGAGCGGCAACGAGCCGCCAGAGACCTGCAGGCTCAACATCTGCTGGGCCGTCGCGGTGCCAGAGGTCGCGGTGGCCTGGAAGCTGAACGACCCGGTGCGCGCCGGCGCTCCGGTGAGGAGCCCGTCGGGGTTGAGCGCCATGCCCGGCGGCAGCGAGCCCGCCGTCTGGCTCCACGTCACCGCACCGGAGCCACCCGTCGCCCGCAGCCGCAAGCCGTACGGCGCGTACTGGGTCGCCATCGGCAGCGTCGTGGTGAGCACCGTGAGCGCCCCCGTCGACACCACCGTGCCGGCCTGGGCCACCGCGCAGTTGTTGGTGACGGTGATCTCGTCGATCTGGAACCCGCCCGTCGCGTTCGCTCCATCGAAGTTGACGCACACGCCCAGCCAGTACGTGCCGGCGGTGAGATCGGCCGGGAGCGCGAGCATCGCGCCGCCCATGTCCGACGCCGCCGCCATGAGGCCGGGGTTCGTCTCGACCGGCGTCAGCGCGCGGTCCGAGATGCTGATGACGTTGTTGTCCGAGAGGAGCCAGGTGAACTTGAACGCTCCAGCCGCAGCGTTGCCCACGTTCGCCAGCGTGCGCGACACCGTCACCATCGCGCCGGGCGCCGCAGTCGCGGGGGCCGTCACGTTGCTGACCGACAGATCGGCCCGCGGCTGCCCGATGCTCATCGAAACCGGGGGGCTGACGTTGTTGGCGTCGTCGAGCTCGGAGACCGCGTTGGCCGGGTCGACGGCCGCCAGCACGAAGTAGTTGCCCGGCGTCGAGGTGGACGGGAGGCTCCCCGGCAGCACGACGGGCGTCTCGACGCCCACCGGCAACGTCGCCGCCATGGCGTCGCCGATCACCGTGTCGGTCATCGGGTCGAGCACGGCGTCGGTCGAGAGGTAGAACCGCACGGTGACGTTGGTGGCCACCCGGCCGCCGTCGTTGCGCACGAAGGCCGTCGCGCCGTACCGAACACCCGCGTAGCCCGTCTGGTCGACCGCCAGGCGCCCCACGCGCAGGTCGGCCGGGAGGAAGAAGTCGATGGCCTGGTTGCTCGGCCAGTCGGCCGCCGCGCAGGTGCCGGCGCTGCCACACGTCACGCCCGCCACGCCCGTGTTGAGCGCCGACTGAATGCCGATCGACGCCGAGGCCGTGCCCTGCGGCTGCACCGAGCCGTAGCTGAACCGGATCTGGTTGCTCGTCTCGAACAGCTGCACCTGCATCGTGAAACGCTGGGTGTTGGTGCTGAGAATGACCATGTCGCGCCACTCGAAGGCGACGATCCGGTTGGGCGCCGTCCCGGTGACGGTCCACGCGAAGTTCTGGGTGGTCCCGGTCGCGGTGGTGATCGAGTCCCACCAGGGGGCGAGGAAGATACCCGGCGTGAAGGTGCTCGAGGTGTTGTGGGGAATCGACGTGTTGCTGCTCGACGTCTGGCCTGAGCTGCCCAGGGCCAGGTACCCGAAGCGCGTCATGCCGACCGACGTGTAGTCGGTGCCTCCGAAGCGGAAGGTGAACGGCAGCATGACGCTGGCGGGTGCTGTCACCACGGTGCGAGTGCTCGGCAGGGCCTGGAACGGCGTCGGGGTCGGCCCGCTCACCTGGTACGTCTGGGCCAGGCCCACGGCGGGAACGGCGACGGCGGCGGCCGCCACCAACGGGAGCGCTCTCCGGCGGGAGCGACGCCACAGCAGCGACAACAGCGCCAGCAGCGCGCCGAACGGCCCGGCGTCGACGGTGCTGCAGCCCATGCGGCGGGGCGCACGCTCGACGATGATGCCGTAGGCCGCCAGGCCCGAGGCGCCGGTGTCGTCCTTCGCTTCGACGACGAACGAGAAGGTACCGAGGTTGGCGTCGAGGTCTTCGACGGCGCCGGTCAGCGTGCCGTCGGGCATGAGGCTCAACCCCGCGGGGAGGACACCATTGGCGATGGACCAGCGCACCGCGCCGGCTGGCGCGGTGGAGAAGGACGCCGAGACGGAGTCGCCCGGCCTGACGATCTGCGGGAGGTTCTGCACGAGGATGCGGAAGCGGTTGGTGTACACGGTGATGGTGTAGTCGAGGCTGTCGCGCCGGCCACGGGCGTCCTCGACTGAGATGGTGAAGGTGTAGGTTCCCGCGCGGGTCGGGCGGCCAGACAGCGTCAGCACTTCGGACTCTTCGGTCGACACCAGGCCGGGTGGAAGCCCACCAGGCGTCACCGTCCACTTGAGCGGCTTGGCGAGCATGCTGCCATCGGCGTTCCGCACCGCCACGTCTTGCGTGTAGTTGGCGCCCGTCAGCGAGTCGGCGAGCTGCGTCGTCTGGAGCACGATGGCGCCCGACGCGACGAGCCGGAGCTGAACCTGCGCCCGGTCGGAGCCGCCGGTGGCGTCACGAACCTCGACGGTGACGGTCGACACGCCATCGGGCGTCCCCGCGCGCGGGGCTCCACCGAGCACACCGTCGGCGTTGAACGAGAGCCCCGGAGGCAACGTGCCGGCGGCCACGCGCCAGGTGTACGGGCGAGACCCACCGGCCGCGCCGAGGGGGTACTGCACGACGGCGCCCGGGCTGTTGACGATCGCCGGTACGACGCGCGAGGTGATCGACACCTGCGAAGTCGCCGGGAGCACCCGCATCACGAGCCGCGCGACGGCCTGGCGGCCACCGTTGTCTGCCACGACGGTGAAGGCGCGCACCCCAGCGCCGTCGGTCCCCGTCGGCGTACCCGTGAGGTCGC
>JALOQF010000413.1 GCA_025459425.1 Myxococcaceae bacterium | reverse complement strand
TCCTTCCGACGAGATGAAGGCTCGCTTCGAGGCACGTTCGATGACCCTCGTGCTCTTCGGAGAGGACGAGCGCAGTTGGAAGGCCTCATTCGACGAACTGGCCAAGGCGTTGGGGAAGGGCTGACTCGAAGCATGACGACGGCAACATGGAGCCCCGGAAGTCTGGTCCGCGCGCGCGGACGTGAATGGATTGTGCTCAACGGCAGCACCGCCGAGACGCTGCGTGTTCGGCCTGTGGCTGGGAGCGAAGACGATGCGCTTCTCATTCATGCGCCCCTCGAAGCCGAGCCGGTCGTCGACGCCGCGTTCCCGATGCCGACCCTCGTTCAACGGGCGAGCCAGGACGGAGCGCAGCTGCTTCGCGATGCGTTGACCCTGTCGATGCGTCGTGGAGCGGGACCGTTCCGTGGCTTCGGGCAGATCTCGGTCCAGCCACGGGCGTACCAGCTCGTTCCGCTCATGATGGCGCTTCGCCAGGAGACCGTCCGGTTGCTGATCGCGGACGACGTTGGCGTCGGCAAGACGATTGAGGCCGCGCTCATCGTTCGCGAGCTCCTTGACCGTGGCGACGTCGACCGATTCAGCGTCCTCTGCCCCCCGCACCTCGTCGAGCAGTGGGTACACGAACTCGACACCGGGTTTCACCTCCGGGCCGTGGCCGTGACGGCGGCGACTGCATCGAGACTCGAGAAGGCCATTCCTCAGACGACCAGCCTCTTCGAGGTGCACCCCTACACGGTGGTGAGCCTCGACTACATCAAGAGCCAGAATCGCCGAGACGAGTTCCTCCGGAGCTGCCCGAACTTCGTCATCGTCGATGAAGCTCACACCTGCGCTGCAACCGGGCAGGGCCGCCATCAGCGGTACGAGCTGCTCCGGGCCCTGTCCCAACGAGCCGACCGGCACATGGTGCTGCTGACCGCGACGCCCCACAGCGGCGACGAGGCTGGCTTCTTCCGGCTCTTGGGCCTGCTGCATCCCGACTTCCATCAGCTCGAAGGTGCGCAAGGTGATGACCGGAACGCCTTGCGAGAGCGGCTTGCGAAGCACTTCGTTCAACGGCGTCGACCGGACCTCGATGAGTGGCGCGAAGGCGAGCTCTTCCCCGATCGCCAGACGAAAGAACTCACCTACACCCTCACGGGCGCCTGGGAGCGCTTCTTCGATGCGGTACTCGACTACTGCGCGACGGTCATCGAGTCGGCCGGAGGCGACGCGCGGCGTCAGCGTTTGAACTTCTGGGGCACCCTCGCGCTGATGCGATGCGTGGCGTCCAGCCCTCGTGCGGCCGTACAGGCCCTTCGAACGCATGCAGCCCCGGGTGACGATGCCGAAGGCGACCTCGAGGAGCGGCTCTTTGACGGAGGCGACGACGCGCTCCCCGACGACGACCTCGAGCCGCCAGCGGCCAATGAGGACAAGGCCCTCAAGGCGCTCATTGACCAGGCCGAGGACCTCAGTGGGCAGGCCGGCGATCCGAAGCTGAAGTGCCTCGTGGGCCATGTGAAGGAGTTGCTCGCCGAGGAGTTCGCGCCGGTCGTCTTCTGTCGCTACATCGCTACAGCGCACTACCTGGGTGAACAGCTCGCGGCGCAGTTCCCGGATGTCACCTTGAAGGTCATCACCGGAGACCTGCCCCAGGAGGAGCGTCGCAAGGCAGTCGCAGATCTCGGCGAAGTCGAAGGCAAGGTGCTGCTCGTCGCCACTGACTGCCTCTCCGAGGGCGTCAACCTTCAAGAGACCTTCAACGCCGTCGTTCACTACGACTTGTCCTGGAACCCGATGCGTCACGAGCAACGGGAAGGCCGCGTGGACCGCTACGGACAGACTCGGCGTGTCGTGCGTGCCACCCTGCTCTACGGCAAGAACAACCCCGTCGACGGGGCCGTGCTCGAGGTCATTCTGCGCAAAGCCGAGCGCATTCGTCGCGAGCTGGGCGTGCCCGTGCCGCTCCCAGACGAAGGCCACACGCTCACGCAGGCGCTGATGAAGGCCGTTCTCCTGAAGCACAAACGAGGCGGGAAACAGGCGGTGATGGACTTCGGTGGCGACCCCGCAGCTGTCATCGACACGACGTGGCAGAGCGCCGCCGAACGAGCGCAGCGGAACCGGACGGTATTCGCGCAACGCCGGCTCCGACCCGGGGATGTGCTGCCGGAATACGAGCGCATCAGAGAGGCCATCGGCGGCCGTGAGGACGTCGAACGCTTCGTTTCAAGAGCAGCGACTCGTCTGGGTGCGGCACCCGAGAAGCTCAAGCGTGGCGTCCGGATTCAGCTGGCCTCGCTGCCGCCTGAGGTCAAAGAGCGCCTCGAAAACGAGGGGCTCACCGGGAGCCAACTCGTCGACTTCAACCCACCAGGAAGTGAACACCGACGCCTGGTTCAACGCGCCCACCCACTGGTGGCGATTCTCGCCGAGACGTTGCTCGAACGAAGCCTCGCCCTTCCCGGAGACGACGTCTCGACCGACCCCGCGGTGCTCGGCCGGGTGGGATGCTGGGTTTCCCCGGCAGTCGAGGAGCGCACCACGGTCGTCCTCCTTCGCCTGAGGCACCAGCTGTCGACGGCGAAGGGCGGCAAGACGAGCACCCTGCTGGTGGAGGAGTCCGTGGCCGTAGCGTTCGGCGCCGCCGGAACGCCACGCGAAGGGGCCGAGGTTTCGACCTTGCTCTCGGTTCCTGCCGCTGGTGACCCACCCGTTCACGTTCGTGACCGCGAGCTCACCAAAGCACTCGCCCACGTCGAGGCGACGCGGCCCCAATTGAACGACGTCGCGACCCGTCGCGCTGAAACTCTGCTCTCGGACCACCGACGGGTTCGTGAAGCTGCAGATGCCCGCGGCAGCTACTCCGTGAAGGCGCTCCTGCCCGCCGACGTCATCGGTGCCTACGTACTCCTCCCGGAGGTGAAGTGATGGCGCGCCGTCTTCGCCGCGAGACACAGCTGGCGTTCGAAGCGCTGTCGATCGAAGGGGGTTTGTTGTCCCCGGAGTGGCTTGCGAAGGTTGCGCAGCTCGAGGCGCCCCAGCAAACCGCCGCGGACTACGGCGTTGAGAAGGGCTTGCAGATTCGAGACGAGATCGGCCGCTACTGGCGCATTGCCGAGCCGAAGTGGCGTGACTTCGCCGCGAGCCGGGCGGCTGGAGCAGATGCCCCACTCGCAGCACAGACCTTCGTCACCGAACTGCTCGCGAAGGTGTTCGGCTTCGAGTCCTTGAAGAAGGTGGAGCCCGTCAACGTTGGCGACCGCGCATACCCACTCGGTTGGACGGCGCTCGACGGCAAGGTGCCAGTCGTCATCGCGACACCGCTTCCTGTCGGTGCAAAGGACAGCGCACTCGATGAGCTGGCCGAGGCCTTCGGTGATGAGACCCGGCGCCGCACACCGTTCGGCCTCTGCCAGGAGTTCTTGAACGCGAGTGAAGGCGCGATGTGGGGCGTCGTCTCGGACGGACTGACCCTCCGCGTGGTGCGCGACAACGTCAGCCTCACCCGGCCCGCATGGCTCGAGGCCGACCTGCAGGCCATCTTCACTGGAGGCCGGTTCTCCGACTTCGCGGCGCTCTGGCTCCTCATTCACCAGTCACGGTTCGGGCGAGCGGGTCAGCCACCGGCGGAATGCCCGCTGGAACAGTGGCGATCGCTCGGCCGCGAGGAAGGAACCCGCGCGCGCGCAGAACTGCGCGACGGTGTCGAGGCAGCCCTTCGAAGGCTCGGCCAGGGATTCCTTGCACACCAGCCGCTTCGACTGGCGCTTCAGAACGGCACGCTGACGGAGCGTGAGTACTTCCAACAGCTCCTCCGAGTCGTGTACCGGCTGATCTTCGTCTTGACGGTCGAGGAGCGCGGCCTGCTCCACCCGGACGGAACGCCGGACCCAGCGAAGCAGCTCTACGCGGGTGGATACTCGCTGCGTGGGCTTCGAGAGCGAGTGGTTCGACGGAGCGCCTACGACCGACACCACGATGCCTGGGAGGCGGTGAAAATCGTGTTCCGGGGTCTGGCGACGGGGCAACCAGCACTGGGGCTTCCAGCGCTGGCAGGCATCTTCGCTCCTACGCAATGTCCCGACCTCGACGCCGCGCGAATCGAGAACCGCTACCTCCTCGATGCCGTTCGGCGACTCTCGTGGATTCAGACCGACGGTGGGCTCACGCGCGTCAACTGGCGTGACATGGGCCCGGAGGAACTCGGCAGCGTCTATGAGAGCCTGCTCGAGCTGACGCCGCGCCTGACGAAAGAGGGCCGCGAGTTCACCTTCGCCGAGGGCGCGGAAGGTAAGGGCAACGCCCGAAAGACGTCTGGCAGCTACTACACGCCGGACAGTCTGGTGCAGGTCCTCCTCGACTCAGCGTTGAACCCGGTCATGGAACGGGCCGAAGCGAGCCGGCCGAGCGCCAAGGCCGAGGCGCTGCTGGAGCTCACCATCGTCGACCCCGCGTGCGGGAGCGGGCACTTTCTTCTGGCAGCCGCTCGTCGTTTGGCCGCCCGGGTTGCACAGCACGAGGCGAAAGGCACCGCGTCACCGAAGGAATACCGCCACGCCCTTCGTCGGGTCGTGAGCCGGTGCATCTTCGGCGTCGACTTGAATCCACTCGCCGTCGAGCTGTGCAAGGTGGGCCTGTGGATGGAGGCCGTTGAGCCGGGCCTCCCACTCGGCTTCCTCGACTCCCACGTGCAATGTGGCAACGCGCTCCTGGGCACGATGCCAGGGTTGATGGACAAGGGCATCCCGGATGAGGCGTGGGCTCCCATCGGAGAGGACGACAAGAAGACGGCGAGTGCCCTGAAGAGGCGGAACAAGGTCGAGGCCAAGCAGGAGGGGTTCAACCTTCAAGGCTCCGCGCAAGCCGAGAAGGCACTTGAGGAGGCCGCCCGGACCCTCGATAGGGCTGGCGACGAGAGTGTCACCGCCCTCGCGAAGAAGGAGGCCGACTTCGCAGCGCTCCTGGAGTCGAGCGCCTTCGCGCATCAGGTCCTCGTCGCCGACGCCTGGTGTGCGGCGTTCGTGTGGCCGAAGCCGACGATGCCGGACCCGCTGGCAGAGAGCGCACCGACGAATGCCGTGTGGCGGAGGCTCCGCGCGAACGAGAACGCAGCCGTTGTGCGTCGGCGATTGGCGGCATCGGACAAGGGGCTCCAGAGCCTCAAGCACGGTGACGAGTTGACCATTGCCGAGGTTGACCGGCTGGCGCGGCAGTACGGATTCTTCCACTGGCAGCTGGCCTTCCCTCAGGTTTTCGCGCGCGGCGGGTTTGACGTCGTGCTCGGCAACCCGCCGTGGGAGCGTGTGAAGCTCCAGGAGCAGGAGTTCTTCGCGTCACGGAGCGAGGCCATCGCCTCAGCGGAGAACTCCGCGAAGCGAAAGAAGCTCATTGCCAAACTGCCGGAAGAGGACCCGCAGTTGTGGAGGGATTGGGTCGGTGCAAGCCGGGAAGCCGAAGGCCAGAGCCACTTCATTCGTCAGTCTGGTCGGTACCCGTTGTGCGGGAAAGGTGACGTGAACACGTATGCCGTGTTCGCGGAACAGAACCGGGCTGCGTTGGGTCCTCGTGGCCGCGCCGGATTCATCACCCCTCCTGGCCTTGCCACCGACGACACCACGAAGGCGTACTTCCAGAAGCTCGTTGCCGACTCCGCCCTTGTGGCGCTAGCCGAGTTCGAGAACGAGGAGTTCATCTTCCCTGGCATCGACCACCGAGTGCGCTTCGTTCTCATCACAGTGACGGGGTCAGCCGGAGGTGTGGCCGTCGCGGATATCTCGTTCGCCAATCGCAACGTCGCAATGCTGGCGGACCGGGAGAGGCACTACTCGCTGAGCCCGGCCGACTTCGAGACGCTGAACCCGAACACGAAGACGTGCCCCACGTTTCGATCGCGACGCGATGCAGACCTGAACCTGGCGATGTACCGGCGAGCCGGTGTCCTCTGGCGGGAAGACGATGAGAAGAACGGAAACCCGTGGGGTTTGCGATTCATGGCGATGATTCACATGGCGAACGACTCCGGTTTGTTCCGCTCTCGCGACCAGTTGGAGC
>JALOQF010000412.1 GCA_025459425.1 Myxococcaceae bacterium | reverse complement strand
TTGCGCTCGAGCTGATCCATCTCGCGCCGGCGCTCGATGAGGTTGTCCGCGACCTCTTTCTTCTCGGCGTACGTCTGGTCGAGCGCCGCCTGCTGGGTGATCAGGCCTTCGATCTCGGTCTCGACGGCCTCGACGAAACCGAACCAGGTGCCTGCGGTGGCCAGAATGAGAATACCGACGATGATGCCGGCCTTGGCGGCGATGGGGAGCTTGTTGACGCGTTCGAGGATCTGTTCCATGGGCTCACGTCGCGTAGTTGGCAGACATGCTCAGCTCGAACTTGACCGTCGCTTTTCCGGTCTTGTCGCTTCCGGCTTCGCTCGACTTCAGCTCGATGTTCGTGAAGAACGGTGACAGCTCGCGCACCTCGAAGTCCTCGATGGCCTGCTCACCCGAGAGCAGCTCGATGCGCGCCTGCTTCGCGTCGCGCTTCTGCTCGACAACCCGGCCCATGCCCTTCGGCGTCCAGCGTACGTTCTGGAGGCCACGCATGAACTCGGCGACGTCTTCGAGGCTCTCACCGACGCCGACCACCTTCACCGCCCCGGACTTCTCGTCGAAGTCGCTGATGAACACCTTCTTCGGGATCACCGAGGCGATGGCGTCGAGGAGCCGCACCGGCCCGGAGCGCTGCTTGCGCAGCTTGTCGAGCACGCCGAGCTTGTCCTCGACCTCTTTCTTGCGCTTCTTCAGCTCGTTGACCTCGCCGATCTGCTTGTCGAGGGCGTCGATCTGTCGTTGCCGCTCCGCGACGCCCTCGGCGCGCCGGTCGCGCTCGGCCTCGCGGGTCGACAGCCAGTAGTAGTTTCCGGCGAGCGCCAGCACGAGCGCGCCCGCGGCGAGCACCAGGAACTGGCGCCCCATCTCCCGCTTGCGCACCTGCCGCACCGGCAGGAGGTTGATTCGAATCATCGTCGACATGGTGTCGGTGACCTCCTCTCAGCCCAGCTTGTCGCCCGGCTTGCGCAGGGCGAGGCCCACGGCCACCGCGGCCTGGGGTGCGACGTCCATGATGAACGCGGGGTCGAACTTGCGGTTGTCGATCTCGATGCGCTTGAACGGCTGGAGGATCTCGACCGGCACCCCGACACGCGACTCGATGGTCTTGAAGAGGGCGGGCACCTTGGCCGTGCCCCCCGACAGGTACACCTTCGAGAAGGTCGCGTCGGCGGCGGTGCCTGCGTAGAAGTCGAGCGAGCGCTGAATCTCGCCGGCCACCTGCTCGGCCACCTGCCCCATCACCTTCTCGACCTCTTGCGGCACGACGGCGTCGGCGTCACCGCGCCCACCACCGACCTTGAGCGCCTCGGCCTCTTCGTACGAGACCGACAGCTGCTTCTGGATCTCTTCGGTGAACTGGTTGCCGCCGATGGTGACGTCGCGGGTGAAGACCGTCACCCCCTGCGAGAGAATGTTGATGTTCACCACCGCCGCGCCGGCGTTGATGAGCACCACCGTCTCGCCCTGCGGCACCTCGTAGTTCGCGGCGAACGAGTTCTGCACCGCGAAGGCGTCGACGTCGACGACCATGGGGGTGAGCCCGGCCTCGGTCACCACCTGCGTGTAGTCGTTGATCATGTCCTTCTTGGCGGCGACGAGCAGCACGTCCATCTGGCCGGTCTGATCGTTGGCGTCGGCCTTGAGGATCTGGGTGTCGATGTTGACGTCCTTGATGTCGAAGGGAATGTGCTGCTCGGCTTCCCACTGAATCGCCTCTTCGAGCTCGTCTTGCGACATGCGCGGCATCGAGATCTTCTTGATGATCACCGAGTGGCCGCTGACGCCGATGGCCACTTCCTTGTGGCGGAGCTTGAGCTCGCCGACGAGCTCCTGAATCGCCTGGACGATCGCCGTCGAGTTCATGAGCGCGCCGTCGACGATCGCCTCGGGCGGCAGCGGCTTCATGCCGAAGCTCTGCAGCGCATAGACGACCTCGCCGCGGCGGCGGTTCTCCTTCAGCGAGATGAGCTTGACGCCGGACGAACCGATGTCGAGCCCGAGTGCCAGTTTGCCTTTCGCCATCGCGTCGCGGCTCCTTCGTCCTTCGTTCTGCGGCGTGTCGTGAAAGCCTAGAGCCCGTTCGGGGCCCGTCCAAAAAACCGGCGGATCATTCCTCGAACACCTGATCCTTGTCGGTGACCTTCAGGCCCAGCGCGAGAATGATCTTTCGCTTGGTGTCGAGCCGGCACGGCGCACCCTTCTCCACCCGGTCGATGGTCAACACCGAGACGCCCGCACGGCGCGCCAGCTCGGCCTTCGACAGCAGCCGCTCTTCGCGCAGGACCTGGACGTTGTTCCGCCGCCCCGCTCCCCCGTCGTCATTCGCGCTCATCGATCACGAAGTCTGGCGGCGTCGACGTCGCCTGTCAACTGAAGTGATCTTCCTTTGACCCCATAATTATATGTCAAAGATATGTAGGTATACTGGCCGAGGTGTGTGGTCGGGAGCCCACCACCATGGCTGGTGGATCAGCCCGTCCACTCGTGGGAGGCCTCATTCGCCGAGGGCGCCTTCGGCGTCGGGGTCGATGCCGTAGTCCTTGATCTTGTAGAGCAGCGCGCGGTGGCTGATCTCGAGGAGCTCGGCCGCCTTCGTGCGGTTGCCCCGGGTCTTTCGCAGCGCCGCACGAATGAAGCGCAGCTCGAGCTCGAGCTGCGCCCGCTTGAGCGAGTACTGGAACGTCTGGGGCTCCGGCAGCGACGCCCCTGCCGCGGGCGCGGGCCCCTTCGGCCGCTGCACCACGCGCTCCGGCAGGCTGTCGACCTCGAGCTGGACCGACTCCGACAGGAGCACGGCCCGCTCGATGGCGTTCTCGAGCTCGCGCACGTTTCCGGGCCACGCGTACGACGTCAACGCGGCCTCGGCCTCGGGCGAGATGCCGACGATCGGCTCCGCGCGGTTGAAGGCTCGGTTGAACCGACCGACGAAGACGCGCGCGAGCGCCATCACGTCGTCCTTGCGCTCGCGCAGCGGGGGCACGCGGAGCTGGACGACGTTGAGCCGGAAGTACAGATCTTCGCGGAACTCGCCGCGCTCGACCAGCCGCGGCAGATCGCGCAGCGTCGCGGCCACCACGCGGACGTCGACCTTCTCGACGCGGTTCTCTCCCACCGGCCGCACCTCGCCCTCCTGCAGCACGCGCAGGAGCTTGACCTGCGCCGCCTGCGGCAGCTCCGCCACTTCGTCGAGCAGAATGGTGCCTTTGTGCGCGTCGGAGAAGAGGCCCCGCTTGGCCGTGCGCGCGTCGGTGAAGGCGCCCCGGGCGTGCCCGAACAGCTCGCTCTCGATCAGCCCCGACGGAATGGCGCCACAGTTGACGGTCACGAAGGGCTCGTTGGCCCGCGGCGACAGCTCGTGGAGCGTGCGCGCTACCAGCTCCTTCCCGGTGCCGGACTCACCCGTGATGAGCACGGTGCTGTTGACCGGCCCCACCCGGTGGATCTGCTTCTTCAGCGCCCGCATCACCTCGCTGTCACCCAGCATCTGCTCGAGCGTCGAGCTGCCCTGCGGGGCCCGCAGCCGGCGGTTCTCGCGAACCAGCCGCATGCGCTCCTCGGCCTTCTTCAGCGTGAAGACCACCTCTTCGGGCTTGAAGGGCTTCTGGAGGAAGTCGTACGCGCCCCGGCCGACGGCCTCGAGGGCCTGATCCTTCGACCCGTAGGCGCTCATCACCAGCACGGTTAGCTCGGGGTGCAGCGCCATCGCCTGCTCGAGCAGCTTCAGCCCGTCGAGCTTCGGCATGCGGACGTCACTGACGAGGACGTCGTACGGGCGCGCCTGCAGCTCCTTGAGCGCCTCTTCTCCGTCGGCCACCGCCCGCACCTCGTAGCCGTGCTCTGCCAGCACGAGGGTGAGCACGTGCCGAATCGAGGGCTCGTCGTCGGCTACGAGGATCGTCCGCAGGGTGCCCATGCAGTCGACATAGGCGAGGCGCGGCCCCGTTTCGAGTTCGCCTCACGGCCTCGGCAACGTGATGACGAAGCGCGCGCCGGGCCCAGGGGTGCGGTTCGCGGCGTCGAGGCGCCCTTCGAACTGCGCCAGCAGGTGCCGGGACACGGCGAGGCCCAGGCCCGTACCGGCGCCGGGCGGCTTCGTGGTGAAGAAGGGCGTGAAGAGCCGTGGCAGCACCTCGGGCGCGATGCCCGGCCCCTCGTCTTCGACGGCGATGGTGCCCTGCGGCGCGCTCGCCTCGACCACGACGCGTACCCGGCCCGCGCCGCCCATCGCCTGCGCGGCGTTGAGCAGCAGGTTCACCAGCACCTGCGACAGCGGCCCGGGCTCGGCGCGCAGATAGAGCTCAGGCGGGCAGCTCACCTCGACCTGAAGCCCCTGCGCGTCGCGCGCCGACGACACCATGCGCACGCACGCGTCGATCAGCGGCCCGACGAGGAGCGGCTGCGCCTTGCCCCGTGAGGGGCGCCCCATCTCGAGCAGCCCGCGGACGATCTCGTCGATGCGCTTCACCTCGGCCTCGATGCGGTCGAGGAGCTCTCCCGAGTCGCCAGCCTTGAGGCGCATTCGCAGCACCGAGAGGTACCCGAGGATGCGGCGACTGGTCGCGATCATCGCCATGTTGGCCCTTGCCGCCATCTGGCCCGCGCAAGGGCACGCCGAGCGCGTCGCCCTCGTCGTCGGCATCGGCGACTACCGGCACGTTCCGCCACTGGCGAATCCGGCCAACGACGCACGCGACATGGCCGAGGCCCTGACCCGGCTCGGCTTCCGCACGGACCTCGTGCTCGATCCCGACCGGACGCGGCTCGAACAGTCGCTCCGGCGGCTCGGCCAGGCGGCGCGGGGCGCGGAGGCGGCGGTGTTCTTCTACGCCGGCCATGCGATCGAGGTCGGCGGCCGGAACTGGCTCCTGCCGGTGGAGGCGGACATCGAAAGCGAGCGTGACCTCCGCTTCGAGGCGCTCGACATGGACATCGTCTCGGAGCAGCTGGACGGCGCCGCACGGCTGTCGATCGTCCTGCTGGACGCCTGCCGGGACAATCCGTTCCGCCTCCGGCTCGCCAGCGGCAACCGCAGCGTCGCGGTGGGCACCGGCCTCGCGCAGCTTCGCGCCGCGGTCGGCACGCTCGTCGCCTTCTCGACCGCCCCCGGAACGGTGGCGGCGGATGGACGTGGTCGGAACAGCCCCTTCACGGCCGCCCTGCTCCGCCGGATCGACACCCCCGGGCTCGAGTTGCGCCAGATGCTCGCGGAGGTGCGGCGCGAGGTGCGCGAGGGGACCGGCGGACGCCAGGTCCCGTGGGAGCATTCGGCGCTCGAAGGGGCCTTCTACTTCGTGCCAGCCGCCGTGGCGGGGCCGGCCACCGCAGGCGCCGGCGCCATCGCGCCGCGGATCGCGGACCCCGAGATCGTCTTCTGGGAGAGCGTGCGCGGCAGCAGCAATCCGGCCGACCTGCAGGCCTATGTCGCGCGCTATCCGCGCGGCATGTTCCGCGACCTCGCCGAGAACCGGCTGCGGGACCTGGCCGCGGCTGCGTCGCCGCCCCCGCCGGCTCCCCAGGCGGCCGCGCCCGTGGCACGGGCCGCTTTGCCCCAGGCCACGGCGCCCGCACCGTCCGCGACGCCGGAGCAGCCGGCCAGGCCGGCGCCGCCATCGCGCGGGCCGGCCACCGCGGAGAGCCTTGCCGCCGCGCTCGCCCCGCATCTCGGCGCCGAGGAAGCGCGGCGCATCGCCTTGCTCTACGTGAACGAGCCCGGCCCGCTGAAGGCCATCGCGGTTGCCCCCGCGCGCCGGACGAGTTGGCGCGTCACCGCCGTGACAGATGGGCCGGACATCGGGGAAATGACGCTGGAGCGCTGCGAACTCGCCTATGGGCAGGCCTGCATGCTCGTCGCGGTGAACGACCGCCTGTCGGGCGAGCAGCAGCCGCGGCAGATGCCCCGGCTGGCCCATGCCGGGCGGTTCGACCTCGCGCAGGTGCCGGGGGTGGCGACCTCGCGGCGCCAGGGGGGCTCGGACCTGACGCGCTACCTGACGGGGGCCGAGCCGAAGGCGATCGCCGTCCATCCCACCGGCAGGTATTTCTG